>CAZNKC010000221.1:0-9307 GCA_964573315.1 uncultured Verrucomicrobiaceae bacterium | reverse complement strand
TGCGGCGCTGGTGGTGGTGGGTGCTTTTTACCGGCCTCCTTGGCTGGGCTGGCGGCTGGCTTGCCCCTATACTTCTTCTGATGGCATCTGTCTGGGGATTGCTGATGATACAATTCGACATGCGGCACGGCGCGTTCCGGGTTTGTGCGTTGATGCCGGTGCGGGAATCGGCACTGAAACGCGATCTCTGGTGGATGACGTTGGGGCTTCATGCGTTATGGCTGGGGTTTTGCAGCACGGTGGGGTGGTGGATGATCGGACCAAAAGGAGGCATGGCCTCTCTGGTCGCTGTATGGTATGTCCTGTTGACCGGCTTGGGGTTTGCGGCCTTGATCATGCTGACATGGAGCGTCCAGGCTTTCCAAAAGCGCTTGTGGAGCATGTTTCCTCTGCTGCCACTAATCCTGGTATCCTCTGCGTTCACACAGGCGGAGAGTTCGTATGCGAAATGGGTGCCGCGGGAGTTCAGCGATTGGAATGCCATTCATCTGACGGTTGGAGTGGCTTGCTGCCTGCTTGTCTGGTGGTCCTGGTTGCGCGCGCCGCGCATCAACTGTCACATGGCACTTTGGGATCCAAGGACCGCCGTATCACGGCAGCAGCCAGCAGGCGATGTTTGGCGTGGCCGGACTGAACCCATGAGAGGCATCACGGGCTGGTCGCGTTGGCTGGCACGCGAGGCACTCTCCGCTGCGACGGCCTTTTTGACCTTGGCTGGCATCTTGACTCTCGTCTCTCTGGCGTTGGGGAGAGAATATGAGTCTGGAGACACGCGGGACTTATTCGTGTCGCAGCACTGGATTGGGCTGCTCCAAATATTTTCCCTGATGGGTGTTGCCTTCATACCGGCCAGCGTGCCATTGCGTGCTGGCCGGGTGCTGCCCGTGAGCAGTGGCCGCCTGATGATGGCAATGCTTGCGATTCCAGCGGTCACCGCTTTGTGCAGCACGGCCGTTCTGGTCTATCTCGACCAAACTTACCGTGACCCGACTTTTTCGGGTGCTTGGCTGGTGTTTATGCTGGGAGCCTGCTGCCTGCTGCGCACCACCGTGATCGCCTTATCTGCTGGCACAGTCTCTTGGGTGATGCCGCTGCTGTTCTTCATGCCCGCATTTTCCGGTTTTCATAAGTATGATGCCGCGAATCCCCCTGCGCTGCTGTTGATCGGCGGAGGCTTGGGAGTGGCGGCGCTGATCTGGCTGCGCTGGCTGCTGACGCGAAGCACGGCTCCCTTCAGCAGCACCAACTTTTTTGCGGCCCAGCAAGCGCGGCAGTTCGCACAAGGAGGGAGGGGAGCATGAATCGCAATCCGTTCGTCAGGGATTTTTTGCGGCGCTGGTGGTGGGGTTGGTTGTTTTATGCCAGTCTTTTTGGTCTGGCTAGTGGCGTGTTGGGGATGCCAATGGGGTTCATCGTGCAGGTATTGGCGTTGATGACGGTGCCAATCGACATGCAACGAGGCGTGTTCCGCATCTTTGCATTGATGCCGATGCGGCAGCCGGCGTTGCGGCGCGGCATCTGGTGGGTGGTGGCCGGGCTGCCTTTTCTTTGGTTGGGGGTTTGCGGCACGGTTGGATGGGGAATTGCGGAACTCTGGTGGGCCGAGCCCAAAGGCGTGGCCGCGCTGGGCGCCGTATGGTTTGGTTCGCTGATAGGACTGGGACTGGCGGCCCTTTGCGTGTTGGGTTGGACCGTTCCCTCCCCTTGGCGGATCGTTGCCGTTGTGCAGACGTTTCTGATGTTTAGCGCCATGATCCTGATAACCCCGCTTCTCAAATGGGTGCCGCGGGAATTCAGTGATTGGAACATAACACATTTGGCGGCTGGAGTGGCTTGCGGGTTGCTCGCTTGGTGGTCCTGGCGGCGGGCGCCGCGCATCGAATGCGACAAGATGATCTGGCGTCCCCATGAAAAAACGGAACCTGTCACGGCGGGACGACAACAGACTGGAAACATCTCTCATGAAGAATATCCATTCGGAGGCCGGCTGAAAGGCTTGCCGCAGTGGTTGCTGCGCGATACCCTCATCGCCGCAGGCTTTTCTTTGAGCATAGTCAGCGGCGTTGTCGTTATCTGGCTGCTGTTTGGCTTGCTTGGAATGCGCGACGATTCCAAAGGCTTCATCTGTGCCTTTGTACTGCTGGGCAACGCATTGGTACCGGCCAGCCTGTCTCTGCGCGCCGGACGGACGCTGCCCATGACAACTATCCAACTGATGATGGCGGCGCTTGTGGTCCCGGTGAGCATCGCCTTGGTTGGAGCGATTGTCGTGGCTTGCGTTTATCCGGCTTCCTGGCAGCCGGTTGCAGCAGGGTTTTGGCTGCCGTTTCTGCTGGGAGCCGGCTGCCTGCTGCGCACTGGCCTAATCGCCTCATCCATCCGCGCCGGCCTTTTGATGGGGATATTGGCCTCGCTCGTGGCTTTCGGCTTGTTTTTCTTCGCCGGTCCGATTGGAACGCTTTTCATCGGCGTTTGCTACCTTGTCATGGCGCTGGTCTGGCTGCGCTGGCTGCTGACGCGAAGCACGGCTCCCTTTAGCGGCGCCAACTTTTTTGCCCAGCGAGCGCGGCAGTGGAGCAAACAAGGCACCTGACGCGGCGCGCGAAGGAGTTTCAAATTCACAGTCATCCGACAGGATGCGAATGATGCGAGTTTAGGAAACCCTTGCCGCACCAAGCCTTTCAGCCCCGAAGGGGCGGCACAACACAGCCCAGGGCAAGCTCCGCAGGAGCGCCGCCCTGGGAAACCGGCGCGGCGCAACTCCTCTTTGATGCCAGCCCTGAAAGGGCGGGACAAACTTGCGTTCCACGTTTGTCCCGCCCTTTCAGGGCTGGGATTGGAACCGGGGTTCGTGGCGATGTTGACCCAGGGCGGCGCTCGGCAGAGCCTCGCTTGCCCTGGGCTGTGTTGTACCGCTCCTTCGGGGCTTGAACTTTGAAACTCCCCCCGTTTCCCTTGCCGCCTCCGGCGGCAAGCTCCATGCTGCCGTCCGTGACTCCCACCCTGCCCAAAAACACCGGCGGCCCGGCGACGGCCGTGCTGACGGAGCGAACGCTGGAATGCGATCTCCTGGTCGCCGGCGGCGGTCTTTCCGGCGTGTGCTGCGCGCTGGCGGCGGCCCGGCTCGGCGCGCGCGTCATTTTGTGCCAGGACCGCTCCGTGCTCGGCGGCAATGCCTCCAGCGAGGTGCGGATGCACGTCGTCGGCGCCACCGGCCTGCACGGCGGCGCGGCGCTGGAGACGGAATTGCGCGAGGGCGGCCTCATCGAAGAAATCCGCCTCGACCTCGCCGTTCACAACCCGCAGCGCGCGCCCGCGCTCATGGACCTCCTCCTTTACGACAAATGCCGGCGCGAGCCGGACCTCACGCTGCTGCTCGACACCACCGTGACCGGCGCCGTGGTGGAGGACGGCCTCATCCGCTCGGCGCGAGCCGAGCGGCAGTCCACTGAGGAGGCCTTCACCATCCGGGCGCGCATCTTCGCCGACTGCACCGGCGACGGCCGCCTCGGCGTGGAAGCCGGCGCGCCCTTCATGCGCGGGCGCGAGAGCAAGGCGCGATACGGCGAGTCGCTGGCGCAGGATGAGGCGGACGCGAAGACTCTCGGCTCCTCCATTCTCTTCCAAGCGCGCCAACATGACCGCCCCATGCCCTTCACCGCGCCGCCGTGGGCGCGGCGTTTCACGGCGGAGGATTTCAAGCTGCGACCGTATGCGCAGAGCGGTTTCGATCTCGGCCTCGAATACGGTTACTGGTGGATCGAGTGGGGCGGCTGCCTGGACACGATCCGGGACAACGGGCGCATCCGCGACGAGTTGCTGGCCATCACGCTCGGCGTGTGGGATTTCGTCAAAAACCGCTCCGGCGTGGACGCCGGGCACTGGGCGCTGGAGTGGATAGGCTTTCTGCCCGGCAAGCGCGAGAGCCGCCGCTTCATCGGCCAGCATATCCTCACCGAAAACGATCTGCTCGCGTCCCGCGCCTTTCCCGACGCCATCGCCTACGGCGGCTGGCCCATCGACACGCATCCGCCGGAGGGTGTGGACGCGCCGGAGCTGCCGCCCTGCACGCAGCATCATCTGCCCTTCGTCTATGACATCCCGCTGCGCGCCTGCGTCTCCGCCGGGCCGCGCAACCTCATGTTCGCGGGCCGCAACCTCTCCGCCACGCACATCGCCTTCGCCTCCACGCGCGTGATGGCGACGTGCGCCGTGGCCGGCCAGGGCGTGGGCACGGCGGCGGCGCTCGCCCTGCGGGAAAACACGGCGCCCGCGGACATCGCCTCGCACCCGGACCTCGTGCGCGCCATCCAGCAGCAGCTTCTCAAGGACGATTGTTTTTTGATCGACGGCCAAAACGAGGACGCAAGCGATCTCGTCCTCCGCGCCGAAAACCTCACCGCCTCCAGCGCGCAACCCGGCGCCGGGCCGGATCTCGCGCGCAGCGGCCGCACGCGCACAGTGGCCAATGTGCCGCCACCGCGCGTCCGGCCCGGTCCGCACCGCTGGATGAGCGATCCCGCCGCCGGCCTGCCCGCGTGGCTGGAAATCCGCTGGAGCGAGCCCGTGACGCTGCGCGAGATCGTGCTCATCTTTGACACCGGCCTGCACCGCCTGCTCACGCTGTCACCGGCGGACGGTTACACGCAAAAAATGCTCTGGGGCCGGTCGCAGCCCGAGACCGTGCGGGATTACACACTGAGCCTCGAAACCGCCGGCGGCTGGCGGGAAACGGAGCGCGTGCAAAACAACCACCAGCGCCGCCGCGCGCACCTGCTGGAAAACGCCGCCGCCATCACCGCCCTGCGCGTCACCGTCACCGCCACCAACGGCCTCGACCACGCGCGCATCGTCGAGGTGCGCGCCTACGCCTGATCTGACGGTTGCCGATGGATGCCCTCAAACATTCTTCAAAGCCCGAAATCCGAAATCCGAATTTTTGACCTTTTTGACTTTTGACGCGGTGACTTCTTCATGAGCACAAGCCGCCGAAATCCAAATACCACTCACGGATCGTCCTGAGTCAACGGCAGCCCGACGTGTGCCATCCAACGCACCTCTTTCAGGCAGTCGATATAGGCCGCATTGTGTTTCTCGCCGAAGATCGTCACGGCCTTGGCCAGCCACTCCTGGGCGGTTATGTTGTCCTCTTTTTGGAAGGCGATGGCCGCCTTGGAGAAGTAGTAGGCCGGCGTGTCGTCCATGAAGGTGAAATGCGTTTTCAGCGCCGCCTCCGCCGCCTCCATCTCACCCAGGCGCAACTGGCAGATGAGAATCTTGAACAACACCAGATGCCGTATCGAAACCTGCATTTTCGGAAACTCCTTCAGCAGCGCCTCGAAGCTCGCCTTGGCATTCGCCCAATCATGCCGCACAAAGGCCAGCTCGGCCAGATTGAAAGCCGGACCCAAGCCGCCCTTTTGCAGCTCCGCCGCCTTTTTGAAAGCCACTTCCGCTTTCTCGAAATCCCGGATGCCGGGCGCCAGCAGAATGGCGCCCCGGAGGTTGTATAGATCCGCAGTGGCGGGAAAAGCCGCCTCGATCTCGTCGAGCTTCAGCAACGCATCGACATATTTCTGCCGGCTTTGCAAATCCTGAACCTCGGCCAGACGCTGCCCCAGGTCCGCAGGCGCCGCGCCCTCCTGCGCCGCCACGCCAGACACCACCGCTGCCAGCACGGCCAGCGCCAAGCGCCGGAATACGCGAAACCTGATGACTGGTGGATTGCGGCTATTCATGCCTTACAAACTAGCCGCTACGCTCCGCTTGTTCAATAGCGAAAAAAGCGTAGCACAGGCATTCTGCCCTGCATGCGCGGGACGAACTGTCCGCCCTTGCCCCCTTGGCTCCGCGCCACCTCCGCCCCCGGACAAATGGGCGTGGACAGAGCCCCGCCCTCCGGGACAGCTCTTGCAAAGCGCCTCTCCTTGGGGTGGATAGGCTTCCAGTTTTGCCAAGCGTGGCGAAAACCCAAGGCCGTGCGGCAAACCTTGCGTCCGCCCTTGGTGTGCTGGCCTGCGCGGTTCTTGGCAGCTTTGCGCCTCCTCCTGTTTTTTTCACGATTTCTCATATTGTTTCCCGGCCCGGCGCACGTAGGAGGTTTCTCCCCCCAAAAAAACAATGACCCATCGAAAAACCCTCTTCCTGCTCGCACCACTCACCCTCGCCACCGTCATCTGCCTGCCCGCGCCCGCCGCGGCGCAGAGCATGCTGGACGCTTACAAACCCATGTTCGCGCCGCTGCCGGCCGAGGTGCCATCCAATGACAACGAACTCAGCGAGGCCCGCATCGACCTGGGCCGCATGCTGTACTATGAAGACCGCATCTCCAAGGGCCAGAAGCTCTCCTGCAACTCCTGCCACAAGCTCGACGCCTACGGCCAGGACAACCTGCCCTTTTCCCCCGGTCACGACGGCACGCTGGGCGGGCGCAGTTCTCCGCCCACTTACAACGCTGCCCTGCACATCGCCCAATTCTGGGATGGCCGCGCGCCCAACGTCGAGGAGCAGGCCAAAGGCCCCGTGCTCAACCCGGTGGAAATGGGCATGCCCGACGCCGATTTCGTCGTGAAAGTCCTCAAGTCCATCCCCGGCTACATCGAGTCCTTCAAGGCCGCTTTTCCCGGCGAGGAAGACCCCATCAACTACGACAACTTCGGCAAGGCCATCGGCGCCTTCGAGCGCAAGCTGCTGACGCCCTCGCGCTGGGACGACTTCCTGCGCGGCAAGGAGGACGCCCTCAACGACGACGAGAAAAAGGGCTTTGAGACCTTCGCCAAAGCCGGCTGCGTCACCTGCCACAACGGCGCCGGAGTCGGCGGCCACATGTATCAAAAGCTCGGCCTCGTGAAACCCTGGCCCGATCTCAAGGACGAAGGCCGCGCCGCCGAGACGAAACAGGAATCCGACAAATTCATCTTCAAAGTGCCCAGCCTGCGCAACATCACCGAGACCGGCCCCTACCTGCACGACGGTTCCGTGAAGGAGTTGGAAACGATCGTCAAAATGATGGCCGAACATCAGCTCGGCAGGCCGGTCAACGACGACGAGACCGCCTCCATCGTCGCCTTCCTCAAGGCGTTGAAAGGCGACATCCCGCACGACTACATCGCCAAACCCGAACTCCCCGCCTCCGGCCCCGACACGCCGAAGGCTTGAGGCCGGCCTCCAGCTTTCACATTCCACCACAGAGCGGCCCCGGGAACGGGGCCGCTTTTTTGCGTCAACCTCTCCCAGCCATTCGAATGATGCCGCGGAGGGGCAAAGGAGCAGAGGACGCAATGAAAAACCATGTGTGGACTCTGCGACCTCTGCCTCTCTGCCCCTCTGCGGCAAAAGCATCGCCACAAACGCGTTTCATTTTCCCGCACCATTCATTTTGCCCTTCCCAAAGCTGGCGCCATCCCCTACGCTGCCGCCTTCAATCCCGCTCCCGCCATGCAAACCCAGATCAAAATCAAGCTCGCCGTCTTCATGTTTCTCCAGTACTTCATCTGGGGGGCGTGGTATGTCAGCATGGGGCCTTATTTGGCCAAGACCCTCGGCTTCGAAGGGGGGCAGATCGGGCTTGCCTACGGCGCTTTCGCCTGGGGCGCCATCATCGCGCCGTTTTTCGTCGGCCTCATCGCCGACCGTTATTTTGCCGCGGAAAAAATCCTCACCGTGCTCGGCATCTTCGGCGGCATCGTGCTTTGTTTGCTGCCTCAGATCAGATCGTTCAGTTCGTTCTATCCCGTGCTGATCCTTTACTGCGCGCTCTACGTGCCCACCCTGGCCCTCGGCAACTCCCTGGCGCTGCATCACCTGGAGGATCCCAAAAAAGACTTTCCCATCGTCAAGCTGTTCAGCGCGGTGGGCTGGATCGCCGGGCTTGTCGTCCTCAACGCGCTCGATGGCGAGCTTTCCTCCGTCCAGTTCTATCTCGCCGGCGGCGCTTCGGTGGTTTTTGGTTTCTTCGCCCTCACCCTGCCGCACACCCCGCCGAAGAAGACCGGCTCCGATGTCAGCCTCGGCGATATCCTCGGTCTCGACGCCCTCGCCCTGCTGAAGAAGCCCACCTTCGCCATCTTCATCCTGTGCATGTTCCTCATCTGCATCCCGCTCTATTTCTACTTCGTCAATCTCGGCATGTACCTCAACGAATTGGGATGGAAGAACATGCTGGCGAAAACCTCGCTGGCGCAGGTGTCGGACATCATCTTCTTCCTGCTGCTGCCGTTCTTCCTCAAGCGCCTCGGTTACAAGACCACCATCTTCCTCGGCATCGGCTGCTGGGTGGCGCGCTACTTCCTGCTCTCCGGCAGCGTGGACAGCGGCATGCAGACCGTGCTCATCTTCGCCGCCATCCTGCTGCACGGCGCCTGCTACGATTTCCTTTTCATCGCCGGCCAGCTCTATGTCGATGACGAGGCCAACGAGCGCATCCGCAGCGCCGCCCAGGGCTTCATCGCCTTCATCCTGTGGGGTGTCGGCTCCCTCGTCGGCACTTGGCTCGCAGGCCGGGTCACGGAGCATCACAAGCTGGCGGAAGCCACCGCGGACGGGCTGACTCATGATTGGTCCGCCATCTGGGCCATGCCTGCGTGGCTGGCCGTCGGCGTGCTCGTGGTCTTCCTCATCTTCTTCAAAAATCCGGCTCCCAAACCGCCGCAGGCATGAGCGAATCCTCCCCCGTCCACCCGGCCATCGGCCAAAAAGCGCCCGGGTTCGAAGCGCCCGTCGCCGGTCCCGGTCATGCGCCGGGCGCGGTCATCAAGCTGGGCGATCTGAAAGGCTCCGCGGTCGTGCTGTATTTTTATCCGAAGGACGACACGCCCGGCTGCACCGCCCAAGCCTGCGGCCTGCGCGACGGCTGGGAAAAACTCGCCGGCAAAGCGCGCGTCTTCGGCATCAGCCCGGACTCTGCGGCGCGGCACACGAGATTCATCGAGAAGTACAGCCTGCCGTTTCCGCTCATCGCCGACGAGGACCACCGCATCGCCGAAGCGTACGGCGTGTGGGTGGAGAAGTCCCTGTATGGCCGGAAGTACTTCGGTGTCGAGCGCACCACCTTCATCATCGCGCCGGACGGGAAAATCCGGGAGGTGCTGCCCAAGGTGAAACCGGCCGAGCACCTCGACCGGCTGCTGGCTGCGCTGAGCGGGAAGCTTGACCGGCTTGGCGCTCAGGAAGACTAACCCTAGATTCGTGAATAAGGAAAACAGGAAGGCCGGAAAAGGGATATGGAAGGGGCTTCCCTGGCAGAGTGACCGACTCCTTTTTTGAGTGAAGGCTCGCAAGTTCGCCAGCGCTGGTATTTCCACTCCTT
>CAZNKC010000220.1:7428-9366 GCA_964573315.1 uncultured Verrucomicrobiaceae bacterium | reverse complement strand
CCACGTCCCATCCTCCTTTTCCACGAACCCGTGCCGCCACGCCTCATGCGCCGCCTTGATCGAATCCCAATCCCCCGCGCCCAACCCCTCCGGCGGCCTCCCGGCTTCCCTCTCGCCCGCCCCCGCCCAAGGTGTTCCGAAAATCCAACCTAAAATTAGCGCCAAGACAAATCCTGTTTTCATCATTTCCAATTAGCCGCCCCATCCTCCCTTTTCATCCCTTATTTTTTATCTTTCAAAATCCACCGTCATCCGCCGTATTAATAAACCGATCATGTCCCCGCAAGAGCGCCTCCTTCAAACCCGCCGTGATTTCCTCGCCACCAGTTCGTGCGGCCTGGGCACGCTGGCGCTGGCTTCGTTGCTGGGACAGGACGGGTTGCTGGCGGAGGAGTCGAAGCCCGGCACGCCGGCGAATCCGCTCGCCACGCGCAAGCCGCACTTCGCGCCGCGCGCGGAGCGCTGCATTTTCATCTTCCTCGAAGGCGGGCCGAGCCAGATGGATCTCTTCGATCCCAAACCGCTGCTCAACAAATACGATGGCCAGCCGCTGCCGGACAGCTTGGTGGGCGATCAAAAATTCGCCTTCCTGCAAAAGGAAACCGCCACCGTCATGGGCACGAAACGCGTGTTCAAAAAGCACGGCCAGTGCGGCATGGATTTCTCCGACCTGCTGCCGCACCTCGCCACCTGCGCGGATGACATCTGCATGATCCGCTCCATGCACACCACGCAGTTCAACCACCTGCCCGGCCAGCTCATGCTGAACTGCGGCGCGCCGCTGCTGGGCCGCCCCAGCAGCGGCTCGTGGGTGACTTACGGCCTCGGCAACACCTCGCAGGATTTGCCGTCCTACGTCGTCATGCTCAGCAAAGGGCGCGGCCTGCCCGGCGGCAGCTCCACTTGGTCGAGCGGTTTCCTGCCGTCGTCCTACGGCGGCGTCATGTTCCGCAACGGCGCCTCGCCCGTGCTGAACCTGGACAACCCGGACGGCATCACCCACGAGATGCAGGCCGCCAGCCTCGGCGCGCTCAACGACCTCAACCGCCTCCGCCACAAGCACATCGGCGACCCCGAAATCGCCAGCCGCATCAACAGCTACGAACTCGCCTTCCGCATGCAGAGCGCCGCGCCGGAGCTGGTCGATATCAGCGGCGAATCACGCGCCACGCTCGACGCCTACGGCATCGACCGCGACGAGCCGCCCATCGCCAGCAACCTCGGCGGCATCGGCAACTACCCCATCTTCTCCCGCCACTGCCTGCAAGCGCGGCGCATGGTGGAGCGCGGCGTGCGGTTCGTGAACATCATCCACGCCTCCTGGGATCATCACAGCAGGCTCGACCCCCAGCTCGAGCACAACTGCCGGATGGTGGACCAGCCCATCGCCGCGCTGTTGAAAGACCTCAAGCAGCGCGGCCTGCTCGACACCACGCTCGTCGTCTGGGGCAGCGAGTTCGGCCGCACCGCGCTCGGCGAGAACCGCCCCGGCGCCAAAGCCGTCACCGGCCGCGACCACCACCCCGGCGCCTTCTCGCTCTGGATGGCCGGCGGCGGCGTCAAGGGCGGGCAAACCTACGGCGAGAGCGACGACTTCGCCTGGCACGTCGCGCGCGATCCGGTGTCCATCCACGACTTCCACGCCACCATCCTGCATCTCTTCGGCATGGATCACACCAAGCTCACCTACCGCTTCCAAGGCCGCGACTTCCGCCTCACCGACGTGCATGGCGAGGTGGTGAAGGGAGTGCTGGCGTAGGCGCAAGGCAAGCGCGCGGCAGCGTCTTATTTGGGAGTGCTGCGCTTGGCGCAGCTTTGGATTCGTGCGGCCAGGAGATGCTGATGCGGAAAGGACGCGCGCGCGTTCTCCCCGCGTCCGATCCAAAGCGCCGGAAACCGGCGCACTCCAAATCGCTGCCGCGCTGCTTGCTCTCCTCC
>CAZNKC010000220.1:0-7328 GCA_964573315.1 uncultured Verrucomicrobiaceae bacterium | reverse complement strand
GATAATGTTCGTGACAAACTTTCAAATTTGAAGATAATCATCTCGTTTGACAAAGATTATGCCTACATCATCAGTCCCTCTTTACCACGAGTTCTTCAATCCAATCCTCAAGGCGCTTCGCGTCTTGGGTGGCTCTGGCTCGATTGAAGAGATAAATGAAAAGGCAACCGAAATAATGAACTTGTCGGAGAAAGCCCTTGAGGTTCTCCACAATCCCGATGCAGGGAATCAAACTGAAGTAGAGTATCGACTCGCTTGGGGACGCACATATCTGAAGAAATATGGATTGATAGACAATTCTTCCAGAGGTGTGTGGTCGCTGCTTCCGAAGGCTGATACACATGAAGAAGTTGATCCTCGCGCTGTAATCCGATTCATAAATGAAGAATTTAAAAAGAGAAAAAATGAACAGAAGAAAAAGCCAAAACCAAAAGAAGATGAGATTGATGAGGAAATTTCAGATAGCGAAGGTTCTTGGCGGACATCAGTTCATCGCATTTTGACAGAATCACTTTCTCCTGATGCGTTTGAGCGACTTGTCCAACGGTTACTTCGCGAATCAGGATTTATACAGGTTGAGGTGACTGGGAGGAGCGGTGATGGAGGAATTGACGGCAAGGGAATCGCAAAAATCCACGGCTTAATGAGTTT
This sequence comes from uncultured Verrucomicrobiaceae bacterium, assembly GCA_964573315.1. Taxonomy (GTDB): domain Bacteria; phylum Verrucomicrobiota; class Verrucomicrobiia; order Verrucomicrobiales; family Verrucomicrobiaceae; genus JAGRPD01. The sequence goes on along the minus strand of CAZNKC010000220.1, from coordinate 6,677 downwards.
TCATGTTGTATTCCAAGCAAAGCGATACAAAGGTGTCGTGACACCCAGTATGATTCGAGATTTTCGAGGCGCTATGATGGGGCGTGCGGACAAGGGGTTATTCATTACGACAGGGTCCTTCACAAGAGATGCCCTCAAAGAAGCGACTCGCGATGGCGCGCCTCCTATCGATTTACTTGATGGCGACCAACTCGCCGATAAATTAAAAGAATTGAATTTGGGAGTCCGCACCAAGGTAATCGAAGTGGGAGAAGTTGATGAAGATTGGTTCAAACAAATATAGGCTAACATCAAGGTCATTGATGGCGTCTGCAAACTGGCGCAGCATCAGCCGATTTTTTACACATGGCGGCCATTCTTGTCCGATGCGGATGATGACATGGTGCTGGAACTGGCTCTTGCGGCTAATGCCCCTTTCATCATCACCCTTAACCTCAAGGATTTTCGAGGCTCGGAATCGCTTGGCATCCGAGCCATCACACCGGCCCAAGCCTTAACCATGATTTGATTTATGGCTACCATGTCCATCAGAGTCCCGGAATCGCTCCATCGCGCCATCAAGGAATTGGCGGCGAAGGATGGCTATTCGATGAACCAGTTTTTGATCACCGCGGCGGCAGAGAAGCTTTCCGCACTGAACACCGTTGATTATTTGCTGCAGAGAGCGGAACGGGCGGACTTGAAAGAGTTTGAGCGTATTTTGGATTTGGTTCCTGATGTGCCCCCTGACCCCGGCGATGAGCTTCCATAGCCAAAAAACAGCGAATCGGGTTCCCGCGACTGACTGATTGGTTCCGAATCGAAATCCCGCGCCAACTTCCCGGATGATCCAGGCACCCAGCCGCCGATCAGCAGATACTCAACCTTCTCCTCGTTTAGAAACTGCAAGAACTCTTTGAAGTCTGGCGGCAGCGATTTGGCTTCCATGGGCGTGCTCCCTGAGTCGTTGAATTCCCTGCATCCGTTGGGCGACCGTGAGATGCAGGCAGCCTTCCCGATACTCGCGCGTCTGGTCCTCCATCCGCCCCACGCTGAAGGCGGAGCGGTCCAGGCGGAAAGGATCGCGGTTTGTCGTCATGCTGAAAGATGCGCCAAAATTTGGCCGCAGGCAATGCCCACTTACCCAAACAACGTCAACTGATCCGCCGGGGCGGGTTTCGCGGCGCGTTGCTTGCGCGGGCGGGCGGGGACGCTGGTGGCGGCGGGGACTTCGCCGACGCTTTCCGCCGGCCGGTGGCCGGTTTCGAGCCGGGCGAGGACTTCCTTGGCGCGTTCGATCACCGACTCCGGCAGGCCGGCCAGGCGCGCCACCTGGATGCCGTAGCTTTTCTCCGCGCTGCCGGGGATGATCTTGCGCAGGAAGATGATCTGGTGGTTCCATTCCTTGACCGCGACGTTGTAATTCTGCACGGCCTTGCGGCTCTGCGCCAGCGCGGTGAGTTCGTGGTAATGCGTGGCAAACAGGGCGCGCGCGCCGATGCGGTCGTGCAGGTGCTCGGCCACGCTCCAGGCGATGCTCAACCCGTCGAAGGTGGAGGTGCCGCGGCCGATCTCGTCGAGGATGACGAGGCTGCGGTCGGTGGCGTTGTTCAGGATGAGCGCGGTCTCGTTCATCTCCACCATGAAGGTCGATTGGCCGCGCGCGATGTCGTCGCTGGCGCCGATGCGGGTGAAGATGCGATCGACGAGGCCGATCTCGGCGCTGGCCGCCGGCAGGTAGCTTCCTATTTGCGCCATCAGGGTGAGCAGCGCCACCTGGCGCAGGTAGGTGCTTTTGCCCGCCATGTTCGGCCCGGTGATGAGCAGCAGCCGGTTCTCCTTCGGCTCCAGGGTGACGTCGTTCGGCACGAAGCGGTCGCCGCCGGTGAGGTTTTGGTCGAGCACGGGATGGCGGCCGTCGCGGATGAAGAGGTTGCCGCTGTCGTTGAGCAGCGGGCGGTTGTAGTTGAACAGGTGCGCGGTTTCCGCCAAGGCGGCCAGTGTGTCGAGCGTGGCGATGGCTTCCGCGGTCTCCTGGATGTGGACGAGGTGCTCCAGCACGCGGCCGCGCAGGGCGAGAAATTCCTCATACTCCACCGCCTTGGCGCGCTCCTCGGCGCCGAGGATCTTGTCCTCCATGCGCTTGAGTTCGTCGGTGATGAAGCGCTCGCCGTTGACCGTGGTTTGCTTGCGATGGTAGTCCGCCGGCACGCTGGCGAGGTTGGCCTTGGTGATCTCGATGAAGTAGCCGAAGACGGCGTTGTATTTGATCTTGAGGCTCTTGATGCCGGTGCGCTCGATCTCGCGCGTCTGCATGTCGGCCAGCCACTGGCGGCCCTGGGTGGAGGCGGCGCGCAGTTCGTCGAGCGCGGCGTTCCAACCGTCGCGGAAGACGCCGCCCTCGCGGATCTGCATCGGCGGCTCGGGCACGATGGCGTTTTGGATCTCTGCGGCCAGCGCGCTGAGGTCATGCAGGCGGCCGAGGATTTGCGCGGGCAGCCCGGTGGCATCCTCGGGGCGCGGATGCGCGCGCTCGACGAGCGTTTGCAGCAGCGTGCGCAACGGCGGCACGACCTCCAGCGACTGCGCCAGCATCAGCAGATCCCGCCCGTTGCCGCTGCCCTGGCTGAGGCGGCCGCTGGTGCGCTCCAGGTCGCGCACGTCCTTGAGCAGGCTGCGCACCTGGGAGAGCAGCATGGATTCCTCCAAAAAACTGGCGATGACATCCTGCCGCTCCACCAGCGCGTCGAGATCCCGCAGCGGATGCAGCACCCAGTGCCGCAGCCGCCGCGCGCCCATCGGCGTGCAGGTGCGGTCGAGCGCGCGCAGCAGCGAGTGCTGCGGCCCGGAACGGGAATCCACCAGTTCCAGATGCGACTGGCTGGCGGCGTCGATCAAAACGCAGTCGCCCGTTTGCGCCACCCGCAGGCGGCGGATGTGGTCCACGCTGCGGCGGAGCTGATGCTGCACGTATTGCAGCACCGCGCCGGCGGCGCCCAAGGCCGCGCTCATTCCGGCGCAGCCGAAGCCGTCGAGCGACTGCACCTCAAAATGCGTGGTCAGGCTGTGCTGCGCCTGATCCGCCAGGAAATAATAACCCTCGCAAGCCAGCGCAGCGGCGGGGCGGCCCAGCGCCTCGATCAAATCCGGCTGTTCCTCGTTGAACAGCAACTCGGAGGGTCGCAGCCGCTCCAGTTCGTCCGCCAGCTCGTCCACGGCGGCAAATTCCGCCACTTCAAACTCCCCGGTGGTGTGATCGACATAGGCGAGGCCGAATTTTTTCCCCTCGCGAAACACCGCCGCCAGGTAGTTCGCGCGATCCGCCTCCAGCAGGTTCAGGTCGTCCACCGTGCCGGCGCTGATGATCTGCGAGATCTCCCGCTCCACGATCTTGCCCGGCTGCGGCGCCGTGGTTTGCTCGGCGATGGCGACGCGCTTGCCGCCCTTGATGAGCCGGGCGAGGTAACCCTGCGCCGCGTGATACGGCACCCCGCACATCGGGATGCCGTTGCGCTTGGTGAGCGCGACGTTGAGGATCGGCGACGCGATTTTGGCGTCCTCGAAGAACAGTTCGTAAAAATCTCCCAGCCGGAAAAAAAGCAACACGTCCTCCGGCAGCTCCCGCCGCATGGCGAGGTACTGTTTCATCATCGGAGTGCTGGCGGCGTCGGCCATCGAGGAGGGCGGGAGGGGAAACGCTCACAGTCAAAAGCCGCGCCCCGCCGTCAACCGGGAAGCGCGGGGCGGGGTTTCGCGCGCCTTTTCGTCAAAAGACGCATTTCTTTACCAAAGGCGGCGTTGACATTGCCGTTCAAAATCCAATAGTGTCATGCTTTATGGCTTCCGCTTTCCGCTTCACCCTGCGCCTGCTGCTGCCGGTCCTCGTGGCCGTCTCGCTGAATTCCTGCTCCAGTGCGAGCAAAGGACCCGGCGGAACCATCAGCAAGGTGAAACAATTCCATCTCATCCCCACCGAGCGCCTGCGCACCGCGGACCGCTCCATCTCCTTCGAGCGCCAGTATCTGTTGCGCGGCGCGGTCACCGCCGCCGAGCAGCGTGAGCGCGCCGGCCAATACTACGCCGTGCTGTGGAAGGCGCATGACCGCTCGCAGCCGGTGACCGTGAAGTTCCAATACCGTCAGGCCAACAGCGGCCTCGAAACCGTCAGCCAGGAGGAAACCGTCACCGATGTGCGGCGCTCCAACTGGACCAAATTTCAAGTCACCGGCCCCGACTACCACAGCCTCGGCCGGGTGACCTCCTGGAAGCTCACTCTGGAGCGCGACGGCCAAGTCCTCGCCTCCCAGCAGTCCTACCTCTGGGAATAAATCTTTCGCGGGCCGGCGGCTGATGCCGCCTGCCTCGTTCGTGCCATCCGTCTCAGTGCCTCACCCCGCTTTCCATCCTCCATCCCGTCCGTTTCCCGCGTCCTTTCACGCCGCGCTGCAGCCGGCGGGAAAAACGCGCCGGGAGTATCTGGCGCGCAATGCGGAGGACTGTTGCGGCGTGACACGCCAACCCGCCCGCACCCGCCTCGGATGACGGCCGCCGCCCCCAGCAAACCCTCCGACCCCTCCGTTTTGACCGCCGTGCCCGCCTCTTCCAGTATCCTCGTCGGCCGTTTGGGTGAACTTTTTTGGTTGCGCGTGGAAGGCCGGGGCACCTTTCAAAACAGCATCCAGGTGCGTGACGCCTTCGATCGCATGACCCGCGCCGGCGTGCGCCAGTTCGTGGTGGATCTGGAGCGCTGCCCCATCATGGACAGCACCTTTCTCGGCACCCTCACCGGCGCGGCCGTGAATCTGCGCGACCTCGGTGGCGCCGTCAGCATCCTCAACGCCAACCCGCGCAACCTCCAGCTCGTGCGCAGCCTCGGCCTGGACTTCATCCTCGAAGTGGACGCCGACGGCACCCGCTGGCAGCAGGAGCGCCGCCGGGTCAGCGCCCTGCTCGACCGCTGCGCCGACACCGCGCCCGTCTCCAGTGAGGCCCAGGCCGGCCACGTCCTGGAGGCCCACCAAGCGCTCGCCAACCTCAGCGAGGACAACCAGTGCCGCTTCCAGGATGTCATCGAATTTCTCGAAAAAGAACTCAGCGCCCGCGAGGGCGGCTAGCGGCGCGTCCGCAGCAGGCGGCCAGGAGCTGCCCGCCCGTGGCGGCGCTCCCCGGCCGCACCCCTTATGACCACTCTCTCCATCATCTTGCTATTGATCCTTCTGCTGGTCGTGGGAGCCTTCTTCGTCGTGGTCACCCGGCGGCAAAAGCAAGACCTCTCCACCGCCCGAGAAAAGCAGGACGCCATCCTCGCCGAGGAGCGCCGCCTCTTCTCCTTCCTCCACGACCTCGGCGAAGCTCTCGCTCAGGATGGCCGCCGCGCCGCCATCCACCGCGTCATCGTCGAGGGCGCCCAGCGCGTCACCGACAGCGGCGGCGGCGCGCTTTATCTTCTGGATGAAAACCGCAACAGCCTCGTGCCGAAATTCCACTCCGACGAATGCTCCCCCCTCGTCCCCCTGCCGGAGCGCATCGTCGCCATGGCCCGGCAGAATCCCTCCTCCCTGCTCAGCTTCCTGCGCCTTCATGCCGTGGAAAAAAACGCCGGCGTGCTCGGCGCCGTCTATGCCTCCCAGCAGCCGCAAATCGTCGCCAACCTCAAACGCGACGTCCGCCTCGGCAGCGCCAACAACCCCCTCCACCTCGCCACCGCCGCCATGATCTGCCCGCTCACCTGCGGCGACCGCCATCTCGGCGTCCTGGCCGTCACCAGCCCCAAGGATCGCGACAACTACAACGACAACGACTTCGAAGTCTTCCGCTCCCTCGCCGAACAGTCCGCCTACGCCCTCGCCAACGCCCTCGTCCGCCAGGAAGCCCGCGCCAAGCAGCAGATCGACGCCGAAATGCGCGCCGCCGGCGCCATCCAGCGCATCCTCCTCCCCGACCAAGACCCCAGCCTCCCCGGCTTCACCGTCGCCGGCCAAAACATCCCCGCCCGCATCCTCAGCGGCGACTTCTACGACTACATCGAACTCGGCGACGGACGGCTCGGCGTCGTCATCGCCGACGTCTCCGGCAAAGGCACCGCCGCCGCCCTCATCTCCGCCATGTGCCGCGCCGTCATGCGCACCGTCGCCCCCCGCGAATCCTCCCCCGCCGCCGTGCTCGCCCGCGTCAACCGCCAGCTTTTCCCAGACATCCGCGAGGACATGTTCATCACCATGGCCTACCTCATCCTCGACCCCGCCAGCGGCAACGTCCTCTACGCCCGCGCCGGCCACACCCCCCCCCTCGTCTGGCGCGCCGCCACCGGCCAAGTGGAGACCCTCACCGCACCCGGCATGGCCGTCGGCATCGACAAAGGCGAGGCCTTCGAGCGCGTCGCCCGCAACATCTCCATCACCCTCGACCCCGGCGACACCCTCTTGCTCTACACCGACGGCATCAACGAAGCCACCGACAGCAAGGAGCTCATGTTCGGCGAGGAACGCATCGAACGCGCCCTCGCCATGCGCGCCTCCCAGGGGCCCCGCGCCGTCGTCCAGGGTCTGCTGCAGGAAATCGACGTCTTCGTCGGCGGCCGCCGCTCCCTTGACGACATCACCTTGATTGCGGTGCGGAAGACGGCATAGTCTGCCCCTCCCCCAATCGTCCTCGTCCTCGTCCTCGTCCTCGTCCTCGAAAATCCGAAATCCGAAATC
>CAZNKC010000219.1:0-9484 GCA_964573315.1 uncultured Verrucomicrobiaceae bacterium | reverse complement strand
TGGTTTTGGACTATCAACACTCAACTACCAACCATCAACTCGGTTTTTAGGATTACTGATGCGGGAAGCCTTCCTCTTGTTCTTCGCTGAAAAATCAGCTACTGGACACCGATTACTGATTACAGCCCACCGCCCACCAACCATGCGTCCCCTCATCGCCACCCTCCTTCTCCCCCTCGCCGCTGCCACCGCCCAGGAGCATGACATCGTCATCTACGGCGGCACCAGCGCCGCCGTCATTGCCGCCGTGCAGGCCAGCCAGATGGGGAAATCCGTCATCATCGTCAGCCCGGACAAGCACCTCGGCGGCCTCACCTCCGGCGGCCTCGGCTGGACCGACTCCGGCAAGAAAGAAGCCATCGGCGGCCTCTCGCGCGAATTTTATCACCGCGCCTGGCTGCATTACCAGAAACCCGGAGCTTGGCGCCAGCAGAAGCGCGAGGAGTACGGCAACAAAGGGCAGGGCACCTCCGCCATCGACGACACCCGCCAGTGCGCCTGGGTCTTCGAGCCGCACGTCGCCGAGCGCCTTTACGACGACTGGGTCAAGGAACTCAACATCCCCGTCGTCCGCGAAGCCTGGCTGGACCGCGAGAACGGCGTCAAAAAAGACGGCACGCGCATCACCTCCATCACCACCCTCGACGGCAAAACCTACACCGGCAAAATCTTCCTCGACACCACTTACGAGGGTGACCTCATGGCCGCCGCCGGCGTCGATTACCACGTCGGTCGTGAGGCCAACAGCGTCTATGGCGAGGAGCACAACGGCGTCCAGGTCGGCATTCTCCACCACAAGCATCACTTCGGCGTTTTGGACCAGCCCGTCAGCCCCTACAAAGTGCCCGGCGATCCCTCCAGCGGCGTGCTCGCCCGCATCAGCACCGAAGACCCCGGCGTGAAGGGCGAGGGCGACCACCGCGTCCAGGCCTATTGCTTCCGCTCCTGCTACACCACGGCTCCGGACAACCGCATCCCCTTTCCCAAACCCGAAGGCTACGACGCCAGCCAGTATGAACTCATCCTCCGTATCTTCGACGCCGGCTGGCGCGAGTTTTTCCACAAGTTCGACCCCGCCCCCAACTGGAAGACGGACACCAACAACCACGGCCCCTTCAGCTTCGACAACATTGGCTACAACTACGATTACCCCGAAGCCTCCTACGAGCGCCGGAAGGAAATCATCGAGGAACACCGCCGCTACCAGCAGGGCCTCATGTGGTTCGTCGCCAACGACCCCCGCGTGCCCAAGGACGTGCAGGAGGAGCTGCAAAAATGGGGCCTGCCCAAGGACGAGTTCGTGGACAACGGTCACTGGTCCCACCAGCTTTACATCCGCGAAGCCCGCCGCATGATCGGCGCCTACGTCATGACCGAGAACGAGTTGCGCAAAAAGAAACCCACCCCGGACTCCGTCGGCATGGGATCCTACACCATCGACTCCCATAACGTCCAGCGCTACATCACCCCCGAGGGTTACGTGCAGAACGAGGGCGACATCGGCGTCTCCACAGGCGGTCCCTATGCCATCGCCTACGGCTCACTGGTGCCGAAAAAAGAGCAGATCACCAACCTCCTCGTCCCCATCGCCATGTCCGCCAGCCACATCGCCTACGGCAGCATCCGCATGGAGCCGGTGTTCATGATCCTCGGCCAGTCCGCCGCCACCGCCGCCGCCTTCGCCATCGATGACGGCCTCGCCGTGCAGGACGTGCCTTACCCGAAACTGCGCGAGCGCCTGCTGGCCGACAAACAAATCCTCGAATGGGACGCGCTGCAATCCGGCGTCCAGCTTGAAGGCGCCGTCATCGACGACACCCAAGCGCAATACACCGGCCACTGGAGCAGCGGCGGCGCCGGCAAATACGTCGGCGCCGGTTACCAGCACGACGGCAACTCCCACAAAGGCGAAATGACCGCCACCTTCACCGCCGCGCTGCCCAAAGCCGGCCGCTACGAAGTCCGCCTCGCTTATACAGCGCTGCGCAACCGCGCCACCAACGTCCCCGTCACCATCCGCCATGCCGGCGGCGAAGAAACCCTCACCGTGAACCAGCGCGAAACCCCGCCCATCGACGGCATCACCGTTTCCCTCGGCGCCTACACCTTCAGTGCGGACCAGCCCGCCGTGGTGATCCTCTCCAACACCGGCACCGACGGCCACGTCATCGCCGACGCCGTGCAGTGGTTGCCGAAGGAGTGACGCAGAGCCGTCTGGACGTAGGCCGGATGTCCCGAAGGGCGTCCGGCCAGGGAGGTGTGTCCGCAGTGTGAAAACCGTGCGGGCTGCACGGCACCTTGGACTGCGCAACCCTGTTGCCGCTTTGAGGCGATGGCAGCCCTGCTGCCGGGGGTGAATCCCACCAACATGGAGGTTCATCCCGCCGCCGGAGCGGAGCGCATGAGCCAAGGAGAGGCGGTTTGTAACCGCCTGTCCCTTTGAAGACTGGGCGCTGGCAAAGCGCCCCTCCTTGGCTGCCGCCCGCAGCGGCAGGGCTGCGCGCTGTCCACAGACTTGCTCCCTCTGCCATCAACTCGAAAAAAGCGTTCACCAACTATCCGTTTGGACAGGTGGAAAATAAGAAAAAACACCAGATGGATTGACAGGAGCCTGATTTTTTGCTGAAAATTAGTTAAATCACTCTAAAAATGAATGCGAAATTTGATGATCTGATCCGCCGTCTGGCGCAGGCCCGGGGACGCTGCAAGCGTGTGGTTGCTTTAATAACTCTGCTGGGAACGCTGGGAGCGCCGGGTGTTTTCGCGCAGATTCCGCAAGAGTTGACCGCTGAATGGGTTGCCAATACGCCGGGATCAAGGCCGAAACTCACTTGGCGTGCGCCGGCGAGTTCCGCTTTCAGTATTCAGCGCACCTATGGCGGGCAGGGCGCGTGGACAAACCTTTCCAGTCCGTCCATTTCCACGGACCCGGAAGACGAGACGCTCTACAGTTTTACGGATACGGGCCTGTCCCATTCCGTCCTGCGCTATTACCACTATCGGGTGCAAATCACCGGCAGTTCCGCCGGTCCGGCCGAGGTGGCCATCACCGGCAATGCCTCGCTGGCTTACGACAGCGCGGAGAAAGACTCCGACGCCGACGGCATTCCGGACGAGGTGGAGAAGTCCTTTGCCGCCGCCGGGACCAACCCGCATGATTTTCAAGACTGGACGGACGGGACCGGAGACGCCGACGGCGACGGCGTGCCCAATGCCTGGGAGTATGCGTTGAGCGGAAGCGCGGCCATGCGTGACCCGGACGCGCCGCCGCCGCCGCATTGCACGGTGAATCCTGCACTGCCAATCCAGACCGCGACCTATCCGCGCAACTACCACACCATCACCGCGGCGATCGGCGGCCTGCCTTCGGTCAGCGGGAGTCATCCGACCGATTACCGGATCATCCGCGTCAGCCCGGGTATTTATGAGGAAACCCTCAGCGTCACCAGCGCGCGGCATGTGGCCATTGTGCCGGATCGCGGAGACGCGCAGGGCAGTCACACTTATGGCGGCTTTCCGGCTTATGATCCGCGCGCGCATTGGGAGATTCGCGGCACCCACGCCAGCAACCCGGTGGTGTCGGTGGCGGACAGCACGCTGGTGCTGGAGGGATTCGTGCTGACGCGTGCCGCCAATTCGGCGGGGCCGGTGGTCCGTGTCACTGAAAGCGGATATCCCGGTTCCCGTTTTTACATCACGCGGTTGGTCAATTGCCTGATCAGCAACAACAACACCGGCAGCGCGCCCGTAGTGGAGCAGCATCGCTCCCGGCTGGTGCTGGCGCATTGCACCCTTTTCATGAACGGAGCGGGAGCCGTCTCCACCGCCTATGGGGCGGCCACGGGAGCTATGGGCAGTACCTCCCGGCTGCGGGTTCACAACAGCATTCTGTGGAATCCGGTCAACACCACCATTCCGGAAGTGGAGGCGTTCGGAGACGTCCGGTTCGTCAACACCATCATGCACTACCGCCAGTTCCAGATGCAGCCGGGCATTCCGGAGGCGCCCGATCCGGTTGAGTCGGTGGTGACGGCGCCCATGCTGGCCAATCCGGTGCTGACGCCTTTGGGTTATTTGGTGGGGCCTGCGCCGCCTGCCAGCCCCGAGGGCGACTGGCAACTGCGCGGCGCGATGGGTCTCGGCGCGCCCGATCTCCACGTCATGCGGGACATGCACGGGGAGTTGCGCCGTCCGGCCGCCCCGGACCTTGGCCCCCAGCAGTGGTATGACGATGACGAGGACAGCATTCCGAATTTCGCCGACACGCTCAACTTGGCCGACGTGGAGGGGGAGACTTTGGAAGATAAAATGGCCGCCGCGCGGGAGAACGCCTCGTGGGACAAGGACTTCGACGGCATCGACGAATTGAGCGAGTATTTGTACGGCACGGACAAAAACAACGCGGACACCTACTTCCTCAGCGTGCATCAGGCGGTGCGGATGTTCCTGCCGAGCGACACCTCCTTTTACACCCGGGAGGAAACGGACGCGCTGTTTTACAACAAGAGCACGCTCGACACTTACTTTTTGACCAAGTCAGAGGCGCACACGCTCTACCGCCCGCGCGCGGAGGTGATCCGCGTCCAGCCGGGCGGGGACATCAGCATGGGGTCTTTCACCGAAGGCACTCCGCCCTGAGCCGTGCATTCTCAAACCACGAATGGACACGAATAAACACGAATCAGGTTTTGATTAGACAGGATGAACAGAATTGTCAGGATTAACAGGATGATAAAGCAGAGAACCCCGCTCCAAGGAACACGGAGCACAAGAAACCGGAAAACGAACAAACCTTATCCCCAAAAATCCTGTCAATCCTGCTCATCCTGCCATCCTGTCTAAAAAAAGCGCCGCCCACGGAACACGAACAAACCCACAACATGAAGAACCCCACCCTCATCGCGCTCATCATCGCCATTTCCTGGCCGGTTCTGATTGGCGCGGAGCCTTCCTGGTGGCAGCAGCGCGGGGTTTTCGCGGTGGAGCCTGTGGATGATTTCGCGGTGGTCAATCACGGCCAGCTCAAGCACATCGCCAAGCAGGCGAAGGCGGAGCTGGACGCGGAACTCAGCGGCGGCGCGGGGACCGCCATAGCGGCGATGGTCGGCGCTTGGGACTCTCCTGCGCAGGGGACTGATGATTACGCGCCGATCAACGTCGGCCAACTCAAGGCGGTGGCCAAGCCGTTTTACGACCGGCTGAAGCTGCCCTACCCCTGGGCCGGCGCTCCGGCGGGTGCGGCGGATGATTTTGCGGTGGCCAATGTCGGGCAGTTGAAGCGGGTGTTTGCCTTCGACCCGGCCAGCCTGCCGGTCAACGACCTCGACACCGACGGCGACGGACTGCCGGACTGGTTTGAAGCCCTGCTCGGCACCGACCCGGATATGTACGACAGCGACGAGGATGGCACTAGCGACGGTGAGGAGTATGCGAGCGGCCGGGATCCGCTTGATTCGTACTACTCTGGCTCGCCCGTGTCCCTGGTCATCACCAGTGTGTCACGTTGAGAAGCCACCTTTGCTTGAGATGAAGACGCGTTTTCGATTTTTCTGGCGATACTTGATTCTGATGGCTTGTTTGACGCTGCTCGGAGCGGACACGGGGCATTCTCAGGTGACAGTCACCATCAAAGCTCAAAACGCCACGTTAGGAGGTCGTGGCACAAGCGATCCGAAGAGCCCAGCGCGCTTTGAATATGATAAGTTTTACCAAGTCGATGTGATCTTTGATGCAGATTGGAAATTGGAGATTCAAACTTGCGGCGCCGACATACTGATTGAGGAAACGGCGAAAGGTGAGTACAATATAGTCAGCGGAGATGAGAATGGAGGGTGCCAATTTGAGCCTGATTATGATCTTTGGTCTGATACTAACAATAGTAAAAAAGCAGATAACGTTGTGCTTTCAGGGTCTGAACTTATTTATAATTTATCCTGCGATGGAGATGGCTTTTCCGATTATATACTTTTTGGGAAAAAGAAATATCGCATTAAATTTTTAAAGAAGCAATTCAATCCTCCAGCGACGCCGGGTGACAGCGGAGGAGGAGGTGGTGGTGGCGGCGGCCAGCCTTCCTCCGGTGTCCTGCCCACAGGTGGCGAGCCTTTCTGGCCGGAGGCGCCTTCACCTGCCGCCGCCTCTTCCAGCGGTTGTTGCGGAGCTTCTCCCCATTTGGGGCCGTCTTTGCAAAGTTACCAGGGTGGCATGAATCAGGCGGCGAAACCTGTCTTTGCCTATGACATCCCCCTCGGTGATGTGCGCTTCGATGACGAGCGCGGCTGGCTCTACTTCGGTTCCTTGAAGGTGGAGAAGCAAGTCGAACCCGCTGCCGCGCCGGTTCTCAGCTTGGAGGATGTCTCCTTCGTCGCCGGACCCGAACCGCTCGTTTATGGCCCTGTCACTGTTTCCAGTAGCCGGTTCTTCTTCACTGGCGCGCTTTGGTTCCGGGTTTGGATCGAGGGGAGCGGGGCGCAGTTGAACGTGGCCATGTATGCCGATGACAGCTTCACGGTTCCATCCGGGGCCAACCCCTTTCAACCCAACACCACCGCAGCCACCCCCATTCTGACTTATCAGGTGCTGGCGCAAGACAACCCCACCGATGGGCCGAGCCTGACGGTCAGCCATGTGCTGGGCGCGACAGGCCCGCCCTGGCGTGAGGATGTGTTCACTTGGGGCTGGACGGATGAAAACAGCTTCTCCACTTGGCGGATTGAGAACGGCGCCCGCGGCTGGCATCAATACCACCAAGTCGAGACGCTTGTTCCCGCTCAAAACGCCGCCAAACGCTTTGTGATCACCGCCGAGCGCGTCGAGTTCACCATTGATCCGCAGACCGACACCGAGGTCCAGACCGGCGCTTATCGTGAAAACTACGCCGTGTTCGCTTATGACAAGGCCCAGGATACCAGCGCGCAGCCTTGGAGCGCGGGCTGGGATCTTGAGGTTGTCGCCCTTCTCAGCACCGAGTCCGAAGCAGGCGGCCAGATCACCCGCACGGAGTACGAGTATCGCATGACCGAGCCGCCGGATGAAATGTACACTCCCATTCCCGATCTCGCAGCCGATTTGCACGAAGCAGCCCGTACTTATCAAGGGGGTGTTGATTCTCAGCTCACGCTGGTCGGCTACGAGCGTGACGGTGTTGAATCTCTCGGATCGGGCGGGGAAGCACCGCTGCGAATTTCGCCATGGCTGGACGCCAGCGGCGAGCCGGGCGGCCCCGCGCTGGAGAGTTATTCCTTCGCGGATTACGATAATCCGGGCACCACAGGGCTTGTGGCCAGTCAGGCCGAGCGCCTGCGTTTGGCCGTTGGCGGCCCGGTTCCGTTGACCTCCACGGACTGGGAGCAGTTCGACGTCATCGACAGCGAGCCGAACGTGCGCGAGGTGCGGCGGTACGGCGCTTTCACTGGCCCGGTGCTGGGCCGGGACGGCGTTCGCCTGCAAATTGAGGACATCCTTTGGATTCCTCCGGATTTCGACGGCAGCACGATCATGGCATCCGAACCCCTCCCGGCGGTTAACTTTGTCCGCGGCCCCACCTTTCGTCGCGCCGACCAGAGCGGCAACGTCACGGTCTTCGAGCCGGAGACGGGCACGGGATTTGACGCGGAGGCGTTGGAGTTGCCGCTGGCGGACGCGCCTTTCAAGATGTCCGCCACCATTCAGCACGCTCAGGCGGGCGGTACGCTATACTCTCACCTGGGAGGATCCTCCCTCGTGCTTGCCGCCTCCGGCGGTTCCGAGGACGCCAATTACGTCCCTGGCAAGACCACGCGCAGCGTCAGCTACCGAGGCAAGCACGGCAGCGTGCTGGAGCGGGAGCAGGTGTGGACCGACTCCGAGGACTGGGCCACGCTGGGCGAGCGACGCACCTTTTACACGGAGGAGGGCAAGATCGAGCAAGTGAAGCAGGACGGCGTGGTGACGCAAAGCTACGCCTACCCCGATGACCACACCGAGGTGGCCACCGACGCCGAGGGCGGAGTGACCACGCGGGTGTCCGACGCCGAGGGGCGGCTGCTGAGCGAGACGCGTTCCGGCGCGCCCGTGCTGCCGGCGCTGGGCGCGGAGGCGCAGGCGGACCAAGTCACCACCTACAGCGAGACCACCGAGACCGTGGGCGGGCAGCGGCGGGAGGTGTCCACCATGACCACCAGCGCCGGCGGTCTTGCGCAGAGCCATACCACGCGTCATGCCGCGGGCGGCGCCTGGAGTTCCAGCACGGACGCGGCGGGCGCCACCACCACGCGGGTTTCCAGCGGCTTGCAGGAGCAGACCACCGCGCCCGGCGGGGTGACGTCGATCCGGCAGCGCTACCTGGATGGCCGGCCCAAGGCGGTGAGCGGCACCGGCGTGGTGCCGCGTAACCACAGCTTCCAAATCGTCCATGAAGGCGCGAACCAGGGCTTGGTGGAAACCATCAGCACCACTGTGGGCGAGGGCGCCCGCGCCACGGTGCGGCGCAGCACCTGGGACGGCGAGCTGCTGGAGCAGACCGAGGGCGGCGTCACCACCACTTTCAGTTACGACGCCGCCGGGCGCCTGACCAGCCGCGCCGTGCCCGGGTTGAAGGCGTACCGGTTCGAGTACGATTACCGGGGACGGGTGGTGCGGGAGGGCTACGACATGGATGACAACGGCCAGCTCACCGCCGGCGGCGTGGATATCATCGTCGAGCGGGACGAGCACTACGCGCCGGACGGCGGAGCTTGGTGGCGCGTCACCACCGAGAGCCGTTACGTGAACGATAACGACGGCAGCACCAAACTGACCACCGTGACGCGCGAGAAACAGGGCCAGGGACCGAACCTGCACATCGAAGTCAGTGAAATCACCGACGACGGCACAACTCCCGTCACTCTCGTCACCACCGTGTTCACCCGCGTGGTGAACCGCGCCGAGCGGATCGTCACCGAGACCAGCACGACCACCCGCCATCCGGGCCGCACCGCCACCCGGCATTATTACAATGGCCTGCTGGTGGCCGGCAAGGAGTTGGAGAGCGACATCGCCACGCTCTACCGCTACGACGCCCTGGGCCGCCGGACCGCCGTGCTCGACTCCCGGCCCGGAGTCAGCCAAAGCATCGCCTACGACCCGGCCACCGGCTGGGTGGCGGCCACCGCCAACGCCGCCGGGGAGACCACCAGCTACGGCTACTACGGCCCCGCGGAAGCCAACGCCGGGCGGTTGAAATGGAGCCGCAACCCCGCCGGGGAAGTCGTCTTCCACGCCTACAACCCGCGCGGACAACTGACGCACCAGTGGGGTTCCGGTACCTATCCGGTCAAATACGGTTACAACGGCTTTGGCGACCGCGTCACGCTAACCACCTACCGCACCACCAGCGGTGGAGCGGGCGGCTCGCCCGCGGACTCCCCCTCTTTGCCCGCCCTCTTCAACAACACGGCCGACGCCTCGGTCACCACCTGGAACATCGCCCCCGCCACGGGCCGCTTGCTGGGCAAGATCGACGCCG
>CAZNKC010000218.1:0-9484 GCA_964573315.1 uncultured Verrucomicrobiaceae bacterium | reverse complement strand
GCTCAGGAACCGGCAGCGGGCTGCTCGACGTGGACGCCGATCATCCAGCCGAGGCCGAATTTGTCCGTCACCATGCCGAAACGCGGGGACCAGAAGGTCTCGCCCAAGGGCATGGTGATCTGGCCGCCTTCGGCGAGGGCGTTGAAATAGCGGTCGGCTTCCGCGGCGGTGGCGACGCTGAGGGAGAGGGAAAAGCCGCTGAAGCTGGCGGCTTCCGGTCCGCAGCCGTCGGAGGCCATGATGGCGTGACCACCAACGCGGAAGAGGGCGTGCATGACTTTGTCCTCCCAGCCGTCCGGGATCGTGCCGGGCGGCGGCGCCTCGGGGGCTTCGCGGAAACGTATGAGCGCGACGACCTCGGCATCAAGGGCGGACTTGTAAAACTCGATGGCTTCTTCGCAGCAGCCGTTGAAGAACAGGTAGGGTTCGATGAGGGGCGGTTTCATGGGGTGGGGTGGGTGAGTTTCAAGGAGCGGGACTTGCCAAGTCCCGCGAAATTTCTGACAGACCGGGCACTTGGCAAGTGTCTTTCTTGGCAGGCACTTGCAAAGCGCCTCTCCTTGGGGCGGTCAGGCGGTGACGATGCTCTTGAAGCCGCCGTAGGCCATGCGCGCGCAGTCGAAGGGCAGCGGCGCATCCGGATTGTTGGCCGGACACATTTCATTCATGCGCGGGTCGGCCATGACTTTGGCGTTCACGGCGTCGCGATGCTCGCGGGATTCATAGACGATGTAGGCGAGCACGACCGTTTCATTTTCCTTCGCGTCAGCGGCCTGTGGAAAAGGACGCACGTCTTTGACGTCGAGGTCTTCGCCGATGGCTTCGACGTATTCGAGCGCGCCGTGCTCCTTCCAGATGGCGGCGGCTTTGGTTGCGATCTCGCGATAGGTTTCGATCTTGTCCTTGGCGAGGGGAAGGAGGAATCCGTCAATGTATTTGCTGTTCATGGCAGGGTGGGTGCGGGTTGGTGGTTAGGTTTGTTGTTTTGGGTTTTCGTCAGCGGAGCTTTTCGCCGCGCTAAAACAGGGTGGTTAGTTTTTCAAAGGCGGGCAGAGCAGGGCGAGCCATGATTGGCGGCCGGCCCAGAGCAGGAAGACGGCGAGCAGGCTGATGATGATGAGCATGGGCTGGAAGATGCCGTCGCCGGCCACGAAGTGATGAAAGGCGAGGATGTTCACGATGATGGGGCCGAGGATCAGCAGGCCCAGGTTGCGCGTGCGCGGCAGGAGGACGAGCAGGCCACCGAGCAGTTCGAGCACTTTCACGAAGGTCATGTAACCCGTCGGCCCAAAGGCGGCGATGAACGCGGCCACGGGTGTGCCCTCGGGGATGTCGGGCGTTGGGGCAAGGCCGAACAGGACGACCGAAGAGGACATGATGAAGAGCAATCCGAGCAGGATTCCGGCGGCGAGAGGGAGGTGTTTCATGGCGGGGGATGGATGAGGTTTGCGGTGATTCAGGATTCCGGCGCGGACTCGGCGACCGCTTTCATGTTGGCGAGGCCTTGCTCAAACATCGGGCCGATCATGGTTTCGCAATCCATGATGAGGCTGATGCATTTGCTGATGAAGTCGTTCTTGCCGCTCATGGTCCAGGTGACGAGCGTGCCTTCGCCTTCGGGTTTGAAGGCGAACTCGGTGTCGCTGGTGCCCGCGAAGGGTTTGACGAAGTCGAGCCTGATGCGGACCAGCTCGCCGGGGCGGCTTTCCACGATCTCCTGGCTGCCCTCGCCCACTTCGTGGTTGCCGGACCATTTGAAGATCGCGCCCTTGCCCGACTCCGCGCCTTCGAAGGCGACTTTGGAATCGGGGTCGAGCTTGGCCCAGGGTGACCAGGCGTCCCACTTGCGGAAGTCGTTGACCTGCGCGAACACGGCGGCGGGCGGCGCGGCGATGGTGGCGGAGCGGGAGACGCTGAATTCGTCCGGCTGGCGGACGATGACGATAAGCAGGATGGCAACGAGGACGGCGAGGCCGAGCAGTATTTTTTTGATCATGGTGTTAGGTTGGCTTGAGTTGGAATGAAGTGAGGAGGGTGTTGTTCAGGCCGCACCGTTCTCGTCTTGGCGTTTCGCGATGCGAGCCAGGATGATATCGCGGGCCCCGGCGAGCAGGGCGGGGATTTGCGCCGTCGTGTTCGCGCCGGGATTGAGCACGCAGACCCAAAACAGGCCGCCATAAACGGGATGCGGCATGAGGCGGTCGAGCGCGGCGTGATCGTAGATCGTGGCCGCGCTTGCCTTGGGGAACAAGGCGCAGAAGGTTTCCCGGCTGAGGCCGATGTTGAGGCGGAAGACACCGGGACGGTTGAGGTCGGAGAAGATGTCGTATTGATCGCTGGTGACGAGGGTGGCGAAGGGAAACCTTTCCTCCCCCGGGGCGAAGAAGAAGGCGTTGCCGCCGTCGCGCTTGACCCGCGTGTCCGGGAAGCTGCCGGTGATGTGTTGGTGGATGGCTTGCTCATTCATGGGATCAACAGGCGGTACCGTTTTCGACCATCGCATCCCAGCGCTTTTGCATTTCCTCGGGCGAGACTTTTTCGATCTCGTGCTGGAGCATCCATTGCTGGCCGGAGGGATCGGCGATGGTCGCGGAGCGGCAGCCGTAGAATTCGTCTTTCGGCGGGCGCACAGCGGTGGCTCCGGCGGCGAGCGCGCGCTGGCAGGCGGTGTCGGTGTCGGGCACCATGAGGCACATGGTGGAGGTGACACCGCCGAGGGTTTTTGGACTGGTGTTCATGCCGGGAAACTCATCGGCGACCATGATGAGCTGGCCGCGGATGAGGAGTTCGCAGTGGCCGACTTTGCCGCTGGAGCGGTCCACGAGGCGATAGCGTTCCTCGGCGTCGAACGCGGCTTTGTAGAAGTCAATGGCTGCGGCGGCATCGGAGAGGGAGAGATAGGCTGAGAGGGGAGGGTATTCGAGTTGGGCGCTCATGGTGTGGTTGTAGTGAGGGGTTGAGGGTGGTGGCGGGTTATGACATGGAGTGGAGGCCGATGGTGTTGCCTTCGGTGTCGGTGAGGATGCTGATGAAGCCGTATTCGCCGATGGCGAATTTGGATTTGATGATCTGTCCGCCGGCCTTGGCGGCTCGGGCTTCTTCCGCGGCGCAGTCCGCGCAGGAGAAATAAATGAGCGTGCCGCCGGCGCCGGCGGAGCAACCTTCCATTTTGGCGAGGGAACCGCAGGAGCCGGGTTTGTCGGGGTCCATGGGGAAGGCCCACATTTCGATGCCGGGATCGGGAGTGGGCAGGTTTTCGAGCTTCACGTCAAAGGTGGCTTCGTAGAAGGCTTTGGCGCGAGACATGTCGTTGACGTAGATTTCGAACCAGCCGACGGGATTGCGTTGTGGATTCATGGCGGGGTGGGGTGTGGGTTGGGATGAGAGGGAAGAAAAGAGTCAAGCGGTGCGCAAAAGCCCGTCCACAAAACGGCGGGCGAGTTGGAGATTGCGGCGGATCATCTCCGGCGTCTGGCAGGTCTTGCCGATGAGCATGGAGCCTTGCCAGAGGCTGTTGAGAAACCAGGCGATCTCTTCGGGATCGAAGTCGGCGGCGGGCGAATGCTTCGCCTTCGCAGCGGTGAGTATTTTGGCGACGTTTGCAGTCCAGATGTCGAGCTGGCGGGCGCATTCCACGCGCATGGCGGGGTGGGTTTGGGCGAGTTCCTGGGACATCATGCCGACCATGCAGGTGCAGACTTGGTCCGGGTGCTCGGTGAAGCCGCTCATGATGTCCAGCATCCGGTGAAGCTTCTCCAACGGGTCGAGGTCCTCGTCCTTCCACGCCTCGGCATAGAGCGCCGTGCCAAACGCGCCCCACCACTCGATGGCGGCCTTGCCGATGGCCTCCTTGCTTGCGAAGTGATGGAAAAAACTGCCTTTGGTCAGCCCCGCCTCGCCGCAGATTTGGTCCACGGAAGTCGCCGCGAAGCCTTGGCGCAGCATGAGTTGGACGGTGGCGTCCACCAGCCGCTGCCGGGTTTCGGCAGGGTTGCGCTCTTTGCGTGGCGTGGCGGCTTTCTTTGACATACTGACTGGTTGGTATGTAATGGATTGAAGAGAGACTGTCCAGTGGTTTTTTGGCATTTTTTGCGATCAGGTAAGAGGGATTCGATTGCCAATCGAATCTACGGATCAATAAAACTTCTCGCCGCGCTTGAGCATGGCCAGTATCTCCTTGAGGCGGCGTTCGCGTGTCTCCGGTTTTTTGGCGGAGTGCAGGCGGTAGTAGATGGCGTAGCGGTTGGTTTTGTTCAGCGTCTCGAAGAAGGCCTTGGCCTTCGGCGCTTTGTCGAGCGCGCGCAGGAAGTCCTCCGGCAGCGCGGCGTTGTTGGACGACTCATAAGCGCGGTCCCAACGGCCATCCGCCTTGGCGGCCTCCACGGCGGCGAGACCGGGCGGCCTCATGCGGCCCGCGCGCGTGAGGCGCTCCACATGACCGGTGTTGACCTTTGACCACACGCTGCGCGGGCCGCGCCGGGTGAATTTTTGCAGCCAGGATTCGGCGCCGCCCTTCTGCTTTTGGCCGTCGATCCAGCCCCAGCACAGCGCTTCATCGAGGGCTTCGGCATAGGTCACGCTCACCTTGCCGCTGTCCTTTTTGAACAGACGCAGCCAGATGCCGGCGTGATCCGCGTGATGCCGCTCCAGCCAGCGGGCGTAGTCCGCGGCGCTGCTGAAAGAAAGGATCGGCTGCTCCGGCATGAGATGTCATGCAAGCATGGGCTGGTTGCTCTGGCAACCCAGGGTGGAAACAACGTCTTCGTCGTTTGAGCAGCGCCAGAGGCGTCCCCGCCGTCCGAAAGCCTTTCATGAGCGCCTTGTGGCTCAGCATGGATGAGAGATTTTTCCTTGATGTGATCAAACACTGTGCCCGTCATGGTGGTCTTTCCAAGCGCCGGGTCAAATCGCAACGATTGAAGGTTGAGCCAAGTTTGTAACCCCAATCTGAAATCCGCTTCTTGCCATGCCCCTGCTTTCCGTCTTTTATGTAAAAGGAACGGTGCCCTGAATCACGGATGGAGATTATCGACAATATCAACCAGCTTCTCGGAGACAATCTCAAGCAGACGCTCAAGCCTGGGGCGCGGCTCCAAGTCGCCGCTTCGTGCTTCTCCATCTACGCCTTCGAAGCGCTCAAAGCAGAGCTGGAGCAAATTGACTCCCTCCAATTCATCTTCACCTCGCCGGCTTTCATCCCCAATCAAGTCACGGACAAGCTCCGCAAGGAGCATCGTGAGTTCCACATCCCCAAGCTGGCTCGTGAACGATGCCTCTACGGCACCGAGTTCGAAGTCCGGCTTCGCAACGAGCTGACCCAGAAAGCCATCGCCAAGGAATGCGCGGACTGGATGAAGCGGAAGGCCCGGTTCCGCTCCAACCGCACCCAGGCCCCGATGCAGCCGTTCATCACCGTGAATGACGGAGAATCCAAGAGCGCCTACATGCCCCTGCATGGCTTCACCGCTGTTGACCTTGGCTACGAGAAAGGGAATGCCGTCTCGAACTTCGTCAACAAGATGGACGATCCGGTGATGACGGGCGTCTATTTGTCCCTCTTCGAGCAAATATGGAACGACAAGGAAAAGCTGGAGGACGTCACGGAAAGGCTCTGCGAGCACATCGCTTCCATCTACCAGGAAAACTCTCCCCAGCGCATCTACTTCCTGATGCTCTACAACATCTTCAACGAGTTTCTGGAAGACCTCACCTCCGACGTGCTCCCGAATGATCTCACCGGCTACCAAGACAGCCTCATTTGGAAAAAACTCTTCAACTTCCAGCGGGATGCCGCCACCGGTGTCATCAATAAGCTCGAAACCTACAACGGTTGTATCCTCGCGGACAGCGTGGGTCTTGGAAAGACCTTCACCGCCTTGGCCGTCGTCAAATACTACGAGCTGCGGAACAAGTCCGTCCTTGTGCTCTGTCCGAAAAAGCTCGCGGACAACTGGCTGACTTACAAAGGCAACCAGATCACCAACATCTTCGTCAAGGACCGCTTCGGCTACGATGTCCTCTGCCATACCGATCTTCTCAGAACGCGAGGCTATTCTTTCGGCCTGGATTTGCGAAAGGTGAATTGGGGGAATTATGACCTCGTCGTCATTGACGAGTCCCACAACTTCCGCACCAATGATCCTTACCGGGAGCGCGAGACCCGCTATCAGAGGCTTCTCAACGAGGTCATCCGGCAGGGCGTGAAAACCAAAGTTCTCATGCTTTCCGCCACGCCGGTGAACAACCGCTTCTCCGACCTCAAGAACCAGCTCGCCCTGGCTTATGAAGGGGAGCCGGAGAACCTCAGTTCGAAGCTGCGAACGGAGAAAGACATCGACGAAATCTT
Source organism: uncultured Verrucomicrobiaceae bacterium (assembly GCA_964573315.1). GTDB lineage: Bacteria > Verrucomicrobiota > Verrucomicrobiia > Verrucomicrobiales > Verrucomicrobiaceae > JAGRPD01. Next base: position 3,138 of record CAZNKC010000218.1, on the reverse strand, counting down.
CCGCCGCGCCCAGGCAGCCTTCACCACTTGGTCAAAGCTGCCGCCGGAGGAGCGCACTCCCGCCGCCATCTTGGGCGCTTTGGATTTCGATTTCTTCGAACTCCTCGACAGCGTCACCATCGCCCGCTCGCGCCGCCACATCCAGACCTACTACGACACGAAAGACATCGGCCATTTCCCCGAGCGTCTGAAGCCTCTCTCTTTCCACTGCCAGCTCACCCACCGGAAGGACGTCATCGGTTTCAATGAAATCTTTGAGCAGCTTACCCTGCTGTCTCTGGCGGTTTATACTCCGCTGACCTTTGTCCAGCCAAGCCGTCGTTTCCAGTATGAGCCGGAGCATGGCGCGGGTGCGGGCGGAGCCTCCAACATCGGGCAGGCCGGGCGGGAGGAAGGGTTGAAGGCGCTGATGACCGTGAATCTCCTGAAGCGGCTGGAAAGCTCCGTTCATTCCTTCCGCCTCACGTTGGGAGGGTTGGCGGAAAATCACCACCGTACACTCAAAAAGATCGCCGCCTTTGAGAAGAGCGGGAAGTCCGCCACCTTCGCCGACCTCTCCGAAGCTTTCGCCGAAGCCGAAGAGGACGACGACTTTCCCGAGCCCGATGACTTTGAGGGCGCGAAAAAGCTGGAGGTCCGCCTGGAGGACATGGACATCCCGCGCTGGAAAACGGCCTTGGAGACCGACCTGCGCGTCATCGAAACGCTTCTGGCAGAGATGCAAAAGATCACTCCGTCCGATGATGCGAAGCTCCAGCATCTGAAAACCACCATCCTCAGCAAGCTGGCCTCTCCCATCAACCCGGGAAACAAGAAGGTCATCGTCTTTACCGCCTTTGCCGACACGGCGAAGTATCTTTTCGAGCATCTCTCCCCCTTCTTCCTGGAGGAACAGCATCTGCACACCGCCATGGTCGTCGGCGGCAACGGCACGGCCAGCACGCTCCAAAAGAGCCACGACTTCCTGTCTCTTCTCACCCTTTTCTCGCCCCGCTCGAAGGAAAAAGCAGCCATCCTGCCCGGGGAACCCGCCGAGATTGACCTTCTCATCGGCACCGACTGCATCAGCGAGGGCCAGAACCTTCAGGACTGCGACTACCTCATCAATTATGACATCCATTGGAATCCTGTCCGCATCATCCAACGTTTCGGGCGCATCGACCGCATCGGCTCGCGGAATCAGTGCATCCAGCTTGTGAACTACTGGCCGGACATCACCCTGGACGAGTACATCAACCTCAAGGAGCGCGTGGAAAACCGCATGATCATCGCGGACGTCACCGCCACCGGAGATGACAACCCGCTCGACTCCAAAGCCAACGATGTCGTTTACCGCCGCGAGCAGCTTCGCAGGCTCCAGGAGGAGGTCATCGAGCTGGAAGACCTCAAAACCGGCGTCTCCATCACCGATCTCGGCCTGAATGACTTCCGCATGGACCTCGTCAACCATGTCCGCGAGCATGGCGATCTGGGCAGCCTCCCCAATGGCATGCACGCCGTTGTTCCCGCTGATCCGGCCCGCGGATTGTATCCTGGAGCCATCTTTGTCCTGCGGAACCGGCATGATGGAGTGAACATCAACCAGCAAAACCGCCTCCATCCCTACTACCTCGTTTATGTGGGGCAGGACGGCCGGGTGATCGTCGATCACACGGAACCCAAGCGCCTTCTCGATCTCGCCCGCGCCGCCTGCAAAGAGAGGCCAGATCCCATCGCGGAAGCCTACCAGCCCTTCAACAAGGCCACCAAGGACGGCCGTCGCATGGATGCTTACTCCGAGCTGCTGAACGAGGCCATCCGCTCCATGATCGAGTTGAAAGAGGAAAAGGACATCGACAGCCTTTTCTCCGGCGGCCGGACCAGCGCGCTTTTGAATACCATCCGCGGCTTGGATGATTTTGAGCTGATTGCCTTCCTGGTGGTTTACGATGCAACATCGACCGACGGCGGCACCACGCGCCATGTCATTGAGACCATGCTCAAGAAGCGCGGCGTGAAGGTCACCAGCGAGCTGATTTACGAAATCATGGAAAGGGAGGGCATCTAGAGACTCGCCATGTTTCTTCTCGACATCAATGTCTTGATTGCTCTTGCCGATCCCGACCATGAGCATCATGCGAAGGCCGAGGCATTTTTCGCAGCCAATCACAAGTCAGGCTGGGCCACTTGTCCGATCACGGAGAACGGATTTGTGCGCATCGCGGGAGGCGCCAGCTATCCGAAAGGTCCTGGCAGCACGGAGGCCGCATGCGCCATCTTGCGGCAACTCTGCGCCCAGGAGGGACATCGCTTCTGGCCGGACGACCTGTCGATTCGAGCTTCTGTCGATCTGCCTGGGTCCAAGCACCTGACCGATCACTACCTCCTCAGCCTGGCTCTCCACAGGCAAGGGAAACTCGTCACCATGGACCGCCACATTCAGGCGGAGAGAATTCCGGGCGGAGTCGCAGCCTATGTCGTCATCTGAACTGGTTTGTCATGTTCACCTACCCGAGACAGGCTGAATTCAACCGAGTGCTCCCGAAGAGCAAAATTTACGCCCACGCCAGGCCGGGGAAGGCTGTCAAAGAGTTGTTCGTCTCCCAGGTCGGAGAAATCGTCTGGAAATACAAGCTCTCGCCGGAGACCGTCAACCTCCCCGCAAAGAATGGCATCACCGAGATTCAGGTGTTCGAGCTGGCCCTCAAGACGGAGGAGTTGCATGCCTCCGTCCTGGCCGCCATTGACCGCGCCATCCCGTTCCCCATCTTGTTTCAGCTCATCCATGGCGGGCGCGTCCGCTTTGCCGCCTCTTACAAGCGCCCGAGCGAGGCGGATTCCGCGAAATGGGTCATCGAGGCCGGCTTCATGACGGACTGGCAGCCGCTCCAGCAGGAGCGGCTGCCGCTGCCCGTGGCCTTGGATATCGCCGGCCTCTATGAAAGCCTGATCCGCCGGCACTTGCCCCTGCCCGCCCGCCCGGGTGAAGATATCCGCGATCATATCGCCCGCTGGCAGGCCATCCAGGCCAGGGAAAAAGCGTGCCGGCAGTTGGAAGGCCGCCTGGGCAAAGAGAAGCAGTTCAACCGCAAGGTGGAGTTAAACGCAATGCCATTAAGTAATGGGAATGAGCTCGACGGGGATATCGCCGGACACGGA
>CAZNKC010000217.1:0-9519 GCA_964573315.1 uncultured Verrucomicrobiaceae bacterium | reverse complement strand
TGTCTTCCCACTCCTTTTCTTGATTTCCTGCCTTCCTCATTTCCGTTTTGAGATTTAGCCTTTGCTGGGGAGATCCACCAGCATCTGGGCGTTGCTGGGGTAACGCTCCAGCAGGCTGAGGACGCGCTGGAGGGCTTCGATGGGTTTGTGCCCGGCGAGGCCGCGGCGCAGCATGTGGATTTTATCGAGCTGGAAGGATTGCAGCAGCAACTCCTCGCGGCGGGTGCCGGATTTGAAGATGTTGACGGCGGGATAATAGAACTGCTCGGAGATCTTGCGGTCGAGCACGAGTTCCAGGTTGCCGGTGCCTTTGAACTCCTGGAAGATGAGGTCGTCCATGCGGCTGCCGGTCTCGATGAGGGCGGTGGCCATGACGGTGAGGGAGCCGGCTTCGCGGGTGTTGCGCGCGGCGGCGAAGAGGCGGCGGGGGATCTCCAGCGCGCCGACGCCGACGCCGCCGCTCATGGTGGCGCCGCCTTGCTTGGCGTTGTTGAAGGCGCGGGCGAGGCGGGTGATGGAGTCGAGCAGGATGAAGACGTGCTCGCCGCATTCGACGAGGCGCTTGGCGCGCTCGATGGCGAACTGGGCGATGCGGGTGTGGCTCTTGATGTCCTGGTCGTTGGATGAGGCGAAGATTTCGGCGTTGGGCAGCACGCGCTTGAACTCGGTGACTTCCTCGGGGCGCTCGTCCACGAGTAGGAGCATGAGGTGCATGCCGGGGTGGTTGGCGGTGACGGCCTCGGCGATGTGCTGGAGCAGGGTGGTCTTGCCGGTGCGCGGCGGGGCGACAATCAAGCCGCGCTGGCCGCGTCCGACGGGCGTGATCATGTCGATGACGCGGGTGGTGAGGCGGTTTTTGTCGGTCTCAAGCTGGACGCGCTTGTTGGGGTTGATGGCTTTCAGTTCCTCGAAGAGCGGGAGGTCGCGCATGGCTTCGGGGGCGCGGTCGTTGACCTCGCTGATCTCGGTGACTTGCGGGCCACGCTGGGCTTTGCAGGCTTGGCCTTTGACGGCCATGCCTTCGCGCAGGCCGAATTGGCGGATGAGTTCGGGGCTGACGAAGGGGTCCTGCGGGATGGGGGCGTAGGAGCGGCTTTTTTGCCGGAGGAAGCCGTAGCCTTTGGGGGTGAGTTCGAGGATGCCGTCCACGGGTTCGGGCGGGCCGAGCAGGGCGGGCGGCTGGGGTGTGTCGGCGCCTTGCGCGCTGCTGCTGCCACCGCTGTTCTCGGTGTTTTCGCCATTCTCATCGGACTGGGCGCCGGGCGAGGTGTTGGAGGAGCGGCGGCGTTCCTTCCATTTCTTGAAGCGGTTGCGGCGTTCCTTCCAGCGGCGGGTGCGGCTGTTTTCCTCGCTGCCGGTTTCTTCGCTCGATCCTTCATTGGATGCTCCTCTGGCAGCGGGCGGTGGCGGTGTGGCTGCGCTGGGCGCGGGATCGCGTGGAGGCGGCGCTGCCGGGGCTGGCGCGGTGCTTGCAACCGGCGCGGGTTCAGCTTTGATTTCCGGCGCGGGCGGCGGTGAGGCGGTTTTTTCCGCCGGCGGTTCTTGCGGCTCGCCGGCGCTTTTGCGTCTGACGGGTGAGCGGCGGGGCTTTGCGGGCGGCGGGGCTTCGCCGTTGCTGGCGGCTGCCGGGGCGGGTTCGGGGGCTTCAGTCTGAACCGGAACTGGTGCGGCGGCGATTTTGCGAGTGCGCTTGGCTTTTGGGGCGGGGGCGGGTTCGCTCGGTTCGGGTGCGGATGCGGCTTCGACGGCGGGAGCGGGAGTGGCTTTTTTGCGCGCGGCTTTTTTGGCGACGGCGCGTTTTTTGGGTTTGGCCTCGGTCTCGGTATCGGTTTCGATGGAGAGAGGCAGGATGCTCTGGATTTCGTCGCTCATGCGTTGGGATGGGAAAGGGTTTTTTATTCGAGGCTGTCGGCGATCTCGTCGGCGATGTCGAAGTTGGAATAGACGTTTTGGGTGTCGTCGTAGTCGTTGAGGGCGTCGTGCAACCGGACGACCTGTTTGGCGAGGTCGAGGTCGGTCAGCAGCAGCGGGGTGTTGGCGGTATAGACGAGGTTTTGACCGCGCGGTTCGTGGCCTTTGTCTTTGAGCGCGGCGCCGACCTGGAAGAGGTCTTCGACGGCGGTGTAAAAGATCCAGTCCTCGCCGTCGGAGGTGACGTCATCAGCGCCGCATTCGAGGGCGAACTCGGTGGCGGTGTCTTCGTCAAACGCGGATTCGGGCAGGCGGATTTCACCTTTGCGCTGGAATTGGTAGGAGACGCTGCCGGCGTCGGCGAAGGTGCCGTGATTTTTATTGAGGAGGCTGCGGAGGTCGGCGGCGGCGCGGTTGCGGTTGTCGGTGACGACTTCGATGAGGAAAGCGGTGCCACCGGGGCCGTAGGCTTCGTAGAGGGCTTCCTCCGGGATGGCCCCTTCGATCTCGCCGGTGCCTTTTTTGATGGCGCGCTCGATGTTGTCGTTGGGCATGTTTTGCGCGCGGGCGGCGAGGACGGCGCTGCGCAGTCGCGGGTTCATACCGGGGTCACCGCCGCCGAGCCTGGCGGCGATGGTGATCTCTTTGGAGAACTTGCTGAAGACCTTGCCGCGTTTGGCGTCAACGACGGCTTTGATGTGCTTCACCTTGGACCATTTGTTATGTCCGGCCATGCGGGAAAATAAGGGTGGATTGGGAACGAGGCGCGGCCCTTGAAACCGGGAACGGCTCTCGAAAGGAAGGAATGTAAATGGAAAGTTGGGGGAAGGGGGGGAGGCAGCGTCGCTGCGGTGTGACCGGTCCACGCCTGCCGAAGGAATTTTTGCCGGGGCGGGCAAACGAAACTTCAGCGGTTGAGGAGCGCCCGGCCGGGCGGCCCGGAGCATCACCAAGTGTTCACCAGATTGAGAGAACCTGGAACAGGCGAAGTGTGCGGTTTCTTGCGCGAGGATGCAACCGTTTTTTTCACGGGCGGTGAGACTTGGCAAATGCCGTTCCCTGACGGCGGGTGAGACGGTTGTGCTGCAAGGAGCCGGACTTGCCAAGTCTGGCGTTTGTGTTCTGGCACTTGGCAAGTGTCAGACCTTGGCCGGCACTTTGGCAAGTGTCGTTCCTTGGCGGCGGGCGGGACGTCCGCGATATGCTACGGTTCAGGACTTACGCATGGAACAATCAAGTATGGATGGGATTCCGAATCCCGGCGTGGATGGCTGCGGAGAGACGAGCGTTGTTCTATCTTCAGCGTGAATCGCAGGCTGCGTGCGCTCCATGCGTAAGCCTTGGCTACGGTTGCCGGATGGGCGGCAGCGGTTTGACGACGCCATCGGGGCCTTCCGGCCAAGCGGCGCCTTCGGCGATCCAGCGTTTGATCGTGGCCACTTCGGCCGGCGGGATGCGATGGCCTTCGGGCGGCATGGCTTTGGTGTTTTCACCCGGCAGGGTGAGCACGAGATAAAACGGGCTTTTGTCCGGCTCGCCGGGAATGATGACCGGGCCGCCGGGGCGCTCGGCAAAGGCTTTGGCGCGTGACTCGATGTTGAGATGGCCAAACAAGGCGCCGGCGTGGTGGCAGTTGACGCAACGGTTTTCCAGGATGGGGCGTACGTCGGCGGCGAAGTCCAGCTTGGCGGCTGACGGCGGGGCGGACTCGCTGGCGGGTTTGCAGGAGGCGAGGAGGAGAGCGAGACCGGCGGCCACGGAGGATTGGCAAATTCGGGAAAGCGTCATGGTGTAAAAATAAACGGACAGGGGCGGCCTTGTCACTCTCGAATGCGGGAGGAGTTCAAGATTGGGGTGGTTTTGCGCAAGGAGTGTGCCGCGAGGAGCCGGACTTGCCACATCTGGCGCTTCCGCTCAGGCGCTTTGGCAAGTGCCTGGCTTTGGGGGCGGGGGCATTTGGGTGAGTGTCGTTTCCTGGCCTGCGGCATTCAGGCAGGATGCCTGAGCTGCTATGCGCTGGCCTGCGCGTCGGCGGCTTTTTTGATGCTGGCCTGGACGGCGCTGATTTTGAGGTCGATGCGCTGGCGTTTGAGGAAGTAGCCGACTTGATCGTAACCCGCCTCCTGGAGATGGCTGAGGGCGGTCATGAAGTGCTCGCCGACGCGGTGCGGGCGGTGGGCGTCCGAGCCGATTACGATGGGGATCTGCCGGTCCGCCATCATGCGCAGCATTTCGAGGCCGGGGTTCATCTCGGAGTAGCTTTTGTTGAGTCCGGAGGTGTTCAATTCCATGGCGATGCCGGTCGCGGCGATGCGGTCGAGCGCTTTGGCGATGCTGTCCTTGACGATGGCGAGGCACCAGGAGTCGGGGTGGTAGTTTTTGACCAAGTCCGGGTGGGCGAGGCAGTCGTAGAGCTTGGTCTCGGCGGATTCGGCGAGGTGGTTGAAGTAACACTTGCGGAAGGCTTCGATGGTGCCGGTCTCGTATTTGCCGAGGTACTCGCGGGCCTGCCAGTGGAGGCCGCCGAGGATGTAGTCGAAGTCGGCGCGCTGGTGGAGTTTTTCGATCCAAGGCTCCATGCCGGGGAAGAACTCGCTCTCCAAGCCGAGCCGCACGTCGAGCCGGCCTTCGAAGGCTGCGGCGGCACGGGCGACAAGCGCCAGATAGGTGTCGAACTCGGAGTCCGACATGCGCACGGTGGGCCAGAAGCCGTCCGGCATGGGGCAGTGGCAGGTGAAAATGATGCCTTTCAAGCCGGCGCGGATGCCTTGCTCGGCGTATTCCTCGGGCTCGCCCCAGGCATGCTTGCACAGCGGGGTGTGCATGTGTGAGTCGTAGTACAAAGCGCCGGAGGGAACTTGTTTGGCCGGGGGCTTGGGCACGGCAGGCGGCTGCGATGTGCTGGCTGCCTTGCCACTTTGGGACGGTTTCTTGATCTTTTTGACCACTTCCTTGACCGTTTCCTTGGACGCAGCCGCGGCAGCTTTCTTGGCGGCCGGTTTCGGGGCGGTGGTTTTTACGGGTGTTTTTTTGGCGGGAGTGGTGGGTTTCTTTTGCGGCGCGGTTTTTTTTGCGGTGGTTTTGGCTGGCGCTTTTTTCTTGGCCGGGGGGGCTTTGGCGTCTGGCTTGCTCTTGCGGGATGCGGCTTTGACCGCTGGGCGGGCTGGTTTGCCGGCGGGCTTGGGCTTGGGCGCTTTTTTGGCGGCGGGCTTGCCGCCGCGTGCTGGGGGCACGGGTTTCTTGACGGTTTTGCCGTTCCGGGAAGAGGTTGCCGCGGCCTTCTTAGAGGAGACTTTGGCCTTTTTTGTTTGGGTGTTCTGTTTGCTCACGATTAGCTCCTTCGATTGGGGAGAATCAACCAGCCGCGTCCCTCCACCGAGGTGACGAGGACGGCGTTTTTATCTGCGCTTTTGGCGGGAAAGGCGAGGCGCAGGGTGACCGGCACGTTTTTCCATTGTCCGGCCTCAAGCTGCTCCAGCAGGGGCGCCATTTGGGGGTCGTAACGGTTGAAAGAGGCGCTCACGGCGCCGGATTCGGAGGGATGCCGGATTTCCAGCACTTCCAGACCGCGCTCCAGGGGGGCGTAAGTGTCGCGCCGGGTTTCGTCCGGGCGCGAGGCGATGACCCGCATCAGGGTGGGGCTTTGGGGGCGCCGCTCCAGGAACTCGCTCCAATACAAGTCGCCGTAACGCACGGAGCTTTCCCAGTCCACCACATGGCGTCCATCTTCCAGCTCCTCAATGATGATGGAGACAGGCGGTGCGTCGTGAAAAAGAACCTGGACGTAGCCCAGGCGAAAACCCGGTTCGTCCACGGGAACCGCCCAGCCCAGGCCTTTCCAGGCGGGCGGGGAAAGCGGGCGGACGCGGTAGTAGGCGTCCATCAGCGGGCGGACCCGTTCAGGCTCGCGCACTGTCCGGGCTTTTTCATCGAGGGAGGCGGCGGTAAAAAACTGCTGGAGAGCTTGGCTGATGGCGGCGCGTTTGTCTTCGATGCGCTCCATGCCGCGGATTTGGGTGTCCGCCATGGAGGCGGAAGCGGCGGAGGGTGGCGGGGAGGCGCCGGCGGGGGCTGGAGCGGGAACTGCGGCGGGCGTCGCCGTTTCCGCCTCCGCCGCGGGCTGGGAGGATGGGGGCAGACCGAGCAGCGGCAGGGCGCGCGGGATTTTCGGGGAAGGGGAGGTGGAAGCCGCGGCCAGGGAAGGGGCCGCCACGGGTTGGACCGTGCCGGCAGTTTTGCCTGAGGAGGCCGCTGCGGTGGGGGGCTCCTCCCACAGATTGGCCATCACTACCTTGAAGACGGCGGCGATCATGACGATGAGCGCCAGACAGCCAATGGTTTTACGCAAGACTGAAAAGACCGCTTCCTTGCGTCTCTTGCGAACCGAAGGACTGCGACGGGGCCTGGACGTGATGCTGGTCATTTTTCACAAATGCTGGAGCCGAAGGTGGGATTCGAACCCACGACCTACGCATTACGAATGCGTTGCTCTACCCCTGAGCTACTTCGGCCCGATTTGCGCATGGGTTGGAGCCGGGCAGTATAGAGGCTGGCAGAGCCTTGTCATTTGCTTTTTTGCGCTAAGAGAAGAAAAAAGCGGGCGGGGGAGGCGGAGCGGGGTTCCTGGATGGAGGCTTTGGATAGGGGCGGTTTTTCGCATTTTGGCGAATGCGCTTACGAGGGGTGCTGGTTTGCGCTGGCTCCGCCCTCGGAAAAATGGGCGGGAATACAATCCAGCCTTCCGTTTGGCGAGCAAACTTGCAGGCGCGGGTTTTTCGATTATGGGGAGAGCCTCTCTTATGCATCAATTTCGTTATCTTCAGGGCCGGCTGCACGCCGAGAACGTCGATCTGCAATCGCTGGCGGAGGCTCATGGCACACCGCTCTATGTGTATTCGAAGGCCACGATCACCGACCATTACACGCGGCTGGACGCGGCGCTGGAGCGGCTGGACCACATGGTCTGCTACGCGGTGAAGGCCAACTCGAACCTCGCCGTGCTCAGCGCCATCGCGCAGCTTGGCGGGGGTTTTGACATCGTGTCCGGCGGGGAGTTGTTCCGCGTGCTGCGCGCGGGCGGGCAGGCGGCGCGCTGCACCTTCGCGGGGGTGGGCAAGACGCGGGAGGAGATTGAGTTCGCGCTGCGGGAGGGCATTTACTGTTTCAACGCCGAGTCGGAGGCGGAGCTGCGTTTCATCGACCTGATCGCGGGCGAGCTGGGTTTGAAAGCGCCGGTGGCGGTGCGGGTGAACCCGAACGTGGACGCCAAGACACACGCGAAGATCACGACCGGAAAAAGCGAGAACAAATTCGGCATCGACTTCGGCCGCATCCCGGCGGTGTATGAGATGATCGCCACGGAATGCCCGAACCTGGAGATTCGCGGCTTGCAGATGCACATCGGCTCGCAGCTCACCTCGGTGGAGCCGTTCGTGGAGGCGGTGGAAAAGGTGAAACCGCTGGTGATTGCGATGAAGGAAAAGCACGGGCTGAAGTTTTTCAGCATCGGCGGCGGCATCGGCATCGTCTATAAACAGAGCCTGGACTCCGGCAGTCCGGATTGGTGGAGCCTGGAGGGCAACGAAAGTCATCCGCTCACCATCCAGGCCTATGCGGACGCGGTGGTGCCGCTGCTGGAGGACTTGGGGCTGCGCATCCTGCTGGAGCCGGGCCGTTTCATGGTGGGCAACGCGGGCGTGCTGCTGACGAGCGTGGTTTATGAAAAGCGCGGTGCGGCGAAGGTGTTTAAAATCGTCGATGCGGCGATGAACGACCTGATCCGCCCGACGCTCTACGAGGGCTGGCATCAAATCGTGCCGGTGCTCAAACCGGCGGACACGGAAACCGAGCGCTCCGACGTGGTAGGGCCGATCTGCGAGACGGGCGACTACCTGGCGCAGGATCGCGAGTTGCCGCCGGTGAAGGCGGGCGACGTGCTGGCGGTGATGAGTGCGGGCGCTTACGGGTTCACGATGGCGTCGAATTACAACACGCGGCCCATGCCGGCGGAGATTCTGGTGGACGGCGCGGAGGCGCATTTGGTGAGGGAGCGGCAGACGCTGGAAGACCTCGTGCGCGGGGAGCATGTGCCGCTGGTGAAGTGACAAGGAGGGCCGCGAAAAATTTTCACTGTGACAGCCCGCCGCAGCGCGGCAGAGTGCGGCCCATGCTGGCATTTCAAATCGAGGCGTTTCATTTTCATGTGCTGCCGATGCGGACGCGGTTTCCGTTTCGCTACGGCATCTCCAGCCTGACCCGGGTGCCGCATTTGGTGGTGACGGCGGAGGTGGCCTGCGGCGGCGCGCTTCAGCGCGGGATGGCGGCGGACGGGCTGCCGCCGAAGTGGTTTACCAAAAATCCGGAGACGACCTTCGAGCAGGATTTGGCGGAGATGCTGGCGGTGATCCAGAACGCGGCGCGGATCGCGCGCAACGCGGGCGCGGCGCGGCGGGATTACGCGGCGTGGTGGCGGGACGTGCGGGATGAGCAGGCGCGCTGGGCGGAGTTGCGCGGGCTGCCGGGGTTGCTGGCGGGGTTCGGGGTGAGCCTGATGGAGCGCGCGGTGCTGGACGCGCTGTGCCGGGCGGCGGGCAGACCGTTGCACGAGCTGCTGCGGGCGGGCCATGTGGTGGCGGATTTGGGGGTGGCGCGCGCGGAGCTGGCCGGGACCAGCCCGGCGGATTTTTTGCCGTCGCGTCCGCTGGATCAAGTGCGGGCGCGGTTCACGGTGGGGCTGGGCGACTGGCTGACGGCGGAGGAAGTGCCGGAGGCGGAGCGCCCGGAGGACGGGTTGCCGGTGAGCGTGGAGGAATGCGCGCGGGTTTATGGACTGAGCCATTTCAAAATCAAGCTCGGCGGGGATCTGGAGGCGGACCGGGAGCGGCTGCGGCGCGTGGCGGAGGTGCTGGACCGCGGCGCGGCGGCGGATTGGCGCAGCACGCTGGACGGCAACGAGGCCTTTGCTGGCATGGCGGCTTTCCGGGAGTACTTCGAGCGGCTGCGGGCGGAGGCGGGGTTGCGGGATCTGCTGGGCGGGCGGTTGCTGTTCGTGGAACAGCCCTTGCGCCGGGATGTGTCCCTGACGGCGGAGGCGGGGGAGGTGCTGGCGCGCTGGGAGGACGCGCCGCCGTTGCTGATCGACGAGGCGGACGGGAGCTTGGATGCCTGCCCAGAGGCACTGCGGCTGGGGTACGCGGGGGTGAGCCACAAAAATTGCAAGGGCATCCTCAAGGGGCTGGCCAACGCGGCGACGATCCGGCGGGCCAATGCCGCCGACGGCGGGCGGCGTTTCGTGAGCGGGGAGGACTTGGCGAGCGTGGCGCCGGTGGCCTCGGTGCAGGATTTGGCGATGCAGGCGCTGCTGGGCGTGGGGCACGTCGAGCGCAACGGCCACCATTATTTCCGCGGCCTGTCGATGTGGCCGGAGGCGGTGCAGGAGGCGGCGCTGGCGGCGCACGGGGATTTGTTCCGGCGGCACGAGCGGGGTTTCGCGGCGATGGACGTGCGGGAGGGCGCGCTGTCAATAAGCAGCCTCAACGCGGCGCCTTTCGGCTGCGCGTTGGAGCCGGACTTGGTGACGGCGGGGCTGGAGACTCTGGAGGAGTGGAT
>CAZNKC010000216.1:0-9599 GCA_964573315.1 uncultured Verrucomicrobiaceae bacterium | reverse complement strand
TTCGGCGTCCTCGCCGAAAAGATTGAGCGCAGCGAACACGCAGGGTTGGCGCAGTTCGCCAACGCAAAGCTGGGTTGCCCTAGACGCGAGAGCAACGGAATGATTTCACGCGGGCGACACGGGTGACCGTGTGCGGCTGCCGCCGCAATGCGTTCGGCGGGACGCCGAACGCGGCACGCGGGACGCGTGCGCTCCAAAAGTCGGGGTACTATTTTCAAGCCTCCCGCTGTCCCGCTTCACACTCGGCAATATGACCGCCGCCGTAGGGCGCGCCCAGGCGCTGGCCGACGGCGATGTCCGGGAAGCGATAGCGTTCGCTGCCGGTCGCCTGCCGCGCCCGCCCGCGTGACGCCAGCACCAGGGCGCCGAGCCCGCCCAAGCCGACCAGGGAGCCGAAGACCAGCAGCACCGGTTTGTCCCGTCCCTGGAGCGCGCGCGCGGCGAGCCGGCGCTCGTTTTCCAGCTCCCGCACGTCGGCCATCCAGCGGCGGCAGGTGGCGGTGAGCTTTTCCTCCAGCGGGGCTCTCGGAGTGGCGTTTGCCCCGTTCACCGCCGCGCGCAGCGTCTCGACGAGACGCGCCAGCGGGTAGCGCTGCCACAACTCCGGGGAATGCGAGATGCCGATGCTGTTTTTGCCGCGGTCGATCATGATGAGGGCCACCGGCCCTTGCGCCGCGAACTCACGCCGCGCCGCGCGTGTCGCTTCGCGCAGGCTCACGCCGGGCTCCACGTAGGCGACGGCTTTGACGAGCAAAGGCACGCCCGTTTCCCGGGAAAAATCCTCGACCTCCCGCTGCAAAGCAGCCTTCACCTCCTCGCTCAACGCGCGCGTGGAGTCATCGACCCTGCCCGGCGCGGACGCCAGCACGCCGTCGGCCGGCAGCAACGCGCCCAGAGCCGCCAGGGCGGCGAGGAAGCGATTGATGATCCGGATTTTCATGGGTTCAAATGAACCACGGACACCCCGCCGGCGCAACCGCTTTGGGAGGTGGCGTGGAGGTAAGGCGGAGCTGTGCTCCGCCCTGTCAAGCGGGATTCCCATCCCGCCCCATTCATCAAGACCATCGAGGCACAGCCTCGATGGACAGGGCGGAGTGCAACTCCGCCTTACCAAAGAGCGTGGAGCGCAACTCCGTTGGCACGCTGAAAGCGCGAACAACCTGCCCGCGCCAGTGTCCGCAAACCCCGCATCAGCGGAGCTTGTGAAATTTTTCACAAATTCACCTTGCCGCTCCTTGCCCCGCGTAGAATAGTCGTCCCCAAGCCGACATGCCCACCGTCACCCGCGAATACGAAGCCCCGGACGCCGCCGCCAGAACGGCGCGGCACTTGGAGGCTTTGGAGGAAACCACCGAGGACATGGTGGGGGAAAAGCTGGTGCTGAACATGGGCCCCTCCCACCCCGCCACCCACGGCGTGCTGCGCCTCGTGCTGGAACTGGACGGTGAGATCATCGAGAAGGCCGACCCCGACGTCGGCTACCTGCATCGCGGCGACGAAAAAATCGCCGAGAGCATGCACTACAACCAGTTCGTGCCCTACACGGACCGGCTGGATTACCTGGCGCCGCTGGCCAACAACGTCGCCTACGCTTGCGCCGTGGAAAAACTCATGGGCTGGGAGCTGCCGGAGCGCGGCCAGGCCGTCCGCGTGCTCTGCTGCGAGATGGCGCGCATTTCCGCCCACCTGCTCGGCGTCGGCGTCTTCGCCATGGACGTGGGAGCGATGACCGTCTTCCTCTACACCTTCAACGAGCGCGAGAAAATCTACAACCTCTGCGAGCAGCTCACCGGCGCCCGCTTCACCACCAGCTACACCCGCGTCGGCGGCCAGATCCGCGACCTGCCGGACGGCTTCGTCGCCAGCCTGCGCAAATTCCTCGATGAAGTGGAGCCGGTGATCGACGAAGTGGACAAGCTGCTCTCCAAGAACGCCATCTTCATCGGTCGCACCCAGGACGTCGGCATCATCTCGAAGGAGGACGCCATCGCCTACGGCCTAACCGGGCCGAACCTGCGCGCTTCCGGCGTCGAGTTCGACATGCGCAAAGCGCACCCCTACCTCGGCTACGAGAAGTACGAGTTTGACATCCCCATCGGCCAGAAAGGCGACTGCTACGACCGCTACCTCGTGCGCATGGAAGAGCTGCGCCAGAGCGTGCGCATCCTGCGCCAAGTGCTGGACACCCTGCCCGGCGGCCCGGTCAACGTCGCCGACGCCAAGGGCCTGCTGCCGAAAAAAGAAGGCGTGCTGATGAAAATGGAGGAGCTGATCCACCACTTCATCATCGCCACCCAGGGCATCGACGCCCCGCCCGGCGAGGTCTATTTCGGCGCGGAGAATCCCAAGGGCGAACTCGGCTTTTACATTTGCAGCAAGGGCGGCGGCGTGCCGTTCCGGCTGAAGATCCGCAGCCCCAGTTTCATCAACCTCTGCATCCTGCCCAAGCTGCTGAAGGGCGAGATGCTCAGCGACATCCCGTCCATCCTCGGCAGCCTCGACTTCGTGATGGGCGAGTGCGACCGTTAGCCGGCGCGCCTCTCCCTTGCCAAAAACCCCTTCCCAAGCGATACTGGCGGCATGACCATTGACGAGATCAAAAGCTTTACACGCAGCGCGGCGGCAAGGCCGTTTCTGATCCGCCTGACAGACGGCAGGTCGCTCGAAGTGTCGCATCCCGAGTTCATCGCCTTCCCCCGTGAGGAGGGAACCTTTGTTTTTTTTCCGCCCGAAGGCGGCTTGATCCTGGTGTCCCTGCCGCAGGTCGTATCGATGGACATCATCGCCGCCTCAAAGGCCGCAGACTCATCCCATTAAGCAGCCACATGCAAATCCCCGCGGAACTTGAAGCGAAAATGGACGAGGTAATCACCCATTACCCCGTGTCCAAACGCAGCGCCGTGCTGCCGTTGCTCCACCTCATCCAGCATCACTTCCGCTACATCAGCGACGAAGCCGTGACCTGGGTGGCCGCCAAGCTCGACCTGGAGCCGGTCCAAGTGCTGGAGGTCGTCACCTTCTACCCCGGCTTCCGCCAGACCGCTCCCGGCAAATGGCACATCCGCGTCTGCCGCACCCTCTCCTGCGCCATGGCGGGCAGTTACGAGTTGATGGACTCGCTCTGCCAAGCCGCCAACATCGACCGCTCCCACACCGACCACCATCACCCCATCGCCGTCAGCGCGGACGGCAAATACAGCATCGAGTTCGCCGAATGCCTCGCCTCCTGCGGTTTCGGCCCCGTGTGCATGGTGGAGGACGATTTCCACGAGAAGATCGATCCGGCGAAGGCTGGCGAGTTGCTGGCGAAGTATCCGGCTTGAGTTCGGCCAGAGGGGATCCTCCGGAGAGTGGATGGTGGATTCATCTCTGAGGAACGGGGATTACACCCCATGGGGTTGACGCTGCATGATCGCTTGAGTCAAGGGCTTTAGCCGATCATTCCGGGCGTTCCCTGCCTCCACCCGCTTTAATGATCGCCTCCACCGCGCCGGTCAAGATCGAGGAGCAAGACTGAGCGCCTGATCCCGAAATCCGGCGGCGCGACCCTGCGCCGCTCAAAGAATGGCGCACAGAAAAGGCGCGGTGCGGCTGGTCTTGTATTTTCCCGAACTTCCGTTGCGAACGCTTGATTTTCAGTCTGGTATCCCCGGCAGGAATCGAACCTGCATTTAGAGTTTAGGAAACCCTTGTTCTATCCATTGAACTACGGGGACGTTTGAAAATGGGTGAGTTACGGTCCTTCGAGGGGAAGGGGCTCCCTCAAGCTTCCACTGAAACTTCTACCTTTCCAATGAAATCCACAGATGCCCGATACCATGCATCCTGGGTGGCTGCACCTGCTTTTTGCGGGAGCCGTTGGCAACGCAGGTGGGTTCAAAAGGGCTCCAAGGTCTTCTTTATGGTTTTATTTTGAAGCAAGGCAGGTTGTATTGCAGGCGGCCGGCCTTCAATACGGTACGGGGGCGCCGTCGTGCTTGACCATCTCGTGGAAGGCATCCACGACCCGCGCGGTGACGGGGCCGGGCTTGCCGCTGCCGATGAGGCGGCGGTCGAGTTGCACGGCGGGGATGACCTCGGCGGCGGTGCCGGTGAGGAAGCATTCGTCGGCGGTGAAGAGGTCGTGACGGGTGAGCATTTTTTCCTGGCAGGAGAGGCCGAGTTTGCCGAGCAGCTCGATCACGGCCTGGCGGGTGATGCCGTCCAGTCCGCCGGCGGAGATGGGCGGGGTGAAGACTGCGCCGCGTTTGACGATGAAGACGTTGTCGCCGGTGCATTCGGCAACGTAGCCTTGTTCATTGAGCATGATGCCTTCCTCGCAACCGGCCTGGATGGCCTCGATCTTGGCCATGACGTTGTTGAGGTAGTTGAGGGACTTCACCTGCGGACTGAGCGCGGCGGGCGTGGGGCGGCGGGTGGCGCAGGTGATGAGGTTGAGTCCCTTCTCATACTTTTCTGGATGATACAGTGCGATGCTGTCGGCGATGATGATGATACCGGGGCGCGGGCATTGGAAGGGGTTCAGGCCGAGCGATCCGACGCCGCGGGTGACGACGAGGCGGATGTAGCCGTCGCGCAGATTGTTGGCGGCGACGGTCTCCAGCGCGGCCTTTTCCATCTCCGCGAGTGAGATCGGAATCTCCATGCAGATGGAGCGCGCGGATTCGTAAAGCCGCTCCAGATGCTCGGTCAGGCGGAAGACGTGGCCATGATAAATGCGGATGCCCTCGAATACGCCGTCGCCGTAGAGCAGTCCGTGGTCGAACACGGAGATTTTGGCGTCTTCTTTGTCGAGCAGTTGGCCGTCGATGTGGATTTTCATTCAGGAGGGTCGGGGGGCGGGAGGTCTTGAGTGGCCGCCGGAAGCGGAATGGTCAACATGAACCGGTGTCCGGCGCAAGGCAAGCTCAGCCTTCATGCAGCTTCCCCTCGCGCAGGTGGAGGCGGCGGTCGCCGCGGGCGGCCATGGCGGTGTCGTGTGTGACGACGACGAGGGTCTTGCCGGCTTCCTCGACGATGGAGAGCAGCATGTCCATGACGGCGGCGCCGGTGGCGGCGTCGAGGTTGCCGGTGGGTTCGTCAGCGTAGAGGATGCCGGGGTCGTTGATGAGGGCGCGGGCGATGGCGACGCGCTGCTGCTCGCCGCCGGAGAGTTCCGTGGGCAGGTGGTCGAGCCGGGCGCCGAGGCCGACGCGGTCGAGCAGTTCGCGGGCGCGCTGGCCGGCGTCGCGTTTGCCGATCCAGGCGGGCAGGGTGACGTTTTCCAGGGCGGTCAGTTCCGGCAGCAGGAAATAATGCTGGAAGACGAAGCCCATGCCGCGATTGCGCAGGGTGGCGCGTTCCTTGGGGCTGGAGCGGTAGAGAGATTTGCCGTGGACGAGCACGTCTCCGGCGGTGGGTTTTTCCAAGCCGCCGAGGACATAAAGCAGCGTGGTCTTGCCGGCTCCGGACGCGCCGCAGAGGAAGACTTTTTCCCCCGGCGCCACTTCCAAGTCCACGCCGCGCAGCACGTCCAGATCATGGCCGCCGAGGTGGTAACGGCGGTGGACATCGCGGGCGAGCAGGGGGTGGGCGTTGGAGGTCATCGGCGGGCATGATGGCTTGTCCGGCTGCGGGGCGCAAGACGGACGTGGGGGCTTTTGGAGTTGGACTGCGCGTGGTCCAAATTGATACTCCGGGAAATCCGGATTTCACCCGGCCGGCGCATCAGTGGCCCGTCCGTCATCCCGCTGGGATGAACAGCGGGCCTGCACAAGGCGCTTGCAGTCAAGTGCCGGCCCATGATACCGTCCGTTCCGTATGCGCGCATCGCCACTCTTTTGTCAGACGGTTGCAGGGATTTTGATCGGGGCTCTTTTCACCTCGTGCCATCAAACGGCACGGATGGATTTTGCGGACAAAATGCTCGTGAAGCAGCAGGTGAATAAGCTGCCCTCCGGCGGCGTGGAGGTGGTTATGGTGGGCAATGAGTTGCGGAATCCGACGGCGGCGTTGGAGAGATTTCATGAAATCGCGGCCAAACGGCTGGGTGGGCAGCCTTACCGTTACACCTATCAGGTGGACCGGGCCGACGTGATGGAGACCTATTATCGCACGCAAAAAACGGAGCGGCAGGTGGAGGCGCCTGCCCGTGGCGGACGGACGGGAGGCACGCCCGTGTACTATCCCATCCATGGCGGCGGCCAGGGCCGGAGCCAGGGTGGCATCGGTGGAGGGGAGGCGGCGGTGATCCTGGCTTCGGTGGTGGTTTTGACCCTGCTGATCAAAGCCGCCAGCAAACCGAAACCGGCGAGCCAGGAGCCTCCGGCACAGTCCGAGACGCGGACCATCACGGTGACGGACACGAAAATGGTGAAGGATCAGCGGGTGGCCGGGCAGGCCATGCGGTTGCGCGGCACGGCGACTCCCGTGGAGCGGTTGGGCTGGAGCCAATCCCGGGCGGTGGAAGTGGTCGTGCCTTCCGGCAAACCGGTGATAGGAGAAATGAGCGGGGAGGACGCCCGCCGGTTCGCGGAAGCGGCGGTTAAAAGTTTGGAGTCGCTGGGTTATAACGCCACCGTCGTGACCGCTCCCTCGGCGGGCGCCCAAGTGGTGAAGCCCGTGGTGCTGCGCGCTCAAGGTATGATGGAGGCGGGCCAGCAGCAGATGACGGTGGAATACGAACTCAGCAGCCCCGCCACCCGCGGCAATCCGGCGCGGGTGTTTGTGCAGACGGCCAATCCTTTCGCGGGCCAGTCCTTTGGCGATCTGTCCTCTGTGTCATTGCGCTACCGTCCGGCCGCGTTGATCAAGCCTTTGGCAAAGAAGCTGAGCGCGCTGTTGTAGCGTCAGTTGACAGCGGCGGAGAGCATGTCTTCGACATGCCAAAGGAGGCTCCATGTTCTCGGATGAAACCGGAGTGGCCGGCATCCCGTCGCGGTGAATGCGTTGCGAAACTCAGATCGACTCCTGAAACACACGCCATCGCTGCGGGCGGTCTTCCTGCCACAGACCCGGCTGGCTTTTTCATCTTTGTCAGACTCGCCTGCGTCACCGGCTTTTCAGCCGCTGCACGGTTTTTTCCAAATCAGCCAGGTAATTGCCGATGGAATCCCGCCTCTTCAACTCCTGCGCCCGCTTGAGCAGTTCCACGGCGGCGGTCATCGCCTCCAGCCTCTTGCCTTTGTCCGCTTCACTTGACGATTTGGTGATCTTGGCCTGCGCCAGACGCACGCTGGCATCCGCTTCCGCGGAGGGGATCTTGACCGCGCGCTCCAGATAAAAAATCGCCTGCACCAAGTCGGCGTCCTCGCCTTTCTTGAAGTAGTGGTCCGCCAACAGCATCAACGCCTCGCCATCCATCGGATCGGTCTGGATCATTTCTTCGAGCAGCGCCACCGCCATGTCCGCGGCGTCCTCCGCCATCGCGATCCGGCTGCGCACCTTCAGCAGCCGCACCTTTTGGGCGGGCTCCATTTGGGCAAACTGTTTTTCCACGGCGGCGAGCAGTTCCTTCGCCTCGGAATAGGCCGCCCGCTGCGCCAGCGCGTCGGCGTGCCTCAAGAAATCTTCCGGTGAAGCGGGAGCGCCTTTGGCCGATACGGCAGCGATATAACTTTGCGACGCCAGGGAAAAAAGCGACTCCGACATGTAGATGTCTCCGAGCATCGAGTATTCCTTGACCGTCGCCTTCTCCAGCATCGCCAGCGCCTCAAGGTTCTGCGCTGCCTTCAAGGGCTGGCCATTGGCGATTTGAGCCGCCGCCTGCATCGTCCAGAGCAGCTCTTTTTGCGGGTTCTGCTTCAACAGCTCATCCAACAAAGCGGCCGCCTCCGCCGCTTTTTGCTGGTTGAACAAAGCCTGCGCCAGGCCGGTCTTCCAATCCAGCGTGTCCGGCCCCAGCATGATGGCGTTCCGATAGGCGCTCTCGGCGCTCAGCGAATCCCCGTTTTGAAGATGACAGTAAGCCAGCATCCCGTACAACTCCTCGCTCGCCTGGCCGAGCGCCATCGCCTTCGTGATGTGCGGGATCGCCTCCCGCGTGCGGTTGGCGCGAGTGTAGAGCAGACCGAGATTGCTGTGCGCCCGCAGAAAACGGTCGAATTTGGAAACGGCGTTCAGCAAGGCTTCGCGGGCCTTTTCCACATCGTTCTTCTGCATGAACAGCACCCCCAGTTCATAATCGAACCTCGCCGTCGCGTTGGGGGAGGCGATTTTTTCGAACGCCTTGATGCAGGCATCGATGTCTTCGCCAATGAACGGCTGAATCTGCTCCAGGTAGTACTGCTCCTGGTCGGAGAGTTTGGGTTCCACGTCTGTTTTCACCCCCAGCGTTCCCAGGAATGCGTTCCGAAATTCGGCGGAGCGGAAATAGTCGGCGGGGTAGAACGAAGCCCCGGGGCGGTCGGCGCCGGCCAGATCAGCGCCTCCGAGAACTGTTAGAAAAAGAACATTGGTCAAAAAGAAACGCATAAGAACGCTGTTTTTCATTTCTTAATTGGCGCCGAGCACGATGGGCAGGCGCACCTTGCATGACACCGGTTTGCCGCCGCGCATCGCCGGCTCGAAGGGGACCGCCTTGATGCCATCCAGCACATAGCTGTTGAGCGCCGAATTGGTCGAGCTTTCCACTTGAAGATTCGATACCTTCCCCTTGTCATCCACGACCAGCATCACCACGACCTTGCCTCCCAATTTCCGCAGAGCGGGCGGCAGCTTGATCGACGGCACGCCGGCGGGCCGGGGCCGCTCGTCCACCTCGGACGAACTCAACGCGTCTCCGCCAAGCCCGCCTCCGCCAGTGCCCATGCCCGTTCCGCCGATGACGCCGCCGCTCGACAGCCCGCCGCCGCCGAAGTCGCTCATGCCGCCTCCCAGCGCGCCCGCCAGATCGGACAGGCTCATGGCGGACAACGCCGCGGGAGCTTCCGGCGCCATATCGGCCGATTCAAAGACCTTCGTGTCCATCTGCAACTGATCTGGCGGCGTTTCCAACTCG
Organism: uncultured Verrucomicrobiaceae bacterium; assembly: GCA_964573315.1. Classification (GTDB taxonomy): domain Bacteria; phylum Verrucomicrobiota; class Verrucomicrobiia; order Verrucomicrobiales; family Verrucomicrobiaceae; genus JAGRPD01. Next base: position 622 of record CAZNKC010000216.1, on the reverse strand, counting down.
GCGGGCGGCTCCTCGGTCTTCTCCGCCTCCTCGGGATCCTGGGCGGAATCGGTCAAATCCACCTCGGTGACCTTGATCTCTTCCTTTTTCTCGGAAGCCGGAAACAAAGCTTTCCCGAAAAGCAGCAGCAGCACGTGAATAAACACGGCCACCATGATCCAGAAAAACGCTTTCATCGCAGTCTGCCAAGTGTCATGCGCCGATTCATCGGGTGGCGAACCCCACCTTGGTGATTCCCATGGCCTTCACCTCGTCAATCACCCGGATCACATCCTTCATTTCCGCGGCCTCGTCCGAGTTCACGATCACCTTGGGTTCCTTGTGCTGGGTCTTGAAGGATTGCAGCCGGAACGGCAATTGCTGGATCGTGATCTTGTCCTTGTTGAAAAACAATTCCCCTTTTTTGAGCACCGAGATGGTCAGGGCATCATCCGTGCTCGCCTGTTTGGTCGAAGAATTTGCGCCCGGCAACTGGACGTTGACCCCCATGTTCTTCGACATCGACATGGTGTACATGATGAACGTCGCGAGCAGGAAGAACACGACGTCGATCAGCGGAACAATTTGAATGTTCGCCTTTTTGCGGCCTCCCGCGCTTCTGCCTCCGCCTCCTCCAGCCATA
>CAZNKC010000215.1:3712-9620 GCA_964573315.1 uncultured Verrucomicrobiaceae bacterium | reverse complement strand
ACGGTTCCCTTGAGACCTATGAGCAGGTCAAAGACCACTGGAAAAAAGGCGACCTCGTGCTGCGGGTGGAGTCGGGCAAACAAGAAGCGCCGGCCTCCCTGCCGGTGGATGCTCGCATCCTACCGGGGGCGGTGTTGGCGGAGGGCGCGGAGGATTTTTCCACCGCGCTGCATGAAAATCCGCTGGGCGTGTTCGACGCTTCCGACTTCGTGCTGCACGAGGCGCGGCGGCAGCAGTTCGCGGCGCAGGCGCGGGAGTGGCTGGCGGCGGGCTGGCGGGTGGTGATTTTTTTCCACAACGACGCCGAGCGGGAACGCTTCGACGAATTGCTCGCCGCCGGAGCGGATGCCGCTTTGCAACGGGTGGAGCGGGCGCTGGGCGTGTTGTATCGCGGTTTCACGGCGCCGGGCGCGAAGCTGGCGGTGCTGACCGGCGCGGAGTTGTTTGGCCGGCATCAGACGGTGCGCCGGGTGCGCGGCTCGAAGCTCGATGATCCCGAGACCTTGCGCAAGGCGCGCGACGTGCTGCGGGAGTTGAACGAGCGAGATCTGGTGATTCACGCCGATCACGGGCTGGCTCGGTATCGGGGCATCGAGATACGCGCGGCGGGCGGCAGGCGCGAGGAGGTGCTGGTACTGGAGTACGCGGATGACGCCAAGCTGTTCGTGCCGGTGGCGCAGGCGCATCTGGTGAGCCGTTACGTCGGCGTGGGCGGCAAGGCTCCGGCGCTGAGCAAGCTGGGAGACGCGCGCTGGCAGCGCACGCGGCGGAGCGCGGAAAAAAGCGTGGAGGAATTCGCCGCCAAAATGCTCAGCGTGGCGGCGGACCGGCAGCACTTGACGGGCCACGCGCACGCGCCGGACAGCAAGTGGCAGGTGGAGTTCGAGCAGTCGTTCTTGTATCGCGAGACACCGGACCAACTGCGCTGCGTGGAGGAGATCAAGACGGACATGGAAAGCGCGAAACCGATGGACCGCCTGCTGTGCGCTGACGTGGGTTTCGGCAAGACCGAGGTGGCCATCCGCGCCGCGTTCAAGGCGGTGATGGGCGGCAAGCAGGCGGCCGTGCTGGTGCCGACCACGGTGCTGGCGCGGCAGCATTACCACACCTTCCGCGAGCGCATGAGCGAGTTTCCGGTGACGGTGGAGATGCTGAGCCGGCTGACGCCGCAGCACCGGGAGCAGGACATCCTCAAGGGCTTGCGCGAGGGATCGGTGGACATCGTGATCGGCACCCACCGGCTCATCTCCAAGGACGTGCGCTACAAAGACCTGGGGCTGGCGGTGGTCGATGAAGAGCAGCGTTTCGGCGTGAAGCACAAGGAGAAGTTCAAGGAGCTGTTCCGGCTGGTGGATGTGCTCACGCTCTCCGCCACGCCGATCCCCCGCACGCTCTATCTGGCGCTGATGGGCATGAGGGACATGTCCACCATCGAGACCCCGCCGCCGAACAAGCAGGCGGTGCAAACCGTGGTGTGTCCCTACGACGAGCGTGTGATCCGGGACGCCATCCAGGCCGAGTTGGATCGCGGCGGGCAGGTGTTTTTTCTCCACAACCGCGTGCAGAGCATCGAGACCGTGGCCGCGCGCATCCGGCTGCTGTGTCCGCAGGCGAAGGTCGTCACCGGCCACGGCCAGATGGCGGAGGGGATGCTGGAGACGGTGATGCACACTTTCGTGGAAGGAAAAGCGGACGTGCTGGTGGCGACGACGATCATCGAAAGCGGCGTCGATATTCCGAACGCCAACACCATTCTCATCGACCGCGCCGATCGCTTCGGGCTGGCGGATTTGTATCAACTCCGCGGCCGCGTGGGACGCGGCGGCATCCAAGCTTTCGCCTACCTGCTGCTGCCGCGTGATTTCGTGGAGGGCGGAGACGCGCGCAAGCGGGTGAACGCCATCAAGCAATACACCGGACTCGGCAGCGGGTTCAAAATTGCGCTGCGGGACTTGGAGATTCGCGGCGCGGGGAATCTGCTCGGCACCGAGCAGAGCGGGCACATCGCGGCGGTGGGCTTTGATTTGTACTGCCAGATGCTCAAGCAGGCGGTGAACAAGATGCAGGGCCGCCGTGTGGCGCGCCCGGTGGAGGTGGCGTTGCGGGCGGATTTCCTGGTGATGAACGAGGCGCTCATGCTCGACGCGTCGCAGGGTGCGACCGGCGCTTACCTGCCCGCCGCATTCATTGAGGACGCCAAGCTGCGCATTCAGGCGTATCGCGCTTTAGGGGAGGTGATGACGCGCAAAGAGTTGGGCGAGCTGGAGGCGCAGTGGCGGGATCAGTTCGGGGAAAAGCTGCCCCATGCCGCGCAAAACCTGCTCACCTGCGCCGCCATCCGCCTCGCCGCCGCCCACGCCGGCGTGAGCGAGGTCGAGATCAAAGAGCGCAAGCTGATGCTGACCCGCAACGGCAAGTACGTCATGCTCAACGGCAAGTTCCCGCGCCTGACGGAAAAGGCGGGCCACAAGCAACTAGCGGAGACGCTGAGGATGCTGCGGTCGCTTTGAGGTGGTGGATGCGGTTGGCCGGACGTTGCCGTGTCATTGCTTGCAAGAAGAGTTAAGGCAGGCAGCAGCAGGTGTCTATCTTTAGCCAATCCGCACATTGTTCAGGTTCTAGCCGTTTCTTTAAAATGGCGGCTGCGCCGTGAAGTTTTCGGTTCATCTGGGAAGTTTGGTACATCCATGTCGAGCCGGAATCGAGATAAAGAAGCAGGCCAGGAACGCTGCCGCCTTTTTGGTGCTGCGCTTGGCGCAGCTTTGGATTGGGGGCGTGGCGTGGCAGCAGAGGTGCGAGTCTGCCGCTTGCCACGTCGCTTGGCCGCTCATCCAAAGCGGTGCCAAGCCCCGCACTCCCAAAAGCTGCCGCGCCATCGTTGGCCCCAAACCGACCGGCTACACCCCACCTTGGATGAACCAGCTTCCCCAACATCCAAGAAGAGGGACCAACTCCGGTCCCTCCCAGAATGCATCCACTTCCCGGATGATCCGGTTTTTCGAATCGCCTAGAGGTTGGACATCAACTCAAAAAAACAGCCGGAGGTCGAACGACCTCCGGCTGCGTGGTTGTAAAAAGGGTCTCCAGACTCAGGCGGCATCACGCACAAGCCTTGGCAGGCTGAGTGCGGCGGCGGCGCAGTACGATGGCTCCCACTCCCAGCAAGGCGAGCAGGCCACGGGAAGGTTCGGGGATGACGCTGATGGTGATGGTGTCACCGTTGGCAAGGGTCCAGACGTAATCATTGGGGACGAGTCCTGTGATGTTCAGACCAGCAGGGTTCGGGCCAGCCAGGGTTGTGTTTGTCCACACAATTGTGTTGCTCAACGGAGAGTTCGACGCATAGTTCTCGGGTAGTACGATGGTAGCTGATCCACCACTTGGGAAAAAGGCAAACACATCGCCATTCGCTGCAGTTGTTGCTACGTTAGTCGAGCCAGAAATAAACGAGAAATTGGTACTGGGGCCGCTCACACCCACACCAGGGGTAAAATCAGTTACTGAGGCGGCATATCCCAAACGAATGACCGACGCGCTAAGAGTCGCTTGGTTAGAACCACCACCACCAAAAATGGTAAAACCAGTGGTATCCAAAGTCCCCGTGGTAGTCACCACGACATCAGGGCCCACCTGTGCGATGGTGATGACCACCGCCGCCTGGGATGAGGTTGAGCCCCAGACGAGGGTGAGGGCTGAGACAAGGGTGAGGAGGAACGCCCGCGTTGTTTGTGTGATGAGTTTCATGAGGGATTGTTGCCGTGGAGAGTTTAAGGAGACCGTGGCTTGCTGATTCATGAACCGGGCGGGAGAATTGCGTTTCAGGCAAAGCCTCGACAGGACATGAAAGAGAAGCACACCTAGAGAATAAGCTTCAAGTATGCCCGCGCAACAAGAAAATTGAATTTTTTTCAGGTTTTGAGACGAGGTGGGCGCATGAAATGGAATAAGAAGAGTTGGTATTGTTGAAATTATGGAAAATACAATCCGATGCAGGCACGCAAAACCGAGGCTGTGGTTAAGCCGGGGATTGAAATGCCTTGTTAAAGTCTTTTTCGATCCGCCAAGCCGATCCAGCGGCTTTCGGCCAAAAGGCCGTGCATTCGCTGGTCATGGGATTCCACCGGCAATCCGGCGCGCAACTGCCAGTCCAATGCCGCGCCGATCTTCCAGACCGCTTCCGGGGTCCGTGCCAGGTAACGGTCAAAATAACCGCCGCCGCGTCCCAGCCGCGCGCCTGTATCGGGACAAAAAAACAATCCCGGCACCCAGATCACATCCAGTTCCTCCGGGGCAAGGCGCTTGCATCGTGCGGGATCAGGTTCCCAAATGCCGCGAGGTCCGCGCCGCATCGCATCAGAGGTTTCCACTACAAAAGATTCCATTTCTCCCGAATCCGATTCGGGCTGGATGGCAAAAAGCGCGGTGTGGTGCCCCATCGCACGCAGGGGTTCGGCGGCACGCGCCGCCAAGTCGGGCTCGCCGGGCAGTCCGCCGAACAGGGTGATGGTTCGCGGACTTGGCAAATTTTTCCCACACCAGTCCACGACGCGATCCTCCAACGCACGGCAGGCTGCTTCCAGTTCATCGCGTGGCTGCTCCCGCAGCAATCTCCGGAACTCAGCGCGGAGACCGGTTTTTGTCATGGGGAAAGAGGTGAAGCGAGCCGCTGGCTCGCTGCGTGGTTGTGGATGGAGGGTGACCGAGCCGGTCACGCTGTTGCGGCTCTGCTGCCGATCACCGGTTGAGGGAAGCGGGGCGGGACGCCCCTTGAGACACACAGCCGGGGACGGCTGTGGTACAGATCAACTGCCGGAGCGGGTCAGGACGTTGAGCACCAGTGTGGCGGCAGAAAGCAGAAAGACGATCCAGGCGAGAGCTTGCATGGTGGAAAGAGGGAAAGAAGGGAGTTCGAAAAAATTGACGGCTTTGACGGCAGCTTGGCTTATTGGGGAATCTGCGGCAAAATGCGGTCAAAGCTGTTTTTCCATGCGCCGGTGGCGTCCGGGTTTTCCCAGTCCACCCGGGTCACCTCGGGCACCATCAGCGGGGAAGGCTGGTTGGCCGGGGCGCTGGTCACCACATCCGTGCCCAGCATTTGCACCACCAGCAAAACGATGCTCAGAACCATGCAGACCACGGACAGCGGCACCAGTCCGGCTTCGGGATCCTTGTCATCATCAAATGACTCGGCATCCTGCTGGGCCGCGCGCTTGACCGGCGCAGCGGACGGCGTGGCGATGCGCGGACGCGGCGCGGGCGCGCCAGCGCCGGGAATTTGAAGCTTGACCGTGGCCTTTGGCAGCTCGGTGGTGCCCGGTCCGGCAGCCATCGGCGCGGTTCCAGCACCCACGGGGCGCGGCACCGGACGTGGCGCCAGCGGCGTGGTCATGGCGCCGGTTTCCTGGCGTGGCGCGCCGGGAGCCACTGGACGAGGAGCACCGGGAACTGCGGGCGCGACGGGGCGCGGCGCGGTGGGGGCGCCCGGAGCCGCTGCGGTGGGCGGGGCGACGGGCCGGGGCGCGGCGACCGCAGGAGGCGGCATCGGAGCAGGCGGCAGGGTCACGGGCGTGGTGCTGGACTTGGGCGCGGGCGGCGGCAGGGGCGCGGAGGGGAGTTGGATGGGGGCGGTCGCTTTCTTGGCGGTCTGCGGGATCGGCGACACGGGAGCGGTTTCCTCGCGTGCTTGCGTCACACCCGCGCCGGGGCGCGCTCGCAGCGTGATGCGCACGGTTTCTTTTTTGAGCGGCACGGCGCTCGTTTTCGGAGTGGGCGGGACTGGGGCGTTGGGATCAGCGTCGCTCATGGAGATGGATGGGCCGGTTGTTTGAGAGGTTTTTTTCGAGAAGTGCCCACTTATAAGGGGTTTGCGCCCGAAGCGTCAATGTTCTTTTCACATTTTCAAGATTTC
>CAZNKC010000215.1:0-3612 GCA_964573315.1 uncultured Verrucomicrobiaceae bacterium | reverse complement strand
GGCAAGCCGGGAAGCTTGCCCCGCTTTGGCGTCACGAATGGCTGGCGTACTCGATCGCTGCTTTGCAAATCTCCCAGAAGCTCGCGCTTTCCATGCTGGCGCCGCCGACCAGCGCGCCGTCCACGTCCGGTTGGGCGATGAGTTCCGCCATGTTGCCGGGCTTCACGCTGCCGCCGTATTGGATGCGGATTTTTTGCGCGGTATCGGCGTCGAAAATCTGACCCAGCGTTTTGCGGATGAAGGCGTGCGCTTCCTGCGCCTGCTCGGGGCTGGCGGTGCGGCCGGTGCCGATGGCCCACACCGGCTCGTAGGCGATCACGCATTCCAGCGCCTTGTGCGCGCCGACCTCGGCCAGCCCGCCGCGCAGTTGCGTCTCCAGTACGGACTCGATCCGGCCGCCGTCGCGTTCCTCCAGGGTCTCGCCCACGCACAGAATCGGGCGCAGGCGCGCCTCCAGGGCGGCGTGGACTTTGGCGTTGATCGCCGTGTCGGTCTCGCCAAAAATCGCCCGCCGCTCGCTGTGCCCCAGGATCACATGGACGCAGCCGCACTCTTTGATCATGCGCGCGCTGGTCTCGCCCGTGAAGGCTCCGGCGGGATGCTGGCTCATGGTTTGCGCGGCGAGTTCGATGCCTTTTTCACGTCCGTTTTTGAGCGCGGCGGAGGCCCGCTCCAGACTGACGAAGGGCGGAGCCACCACGATTTGAATGGGGCATTTTTCCGGCACCAGCCGGGCGAACGCGCGCAGAAATTCCTCCGTCTCCTGCGGAGTCATGTGCATTTTCCAGTTGGCGGCGATGATGGGTTTGCGAATGAAGGCCATGCGGGGTTTCGAGTGTCGGTTGGGCAAAATAGCGAGGGTGGATGGATGGAACGCGGCGGCGGGAAATTTATTTGTCCTGCAGGACCGCCACTCCTGGAAGCACTTTTCCTTCCAAAAGCTCCAAAGAAGCGCCACCGCCGGTCGAGATGAAGGTGACTTGGTCCGCCATGCCGGCTTTTTTCACCGCCTTCACGCTGTCGCCGCCGCCGATGATGGTCTTGGCTCCGGCAGCCGTGGCCTCCGCCACCGCTTTGGCAACGCCGAAGGTGCCTTCGGCGCAGGCTTTGATCTCGAAAACGCCCATCGGTCCGTTCCAGATCACGGTCTTCGCCGACTTCAATTCCCCGGCGAAAAGTTTCAGCGTCTCGGGACCGATATCGACTCCCTCCCAGCCGTCCGGGATGCTCTCTCCGGGTTGGATGAAGGCGGGCGTGCTCACTGTCTTGCCTTTGAAATCGAGTTCTTCCACGATCATGTTGTCCACCGGCAGCAGGAACTTCACGCCGCGCTCCGCGGCCTTGGCCAGCGCGGCTTTTGCGGTGTCCACCTTGTCCGGCTCGCAGAGCGATTTGCCGATGCCCTCGCCGAGCGCCATCTTGAAGGTGTAGGCCATGCCGCCGCCGATCAAAATGGCGTCGGCTTTGTCGAGCAGGCGGTCGATCACTTGAATCTTGTCGCTCACTTTGGCGCCGCCGAGGATCACCACGAAGGGCCGCTCTGGATTTTCCAGTTCGTCATGCAGCCAAGCCAGCTCTTTTTCCATCAGCAGGCCGGACACCGCTGGCAGATGCGCCGCCACACCGGCGGTTGAGGCATGGGCGCGGTGCGCGGAGCCGAAGGCGTCGTTCACGAAGACCTCGGCCAACTCCGCCAGTTGCGCGGCCATGCCGGAGTCGTTGGCCTCTTCCTCGGCGTGAAAACGCACATTCTCCAGCAGCAGCACTTCGCCGTCCGTCAGCGCCAGGGCTTTCTCCTTCGCTTCGGGGCCGATGCAGTCTTCGGCGAATCCCACTTCCCGGCCAATGAGCGCGCCGAGCGCGGCGGCGACCGGGCGCAGGCTTTGCTTGGGATCCGGCTTGCCTTTGGGGCGTCCCAGATGGCTGCACAGGATGATCCGCGCGCCTTTTTCGATCAAGGCCTGGATGGTCGGCAGCGTCATGCGGATGCGGGTGTCGTCCGTGATTACCGTTTGCCCGTCTTGTTCTTCCAGAGGCACGTTGAAATCCGCGCGCACCAGCACGCGTTTGCCGCTCAGGTCGAGATCATGAATCGTTTTTTTGGCCATGTCGGGGAGTTTTTAGGGGAGCGCATCGCGCCGGGAGCGCGAAGGCTAGCACAATGTGCGCTCAGTGCTTGGAAAAATTGCGAAAATCGTGACCGTCCTGCCCGGCGTCATTTGGTTTTGTGGGAAATGGAATGGTTTTTGGTGAGCCGGCCCGTGGGTTCTGAATAGGCGGGCGTGGTTTGAAAACGGAAAGTTCCGCTGCCGCCGTCCGTCTCCACTTTCATGCCCCGCCTTCTGCTTCTCATCGTCTTTCTTGCGTCCTTTATCAACACGGCCCGCTGCGCGGACGCTGCTCCGAATTTCCTCATCATCCTGGCCGATGACTGTACGTTCAGCGACCTGCCGTTTTACGGCGGGCAAAATGCGAAGACGCCGCGCCTCGACCGCCTCGCCGAGTCCGGCCTTACTTTTAACCGCGCTTATCTCAGCATGGCCATGTGCCAGCCTTGCCGGGCGGAGTTGTACACGGGGCAGTATCCGCTGACCAATGGCTGTGCCTGGAACCACAGCGCCAGCCGGTCCGGTGTCCGCAGTCTCCCGCATCATCTCGGCGCGCTTGGTTACCGGGTCGGGCTGGCGGGGAAGGTGCATGTGCAGCCGCAAGAGGCGTTTCCGTTCGAGGAGGTCGCCGGATTCGACCCGAACTGCGTGCGCAATCCCACGCAGTCCCACGATCTCGCCGGTGTGAAGGAATTCATCGCGCGCGATTCCGCCCAGCCCTTTTGTCTTGTCGTCGCGCTCACCGAGCCGCACGTCCCCTGGGTCATGGGCGACGCCTCGCAATACCCGCCGCGAAAGCTCAAGCTGCCGCCCAACATCGCTGACACTCCGAAGACGCGGCAGGACTTTGCCGCCTACCTCGCCGAGATCACCTACATGGACGGGCAAGCCGGCGAGATTTTGGACGCGCTGGAAAAAGCCGGGCGCGAGCAGGACACGCTGGTCCTTTTCACCAGCGAGCAAGGCTCGCAATTCCCCGGCAACAAATGGACCAACTGGGACACCGGCCTGCACACCGCGCTCATTGCCCGCTGGCCGGGCAAAATTCCTGCTGGCAAGCGCACGGACGCGCTCGTGCAGTACGCGGACGTCGCGCCCACGCTGGTCGAGCTTGCCAGCGGCGCGGCGCGGGGCTTCGACGGCTCCAGCTTCGCTGCCGTGTTGCGCGGGGAAAAGGACACGCACCGCGCCTTTGCCTATGGCGCCCACAACAACATCCCCGAAGGCTCCGCCTATCCCATCCGCACCGTCACCGACGGCGAGTGGCGTTACATTCGCAATCTCACGCCGGACGAGATTTTCATCGAGAAACACCTCATGGGGCTGCTGGGCGGCAGCGCCGCGCACAATGCGTACTGGTCGAGCTGGATGGCCACCGCCTGGGACAACTCCGCCACTTATCATCTCGTGAAACGCTACATGAAACGGCCTGCCGAGGAGCTTTACCATACCCGAACCGATCCCTATGAGATGAAAAATCTCGCAACGGATTCCGGGCACGCTG
>CAZNKC010000214.1:0-9650 GCA_964573315.1 uncultured Verrucomicrobiaceae bacterium | reverse complement strand
CCTTGCCGCTCTTGTCCGTTGTCTTCTGAGACCCGTTCTCGGAACACTTCTGGCTTCCAGCCTGCATGATGTAGCGCAAACATCCCGGGCTATACGTCCGCACTTGTCCCCCGGCTCCGCGCCGCCTCCGCCCGCGAAAAAATGGGCGGAAACAGAGCCCCGCCCTCCGGGGCAGGCGCTTGCAAAGCGCCTCTCCTTGTGTGGGGCAGGCTTTCAGCCTGCCAAGTGTGATCCGGGCATTTTGCCCGGAACCGTTTGCGTTCCGTTTCCTCACCGCGCCAGCCGCCACACCTCGTAACTGAACATCGCCTCCAAGCCCGGCAAGGTGGCGTGGGGTTTGAAATCGCCGCTGTCCAGCACGCGGGCGGTCACTTCCGGCAGGCGCTGGCGGGTGGCGCTGCGCCCGCAGAGAACGGCGAAGAACGGGCGCTTGTCGGCGCGGGCTTCGGCGATGAGCGCGTCGAGTTGGTCCACGGTTTCCACCACGGCGGCGCGGGGGTCGTAGCTTGCTATCTGGCGGTCGCTGACGCCGAACACGGCGGCCAGCGCATCGGGGTGGGCGTCGCGGTAGCTGGCGGCGGCTTGGCGGATCGGCTGGCGGTCGTGGCGGACGAAGCGGTCGCGCGCGTCCTTGGTGGCGAGGCCGTACAAGGCGACGACCAGCAAGATGGCAGGTCCGGCGGTTTTTTCCGGCCAGGGCATCAGCCAATGACAGGCCAGCGGCACCACCAGACAGAGCGGGACGATCAGGTAGAGCAGGTACCAGGACAACATCGACTGCCCGGCCAGCGCGTTGTGGGCGATGGCCAGCGCGCCACCAGCGACAAGACTCCAGACGATGAACCGGCCCGCGGACGCCTTCAGCAGCGTGAGCAGCAACCCGATCCCCGCCAGCGACGGCAGCACGTAAAGCAGCAGCGGCTGCCAGAGCGGTGACGCGGCGGCTTGGGCGGCCCAGCTTGTGCCCAGGTGCAGGTCCGGCTCGGGATTGTGAAACAAAATGCCCGCCGCCAAATGGCTGCCAATGTCCCGCGCCCAAGCCGCGCCGATGGGAGTTTGCAGGACGGTTTCCCGGTCAAGAAAAGCCAGCAGTTGCGGCACAGTGGGCAGCATCCACACGAGTACCGGAATGGCGGACAGCAGGTTGAACCCGATGAGCGTGCGCAACCGGCGCGTCTCCCGGCGGCGCAGCAGCTCCACGGCGGCGATGCCATTGATCGCTGCAGCCACATAGACCGAGCCGGCGAAGCTCAGCAAAAAACCCGCCTGCGCCAAGGCGAAGCCGAGCCACGCCGCGGCCTTGTCCCGCCGCAGCGCGTGCAGCAGTGCCAGCACCGCCGCCACCATGAAGAACAGCATCAGCGAGTACCCGCGCGCTTCCACCGCGTAACGCACATGCCAGGGATGCAGAGCCAGCAGCGCAGCCGCGCCGATGCCCGTCCACTGCCGCCCCACCTGCACGCCGAGCAGGGCGACTCCGACCAAGGTAAACACGCCCGCCACCAGCGAGGGCAGCCGCGCCACGGCCTCGTTGAACGCCTCGCGCGGCATCTCGCGCAGCACGCGCCAGGCATCCAGGCTGAGGCGGGTGAGCGCGGATTGCAGCAGGTGGTTGTTGCCCTTGTAGTTTTCAAACAGCGTGTCGTGCCAGGGCGCCGGTTTGAATTCCATGCCGCCACCCGCCGCCTCCTGCCAGCCGCCGTGAATGTAACGCCGCATCGTATATTCCTCATCGTTCCAAAAGCTGTGGGTGAGCTGCGCCGCGCGCGGCAGCACCGCGCCCGCCAGCACCAGGAACAGCGCCAGATGAAAAAGACCGCCCGCGTGCGGCGGCGGCGCGGCAAGACGGCGCGGCGCGTTCGGACCGCCCGGCATCCACAGCCGCGCTCCGAGCAGCAGCACACCGCCGATGCCCGCCGAAACAACGCAGCCCCACCAGACACCGACGATGCCGTACTCTTTCGCGCGCAAGTCTTTGCCGTCCGCCATCCGCCGCGCCACTTCCTTACCCCAGGGCTTGGGGCCGTCGATGGCGCGGTGCGCGCAGATACCCGTAACCACCAGGATCAGCACCAGCAGCGCGATGCCGCTCCTGCCAAAGCGCCGCCGCGCGGGGCCGGGGGATGGAGGGACAGTTGTGGCGGCGGGATCGGGCATGGAGAGATTGACGCTGGCCGGTCATGCTCCTATGCTGGCTGCCGTTTGTCCAACAACTCCTGCCTCCAACCATGAAACTTGAGACCCTCTGCCTGCACGGCGGCTACAGCCCCGAGCCCACCACCCTGTCGCGAGCGGTGCCCGTTTATCGCACCAGCAGCTACGTTTTCAAAAACACCGAGCATGCCGCCAATCTCTTTGCTTTGCGGGAGCTGGGCAATGTTTACACACGCCTGATGAATCCGACCACCGACGTGCTGGAAAAGCGCGTGGCACTGCTGGAGGGCGCGCCTGAGATGGGCGGGCTCGGCACCGCCAGCGGCACCAGCGCGGTGTTTTATTCCGTCGTCAATCTGGCCCAGGCCGGGGACAACATCGTCTCCGCCCGCAACCTCTACGGCGGCACCTACACGCAGTTCAACGACATCCTGCCCGCCCTCGGCATCACCGTGAAGTTCGTCGATTCCAACGACCCGGAGAATTTCCGCCAAGCCATCGACGACAAAACCCGCGCGCTCTTTGTCGAGTCCGTCTCCAATCCCGCGCTCGAAATCGCCGACCTCGAAGCCATCTCCGCCATCGGCAAGGAGAACGGCATCCCGCTGATCGTGGACAGCACCTTCAGCACCCCTTATCTGACGCAGCCCCTGGCGCATGGCGCAGACATCGTCGTGCATTCGCTGACCAAATGGTTCGGCGGCCACGGCGCCGGCATCGGCGGCTTGGTGGTGGACAGCGGCCGCTTCGACTGGGCCGCCGGCAAGCACCCGCTCTACACCACGCCGGACAACTCCTACCACGGCCTGCGCTGGGGCATCGACCTGCCGGAACCGCTGCTGCCGCTGGCCTACATCCTGCGCATGCGCACCGTGCCGCTGCGCAATCTCGGCGCCTGCATCGCCCCGGACAATTCCTGGTTCTTCCTGCAAGGCATCGAAACCCTGCCGCTGCGCATGGAGCGGCATTGCGAAAACGCTCTCGCCGTCGCCAAGCATCTCAAGCAACACAGCGGCGTCACCTGGGTGCGCTACCCCGGCCTTGAGGACGATCCGCAGTACGCCGCCAACTTGAAATACCTCAAGGGCAAGGGCGGCGGCATGGTCGTGTTCGGCATCAAGGGCGGCCTGGAGGCCGGCCGCAAGTTCATCGACAACTTGCAGCTCTTCAGTCACTTGGCCAACGTCGGCGACGCCAAATCCCTCGCCATCCACAGCGCCAGCACCACCCACAGCCAGCTCAACCCCGAGCAACAAGCCGCCGGCGGCATCACCCCCGACCTCGTCCGCCTCAGCGTCGGCATCGAGCACATCGACGACATCCTCGCCGACATCGACCAAGCGCTGGCCGTGGCGGTGTGAGGTTGGGTGAGGTTTGCTCGTGTTCCGTTTTCGGCGTCATGGGATAGGTGATCCATGAATGCCGTGCGCGGGTAGTCCTGAAGGGACCATTCCACTCCACTTTCAATGCCCGCAAAAGAAATGAAGAAGTCGTATAAGAGCAAGCTATTAGCTTGCATTATTGTTTTGGCATTGTTGTCCATTCTAATTTTCCAGATATTCGGGAGAAAGGAATTGACGCGCCTGCGCATGCGTGAAGGACTCTCCACACCGTTTGGCGGGCCTGTCAGGCTAATGTTGACCGAGTATGATCGTCCGGAAGACGTTTTAGCCATTCTTTTCAAATTTGCTTCGAGCAGTGAAGAAATAATAAGCAATAATGCGGGTGCCCGTTTGGGCGAAGTTGTCGAAGGCATCTCCACAATACCTTATGATCTCAATTTGGATGCCAATCACTGGAATTCCGTTATGTCTAAATTCGTTGATGACCTGAGAGGCCGAGCTTGGAGAAGCCAAAAGCAACAGGAAGTTGCAAATCGAATTGTTCAATGGCGCGACGCGAAACGCAAAGAACGCCATCATGCAAACTGAATGGCAGCCCTGAAGGGGCGGCACAACAAAGCCCAGGGCAAGCGAGCCTTGGCGAGCGCCGCCCTGGGTTGGCATCATGACCCTAACCAACTTCATTCCCAGCCCTGAAAGGGCGGGACAACCGTTGCATCGCTATCGGTGTCCCGCCCTTTCAGGGCTCATCAAAAGGCGGGTGGTTGCCGGGCCGGGTTCCCAGGGCTGCGCTCCTGCGGAGCTTGCCCTGGGCTTTGTTGCGCCGCCCCTTCGGGGCTGTTCAGGAGGATGGCTACTGGGTTCATGCCAGCAAGGTTGACAAGTTCGAACCCCGGAGGGGTTCCCCGTGAATAGCCGGGGGTCGAACGACCCCCGGTGTAAAGGTAACAACCGATTTCCGTAGATCAACCCCGGAGGGGTTGCCCAATGCGGGCCGTTGAAGTCAAGCCTTTAAAAGGGGGAACGCAGGAGACGCTCGGAATGATCGGCTAAAGGCTTCACTCCACCCCCACCCAGCATTGGAGAACCCCTTCAGGGTTCGCCCTCAACAAAGGGGCACCCACGGCATGACCGGGGGTTTCGTTCCTCAACCCCCGGCTATTCATGGCGAACCCCTACGGGGTTCTTCTCTTGCCATACACACCTCAACTTTGATGACATAAGTCACTACATCCAAGCTCAGCGACCGCCGGGAAAACTCGGTCGGCGACAACAGTCGCTGACAAAATATCTGAACCGTCCGACGGCCCAGCGGGGCGGCGGTTCGCTGCAGCCCCCCTTGTTAGCCGCCCTCACCATAACTGATCAACTGCCACTCTGACGACCTGCTGCTTGTTCGTGTCGTAGGCCACATGGCCGTAGTAATAAGGCAATACCTCGCCATTGAAGCGAACGACCGATAAATTCGTGACGCTCTCCAAGCCCAACACCGCCCGGGCACGCTCCAGCCCATCGGGCGAATCCACGCTGCTGTATCGGGTGCGAATCGTCTTCGTGAGGTCAGCGAAATCGCCGGTACGCCCCTGCAACGCCTCGATGCGGGCAATCGCGCGAACTGTCGAGACACGCAGCGAAACAAATGGAAACGCAATCACGCAAACCAGTACCGCTGCAATGATCCACCCGCGACGCATACGGTTAACAGTGTCCCCCCTCACCGCGCCAGCAACTCCTGCCCCCGGTAAATGACGCGCGTCACCTGGCCTTGCAGGGTTTGATCGAGAAACGGCGTGTTGCGGCTTTTCGAACGCATAAAGTCGCGGGTGAAGGTGGTGGTTCGGGCGGGGTCGAAGAGGATGAACTCGGCGGCGTTGCCTTCCTTGATTTCGGTGTCCGGCAGTTGCAGGAAGCGGCGGGGTTCGTTGGCGTAGCGTTTGACCAGGAGATCCCAGCCGAAGACGCCTTTGGCGATGTAGTAGTGGTGCAACGAGGGCAGCGCGGTCTCCAACCCGGTGATGCCGAAGGGGGCGCTGGCGAAGTCCTGGTTTTTTTCGAACTCGGTGTGCGGGGCGTGGTCGGTGGCGATGACATCGAACACGCCGTCGAGGAGACCCTGGAGCAGCGCGGCGTTGTCCTCCGCGGTGCGCAGCGGCGGGTTCATTTTGTAGTGGGTGTCGTAGTCGCCGATGTGCTCGTGGTTGAAGATGAGATGGTGAGGCGCGACCTCGCAGGTGACGCGGATGCCGCGTTCCTTGGCGCGGCGGATGGTGTCCATGCCCTTGGCGGTGGAGACGTGCTGGATGTGCAGGTGGACGCCGGCGTACTCGGCGATGCGGATGTCGCGGGCGATGCAGATTTCCTCGCTGATGGCGGGGATGCCCTGGAGGCCGAGGCTGTAGGAGACGCTGCCCTCGTGCATGGAGCCTTTGCCGGAAAGCTCCTTCACCTCGCAATGGCTGGCCAGCGGCAGGCCGAACTGCTTGGCATACTCCATGGCGCGGCGCAGCACCTGGGGATTGGAGACGGGGTCGCCGTCGTCGGTGAGATACACCGCGCCGCGGCCCTTCATGCCGGCGATGGCGGCGAGTTCCTCGCCCTTGCGGCCCTTGGTGATGGCGCCGGTGGTGAAGACGCTGGGCCAGATGCGGGATTTCTCCCGCGCGATGTCGAGCACGTTCTGCACGGCGGCGGCGCTGTCGATGGCGGGGGTGGTGTTGGGTTGCAAGACCATGCCGGTGACGCCGCCGTTGATGGCGGCCTCGGAGCAGGACTGGATGGTTTCCTTGTCCTCCCGGCCCGGCTCGCGGGCGTGGACGTGGACGTCGAACAGCGAGGGCAAAAACACTTGGCCGGAGCAGTCGATGACCTCGGCTCCGGCGGCGTCCGCGATGCGGTCCGCCACGCCGGTGATGATGCCGCCTTCCACCAGCACGTCAGCCGGGCGCGGTTCGCGGTGATGTTCGGAGGCGACGAGGGCGGCGCGGTAGAGGCGTTTCATGGGACGAGCTGGAGGCGGGCGAGGAGGTCGGGGACGTCGAGTTGCAGGCCGATGAAGAAGTCGCCGAACTCGGCATACACGGCGGAGACTTCGTCGAAGCGCATCTCATAGATGATGCTCTTTATTTGAAAAAGATCGTGGGCGAAGAGGGTGACGCTCCACTCGTGGGTGTCCAGCCCGGTGGAGCCGGTGACGAGCTGGCGCACCTTGCCGGCGTATTTGCGGCCGGTGCGGGCGTGGCTGCCCATCAACTCCCGGCGTTTTTCAAACTCCAGCATCCACCAGTTGGCGCCGACGTTGCGGTGCTTGTTCATCGGGTAAAAGCAGACGACCGGCCAGTCGGCGAGGTTGGGGTAGAGGCGGTCGTTGTAGTACTTGGTCATGTGCGTTTTCCACTCAGCCAGGCGGGCGGTGTGGGCCTCGCTGCCCGGCTCCAGGTTCTCGGTGCGGGCGATGCGCGCGGCGGCGTCCTCTTCTTTTTCCGAGTACTCGGTCCATTCGGTCATGGACAGGTAACTGTAAGCGGGGCTGAGCACCTCGGGACCGAGGGAGAGGGTCAGCTCTTTTTCAAAACGGTGGGAGTCGTGCAGGTCGGCGGTGACGAGCATGAATCCGAGGTCGGCCTTCGGGCTGACCACGCCGAGGGTGAGGAGCTGGGTTTTGTCGTGGGCGCGGATGCGTTGCAGGGTCTCGGTGAAGCGGGTCAGGCGCTCGCGCCGCTCCTCCCTGGTCAGGGCGGCCCAAAAGCCGTGGTCGATGTGGTAAAAGAGATGCTGGACGAACCAGCCTTCCTGGGCGGGGAGAGGGGGCGGGGGCATGGGGAGAGAAGATAAAAGTCCGAAATCCGAAGTCCGAAAAAGGGAGGCTCACAACTAAGCGGTTCATTTTCCCATTGCAACCCCCTGACCCGGCACTATTCTTGCTGCCCGAAAAAACAAACCTCACATCCCTCATCATGGCAGACGCCGAAAACAAGTACTCGCAAAACGCTTCCGGAGCCTACTACGTGGACGATCAATGCATCGACTGCGACCTCTGCCGTGAGACGGCTCCGGCGAACTTCACCCGTGACGACGACGGCGGCCATTCCTACGTGTTCAAGCAACCGGAGACGGACGACGAGCGCGCCCTGTGCGAGGAAGCCCTGGCCGGCTGCCCGGTGGAGGCTATCGGCAGCGACGGGTAGCAAGTAGCATGGGCATTCTTGCCCGTGACGAGTCATGCAGGCTTTCAGCCTGCAGGTAGCGCAGGCATTCTGCCTGAGACCTGTATTGCAGGCTTTCAGCCTGCATGTGTGGAGAGGCTGCTCCTTGGGCTCCGCGCCGCCTCCGCCCGCAGAAAAATGGGCGGGAACAGAGCCCCGCCCTCCGGTGCTGGCGGTTACAAACCGCCTCTCCTTGTTCTCGCGCAGGCAGGATGCCTGCGCCCCATGCTTGGCGGCGGCTTGCCGCGAGCGCAGCTCCTGAGTGACCGCGCATTTTTCCCGGTTAAGGCTGGCGTCATCCCGCAGCATGGTTTATTATCAGCTTTTCCGAAACAATGAGAAAAGCCCTGCCCGCCCTGTTGCTCGCCTGTGTCGTGGTCATCATGAGCTGCCGCTCCGGCAGCACGCCGCGCTACGGTTCCGGCCCGGGCTCCGCGCCGTGGCGCTACGATGACCGGCAGCTCGGCCCCGTCACACCGGAGCAACTGCTGCGCGAGATCAACTTGCGCGTGGACCTGATCCCCGCCGGGCGCGTCGGCCGCACTTGGCTGCGGCGCATGACGCCGCGCTACATCACCATTCACAGCACGCAGAACTACACCGGCAACGCCTACAACCACGCCCTCGCCCTCAAGCGCGGCGCCCTGCGCGCCACCCGCCGCCCCGGCGGCAACCGCATCGGCTACCTCACCTGGCACTTCACCACTCAGGACGACGTGGCCATCCAGCACCTGCCCTGCCGCGAGCAGGGCGAGCACGCCGACTTCGACGGCCCCGGCAACAACTACAGCATCGGCATCGAAATGTGCGAGCACCGCGGCAACGACCTCGGCCGCACCATCGACAAAACCGCCCGCCTCGCCGCCTACACCGCTTACGTCTATCGCATCCCCCTGAGCCACGTCGTCCCGCACTACCACTGGCCGCGCCGCGGGCAGAATCCGCCGAACAAAAACTGCCCGCACTTCCTGCTCGAAAACGGCAAGCCCGGCGCCAAATGGCGCTGGTTCCTGGGTCGCGTGCAGTTGCACTACAAACGCATCCAGCCCGGCCCCGCCCGCTCCCTCGGCTAACCGGAGGGCGGGATTGTATTCCCGCCCACTTTTCCGAGGGCGGAGGCGGCGCGGAGCCGTTGGTGTCCAGGCTTCAGCCGATCATTTGCAAAGCGCAGAGAGCAGAGAGCAGAGCGAAGCCTTTGCCGCCCTGCGCCCTGCTCTTTGCGCTCTGCCTCCAGAGGCTCCACGCCGCCTCCGCCCGCGGACAAATGGGCGGGAACAGAGCCCCGCCCTCCCGTTCATCCTGCAAAAATCCTGTCAAACACTCCCCGTTCCCCAATGGATTCAATCGCAGCTACGGCACTTCGCTCAGAACCTCGCGCGCCTTGTTGTCGAACTCCGCGGTGACGATGACTTTGCCATCGTCATTGATGACCTGTCCCAGCCCCTTGCCGCCCGCTCCCGCCGCGTCCGTCACCACCGGCAGGATCAGGCGGCGCAGGCGCGCGGTGTTGGTGGAGGCGGGCAGCGTGTGCATGACGCCTTTGCGCAGCTTCATCACCGGCAGCCGCAGGACTTTCAAGGCGGTGGCATCGCCCAGGGTGGTGCGGCCGGTGAACAATGCCTGGTTGCTGCCCGCCGCGCCGGTCAGCGAGCACAGCACCGTGTAGTGGCCCGTGACCGGCTCCACGTCCACCCGCTGGATCACCTTGATGGCCGGAGCGTCCGCGCCTTCCACAAACTGCCCTTCCCGCAGCAGGATTTGCAGCGTATCGGGAGCGGGAACGGTTCGATTCCACAGCAGCAGGGCCAGGTCATTGGCGCCGCTGACGCCCGCGCCGCTGAGCCTCACCAGCACCACCGCCTGATTGGCGCCGCTGGCCGGCCAGAACTGGAGCAGACGGGCGATCTTCACTCCCGGCAGCCCCACCGGGTCCACCTCCTGGCCTTTGCGC
>CAZNKC010000213.1:0-9719 GCA_964573315.1 uncultured Verrucomicrobiaceae bacterium | reverse complement strand
CCGCCGGGCTTCGCCTTGGAAAACTTCGATCCCACCGGCGTCTGGCGCACCCGTTACGGCCAGAGCGGCAAAGGCGTGCCGGTGAACGCCGAAGGCATCACCCCCGAAGGTGGCGAGTTCGCGGATCTGGCCGGATGGAAGGCGCTGCAAACCCAGCGCGCCGCCGAGCTGGCGCGCGGCTTCGCCCGCCAATTCCTCACCTACGCCACCGGCGCCGCCATGCGTTTTAGCGATGAGACAGAGATCGATGCCATCGTGAAACGCGCCGCCGCGCCGGATTACGGGCTGCGCTCGCTCATCGCAGCTTGTTTGACCAGCGAGGTGTTTTTGCGAAAGTGAGGATTGAAGATTGAAAAATCGAAATTGGAAATTGTAAAATGAGCGCGAAACGGGCGGAGGAAATGGAAGAGCGGCTGCTGGATTTTGCGGTGCGTGTGGGAGGTGTGGCCGATGCGCTGCCTGACACGCGACTGGGCCGGCACATTGCCGGACAGCTTGTGCGTTCCGGAACTTCCCCGGCGCCCAACTACGGCGAAGCCGATGCGGCTGAGAGCAAAAATGACTTCATTCACAAACTCGGCATCGTTTTCAAAGAGCTGCGTGAAAGCCGTATTTGGATCAAACTCATCATCAAGGCACGACTCCTGCCAATGAAACGCATGGCCGCGCTTCTCGATGAATGCGAGCAGCTTTGCAGCATCATCGCCAGCTCCCTGATTACCGCTAAAAAGAACCGCGGTAAATAACCTCATTTTATTTTTCAACCTCCAGTCCTTAATCCCGAGACATTCGTTACCGCTCATCACCCAACGCTTTCATAGAAATCGGAAAATGAAAAACCACCAGCTTTCCAAGCGATCTCTTATCATCACCATTCTCCAATTTCCATTTTCCAATCTTCATTTTTCAATCCCCCCATCCCAATGAACACCCCCTCTTTCACCTTCAAACACCGGCTGTCACGCCGCGCCATGCTGCGCGGCGCGGGGGTCACGCTCGGGCTGCCGTTGCTCGACGCCATGCTGCCGGCCCTGGCCGCCGCGCCCGCCGCGACGCGTGCGAAGCGCTTCGTCGGCATCAGCCTCACGCTCGGGTTGCACAATCCTTTCCTGGTCCCGGAAACCGCCGGACGCGGTTACAAACCTTCGCCTTATCTGGAGGGACTGGACGACGTTCGCGACGATTTCACCGTGATCTCCGGCTCCTCGCACCCCGGCGTCAGCGGCGGTCACACCGCAGAGGGCAGCATTTTTTCCGCCTGCCCGAACATGTCCGGCTCCACCTCGCGCAACACCATCTCACTCGACCAGCTCATGGCCAAGCAGCTCGGCCATGAGACGCGTTTCCCCTCCCTGGTGCTGAACACCTCCGGCCAGAGCAGCCCCTCCTACACCGAGAACGGCTCGATGATTCCGGCGGAAAACAACGCCGTGCGCCTCTTCACCCGGCTGTTCGTCGATGACACTGCCGCCGAGCAGGAACGCCAAGCGGAACTGATCCGCCGCGGCCGCAGCGTCATGGACGCCGTCGGCCCCGAGGCCAGAGCGTTGATGCGCGAAGTCGGCGCCGGCGACCGCGACAAGCTCGACGCTTGGTTCACCAGCGTGCGCGAGCTGGAGCAGCGCCTCGTGGCCAACGAGGAATGGGTGCGCCGTCCGAAACCCAAGGTCGCCGCTAAAGCCCCTTCTAACATTCCGCGCGACAACGAAGTGGCCGTGGAGCGCATCTTCCTGGACATCATCCAGCTCGCGCTCGCCACCGACTCCACCCGCTTCGTCACCCTGCATATCTCCGGCAACAACGTCTCCGGCATCGAAGGCGTCGAGGACAGCTACCACAGCCTCAGCCACCACGGGCTGGACGATGAAAAGCTGCGCCAGCTCGCCATCGTGGAAAAAGGCGTGATCGACGAATGGGCCGGCTTTCTGCGCCGCTTGAAGACGGACTCCATGCTGGATGAAACCCAGGTGCTGCTCACCTCCAACCTCGGCAACGCCTCCAGTCACAACAACAAAAACATGCCCGTCCTGTTCGCCGGCGGCGGTTTCAAGCACGGCCGGCACCTCGCCTTCGACCAAACCAACAACTACCCCCTGCCCAACCTCTTCCTCAGCGCCCTGCACCGCGCCGGACTGGAGGATGAAGAAAAATTCGCCACCAGCACCGGCGAGATGGACGGGCTGGCGTGACGGCGGCGCGCGGAAAAGTACCACGCCTCTCCGAGGCGTGTTTCACTTCAAAAATGACGCCATCAAACCTGGATGTGCTTGCCAGCAGGAGTTGGTGGTGTTAAATATCCGTATGATCCTCACTGAGCAGAATGTGCGTTACACGCAGCGGGCGGCGTCCGCTCTTCATACGCTATCGGAGAGCGACAGGGACCAAGTGTTGCAAGTCGTCCGCCAAACCGCGAATCAGTGGCCGGAGCCTGTTCCGGGCCTCGTGGCTCAGACGAAAAGACTGAGGGACGGATCGGCAGTGCGCGTGTTGCGGGCCGGCCCGAGGCTTCGGGTTTTTGTGAGCGGCGAGGATGACAGGGATCTGCTCGTCGAAGACATCGCGGCGTCTGAAATGTTGCGCCAGTATTTCGGATGGTCGGAATGAAAGATGCCGGCCTTTCGACAACATCTGTTTTCGCCTGAAGATTGCGCTCGGGACTTGGAGTGTTTCGGGAAGCTCCTGGATGCCAAAGCCGAACTCGAAGAAAGGGATGACATTCTGCCCTTTTTTCAGGAGGCTCCCGATCTCGCGCTTCACATCGCGTCGGTTCTCGGCGTCGGCGCTTATGACCAAGTGGCTTCGGAACTATCTTTGGCGGGAGCCTTCCGCGTGGATTTGGCAGCCGGCTCCTCACAATCGGGACGATTCGTTCTCATTGAGTTCGAGGACGCCAAGGCGAGCAGCATTTTCAGAAGATCAACCCGTGACACAGCCGAATGGTCTCCGCGTTTCCTCGGTGGGCTGGCTCAATTGTCCGATTGGTTTTGGAAAGTGGATGATTTGCAGGGCAGTGACACGCTGTTGCAAATCTTTGGACGACGCGAGGTGGAAATCCTGCCGGTGCTGGTGATTGGACGCGAGTCCAACCTCGACCCGGCTCAGCGGGCGCGGCTTGACTGCCTCTGCCAGCGAATGCTGAACCGCGCCGTGAGCATCTACACTTTTGACAGGTTGCTGGCTGATCTTCGTCGATCCTATGCGATGTACAATCCGTGGTGAACACCATGACTCACGCCGAACTGAAAGCGCGAATTGACGACGATCTGCCCTTTGTCCTGCATGTGGCGGATGGACGAACCTATGAGGTGCCTCACCGGGATTTCATCTGGATGCCGCCACGCTCCGCGGTGGTGATGGTGGCGGCTCCTTCGGAGGAAAATCCTGACGAGACCGTTTCGCACTACCTCCCACTCCTGATGGTGTCCGGCGTGAGCCAGAAATTCCCGGCGGCCTGACGCGGGCCGACGCGACGGCGAACCGTACCCCAGCCGTCCCGGCTGGGTGTGTTGCGAGCGGCCCGCTCGCCATTCCGCAATCGCAAGGGTTGCCCGCTCTCAAAGCCCGTCCATAATCAAGGCGTTTGATTTCGTCGCCATCGCGCTCAAAACCGGCCGCGCCAAGGACTTCGCCCGCATCTTGCAATTCATTGAAACCGGAGTGCTCGACACGGTCCGTCTGGATGCCGTTCTGGCCCGCCACAGATTGCTGGACACATGGGAGAACTTCGGGAAACGTTTCCTCACCCCTGACAACCCATGAGCGAGTGGATCAAACGCCTGATTGAAAGCAAGCGAGCTTACCGCGCCAAGCTCGCCGCGCTACCGTTTGAGGAAAAGATCAAGCTATTGGAAAAGTTGCGGGTCCGCATCCACGCCATCAAGTCGGTCCGAAAATATTAAGGCAGGAGCCCGGCTGGGAACCGGAAGCCTTTGATGCCGCGCTTCCCGGTTGCCTCCGCAGCCCGCGCGCGTTACGGCTGCGCGCATGAAAGTCCTCATCACCGGCGGCGGCGGTTTTATTGGCTCGCGACTCTGTGACGCGTTGTTGGAGCGCGGCCAGCTCACGGGGCCGTCCGGCGCGGCGGAATCCCTCGACGAGATCGTGCTGCTCGACGCCTTTTTTCATCGGCCCGCCGCCGATCCCAGGGTGAAACAAATCACCGGTGACATCGGCGATCGCGACACCGTGTTCGCCGCCGCCGGCAACCGGCCTGACACGGCGATTTTTCACCTCGCCTCGATGGTCAGCGGCGAGTGCGAGGAGCGTTTCGACGACGCCCTGCGTGTCAATCTCGACGGCGGACGTCATGTTTTCGAAGCGGCGCGCGCCTTGCCGGGCAGGCCGCGCGTGGTGTTTGCCAGCAGCATCGCCTGCTACGGCGGGGAGGGCATGGAAGCGGTGAACACGGACCGCACCAAGCATACGCCGCAGACCACTTACGGCATGACCAAGGCCATCTGCGAGCTGTTGGTGAACGACCACACCCGCAAAGGCCATTTCGACGGCCGCAGCGTACGGCTGCCCACGGTCATCATCCGCCCCGGCAAACCCAACGCCGCCGCTTCGAGCTGGGCCAGTGGCATGTTCCGCGAGCCGCTCGGCGGCCAGCCCTGCCATCTGCCCGTGCGACGCGATCAGCGCCACCCGATGACCGGCTACCGCACCGCGGTCGAATCCTTCATCGCCCTGCACGAGACGCCGGAGGCGCGGCTCGGCAGCGACCGCGCTTATGTGCTACCCGCCCACATCGTCACGCCGGAATTGGCGCAAACGGCGCTCGCTGAAGTGGCGGCGGAGCGTGGGATCACTCTGGGGCCGCTCATCGACGCCTTCGACTCCCGCATCCAAGGCATCGTGGACAACTGGCCGCAGGCCGTGGACGGCTCCCGCGCCATCGCCCTCGGTCTGCCGAACCCGCCGCCGCTCAAGGAGATCATCCTGCAATACTTGGCGGATTATGCGTGAAAGTACCCCGCCTCTCCGAGGCGGGTAGCCTCTCCCACCCGCCTCGGAGAGGCGGGGTACTTTCATGCGTCGCACCGCCCCTGAAAAAAATGGGTGGGAGCAGAGTCCCACCCTCCCGAGCAAAAACAAGGCTCTCCGCCGCGTTTTTCTCCAGTCCAACTCAACCATATAGGCAGCATTAATCTAAAAACAATCTGTCCAATCCCGCCGCTCCCGCGCCTGATTTCCATAGCATGAGTTTGTTTCCACCATTCAAGCCCGCCCTGACCGCCGCCGCCCTCTTGCTGCTGCCCGCCGCCCTGCGCGCTGCGGACGCGGAGGCGTTGAAGTTTTTCGAGATGAAAATCCGTCCCCTGCTGGCGGAGCAATGCTTCAACTGCCACGGCCAGGACAAGCAAAAAGGCGGCCTGCGCCTGGACCACATCGACCACATCCGCGCCGGCGGCGATCACTTCGGACCGGCGGTCGTGAAGGGGCCGGTGGAAAAATCGCCGCTCATCCTCGCCGTCACCTATGCCGACTCTGACCTGCAAATGCCGCCGGAGGACAAGCTTTCGTCCGAGCAAATCGAGTTGCTGAAAAAATGGGTCGCCATGGGCGCGCCCTGGCCGGAGGGCGAGGTCGCGGACAAGACTGGCTTCAAACCCGGCGTCATCACCGATGAAGAGCGCGCTTGGTGGGCCTTCCAGCCCTTGCAAAAAACCGCGCCGCCCGCGCCTGCGGCGGACGGGCAGCCCTGGGTCAACGAGATCGATCTTTTCGTCCGCGACCGTCTGGCCAAGGAAGGACTCACCCCGTCGCCGGAAGCCGCGCCGGAGGAATTGCTGCGCCGCGTCACCTTCGACCTGCACGGCCTGCCGCCGGCGCCGGAGGCGCTGCGCCAGTTCACCGCCGCTTACAACGCCGCCAAGACCGACGCCGAACGCCATCGGGTTTATGAAGGGCTGATCGATGGACTGCTGGCCTCCCCGCGCTACGGCGAGCGCTGGGCGCAGCACTGGCTGGACTTGGCGCGCTATGCCGAATCCGAAGGCTACCGCCAGGACGCTTACCGCCCCAATGCCTGGCCTTACCGCGACTACGTCATCAAGTCGTTCAACGACGACAAACCCTACGACCGCTTCATCCGCGAGCAGATCGCCGGCGACGAGATCGCGCCGGACGATCCGGAGGTGGCCATCGGCACCGCCTTCCTGCGCCACACCATTTACGAGTACAACCAGCGCGACGCCGAAGGCCAGTGGAAGCTCATTCAAAACGAAGTCACCGACGTCACCGCGGACGTATTCATGGGCCTGAGCGTGCAATGCGCGCAATGCCACGACCACAAGTTCGACCCCATCCTGCACAAGGACTACTACCGCCTCCAAGCCTTCCTGAACAACATCACCTGGGCCGAGGACAAGCCGCTGGCCACACCGGAGCAACTCCGCGAGTACGAGCGTCAGCTCAAAATCTGGGAGGAAGCCACCGCCGCGCCGCGTACCGTCATCGACAGCATCTTGGAGCCGCGCATCGTCCGCGCCTCGGAGAAGGCCATGACCCTGTTCCCGGAAGAAGTACAGGCCATGTACGCCAAGCCCAAGGAGCAGCGCACCCCTTACGAGGAGCAGGTGGTGCAGCTCGCTTGGCGTCAAGCCGCCTACGAGCGCGTGCGTTTCAAAACGGACAAAATTCCCGAACCGGAAGCCACCCGGCTGAAGGAGGCGCAGGCGGAACTCGCCCAGTTTGACCACCTCAAACCCAAGACCCCGCTCACCGCCTTCGTCATCGGCGAGACCGGCCTGCCCGCCATGCCCGCGAGCTTTACCACCCGCAAGGATGGCGAGGTGGCGGTGAACCCCGGCTTCCTCACCATCCTCGATCCCTCCGAGCCGGAAATCCCCGCGCCCAAGCCCGGACAAACCACCAGCGGCCGCCGCAGCGTGCTGGCCGATTGGCTGGCCGATCCGAAAAACCCGCTCACCACCCGCGTCATCGTCAACCGGGTCTGGCAGTATCACTTCGGACGCGGTCTCGTCGCCACCGCCAGCGATTTCGGACGTCTCGGCGAGCTGCCCACGCATCCTGAGCTGCTCGACTGGCTGACCACCGACTTCCTTGCCAACGGCTGGCATTTCAAACCCCTGCACAAAAAAATCCTCCTCTCCGCCACCTACCGCCAGACCGCGCGCCGCGCGCCGGACGCCGTCACGCTGGTGAAAGACCCGGAGAGCAAGCTGCTCTGGCGCTTCCTGCCGCGCCGTCTCGACGCCGAAGAAGCGCGTGACGCCGCGCTCGCCGCCAGCGGCGAACTCCTGCTCAAGGAAGGCGGTGAGAGCGAAGACGCCAAAAAACCGCGCCGCAGCATCCACACCAAAAAAATCCGCAACACCCAGGATGATTTTCTGCGCAGCCTCGACGCCCCCGCCGGTTACGCCAGCACGCCGAAGCGCGACGCCACCACCACCGCCACCCAGAGCTTGCTGCTCTTCAACGGCGACTGGCCGCTGGAGCGCGCCCGCGCCATGGCCGCGCGGTTGGTTTCCGAGCATTACAACGACCCTGCCGCCCAGGTGCGCGCCGCTTACGAACTGGCCTTCAGCCGCGCCGCCCGCCCGAATGAGTTGAAGGAAGGCGTGCGGTTTTTGAACCTGCAAGCCGGCCTGCTCAAACAGGAAATCCCGCCCCCGCCGCCCGTCACCAGCCCGCTGGCCGATCTGTCAAAGCGCTTCCCGCCCGCCGTCACACAGATCGTCAAAACCTCCAAGGCGCTCCATCTCCAGCCCGGCACCGCGCATGAAAAATTGCGCGTGAAAACGGACGCGGTCGAAGGCGAGCGTTTCTTCGTCGAAGCCGTTGTCACGCTCGACGCCCTCTACCCCGACGCCACCGTGCGCACCATCGTCTCCCGCTGGAACAACGGCAAGGCCGATCACGGCTGGGCCTTCGGCGTCACCAGCCAGAAGTCCGCCCATCAACCCAACAATCTCATCATGCAGCTCAGCGGCGATGACTTCCAGGGCACCCACGCCTACGAGGTCGTCGCCTCCGGTCTGCGCATCCCCACCGGTCGTGCGCATTACGTCGCCGCCTCGGTCAGCAACCGCCCGCTGGAAGGCCGTCCCTACGGCGGCAGCATCACCTTCTACGCCCTCGACCTCACCGACCCGGCGGCGACTATGCAAAGCGTCACCGTGCCGCATGAAGTCGTCGGCGGCTACGTGGACGCCAAGCACGCTCTGATCGTCGGCGGACGGGACACGGAGAAACGCCATCTGTGGGACGGCGGCATCGCCCAGGTGGTGGTGTCCAACGGCGAACGCAAACCGGAATGGAAACCCATGCAGCAGGCCGGCTCCGGTTGCATCGCCAACATCACCGGCCAGGAAGTGCCCGCGCAATCCAACGACGCCTTCATCTGGGAGACCAGCGCCCCCGCCTCCAAACCCGCCGCCAAGATCGACCCCGCCCGCGAAGCCCTCGCCGACTTCTGCCACGCCCTGCTCAACGCGAACGAGTTCTTTTATCTGCATTAGATATCTCTTGTTCGCCCAACGCCGATGCCTCATCCTTTTCCAGTTTGGTCGATGCCCCCAAACCTTGGCGAGTTAGTCAATCAAGATAGCCACGGGATATGGGACGATGAGACCACATTTTCTCCCATTAAGCTCTCGGTCATGAAGGGTGTTGTTTATGCAGGGCGTCCCATTGAACTGTCGTGGCAGATCGAGTTCGAACCGTTCGGTGACGAGTTTGAGCCCGGCAATACTCGTTTGTCGGCCTTGGGGTTGGATGCAGACGGTTATGGATGGGCTACGCTCATCAATAGTGTTTTCCAGAAGTATCATCCCGATCTTGCGAGTGAGCTTCAATTTGGCGATACCGAGGAGGCTGCTTGTGTGGTGTGGGTTGAGAACGAGAGAACTTGCCGCACGCTGACCCAAGTAGCATGGAACTTGATTCACGCCAGATGACTCCACAATCAACCAAGGACGAACAAGGAGGTGCGCCTCACCCCTCATCCCCCATGTAGCTGCCGCCGTAGCCCGGCCGGTAAAGCCTGATCCCCAGCACCGGGACCATGGCATCGAAGTGTTTGTCCCGGGCATAGATGCGGCAAGGGACGCGCAGGGAGAGGGTGGCGATGAGCACGTCGTTGGCCGGCGCCGTGACACCGGCATCGCGCAGCCGCCATGCGTTGCGCACGGCGGCGAGGTAATCGGCCTCGGTGACGCGGACGTAGGGCAGGCAGGAGAAATCGGCGTTGAGCATCTTGCGCTCCTCCTTGCGCGCGCCGCCGAGCACTTCCAGCATCACCGGCGAACATAGCGCGGCCTCATACTCGTCCAAAAGCCCCTCAAGACCGACCTTGACCTCCAGGCTGCCCTCGCGTCTGGCGGCCTCGATCCAGATGGAGGAATCCACGAGAACCATGACTCAAAGCTTCTCCAGCGACTCCACTTCTTCGTTGGTCATGGGGTAATCGTAGTACCCCTCCCGCAACCGGCGGCCAAACTCTTTGGCGCGCATGCGCTTGACAAAGTTTTCGACCGCTTTGGCAATGGCGGGACTTTTATGTTTTTCACCCGTCAACGCCATAGCGGCGGCGATGATTTCGTCTTCGATGTCAACGGTGATTCTCATATATTCCTCATATGAATCTAAATTCATCATTCTGCAACTATTTTTTCATCAAAAAAGCCCTTTTTGCAGGGCTTTACGCATGGAGCGCACGCGTCCCGCGTGCTCTTTCCGGCGTCCTCGCCGGAAAG
>CAZNKC010000212.1:0-9829 GCA_964573315.1 uncultured Verrucomicrobiaceae bacterium | reverse complement strand
ATCGCGCTGCGCGCTCAACCACCGGCTAATGGCTGGGAACCCTGCGGGTTCCACGCAGCCACGGGCAAGCTGGGAAGCTTGCCCCACTTTTGAATAAACCGCCGCCCGGCGCGGTCCAATGCCGCGATTCCAGCCATCCCTACATTCGCCGCTCTCAAAAACTTGGCCATAAAATTGCTTGCGTTAAGTAGAATTTTAACAACTATTAAAGATAAAGCTATGAATACGACCTTCCCTCTCCCCCGGCACATGCTTCTGGCGCCTCTTCTCGCGCTCGCCTGCCTTCCCGGCATCGCGGCAGCCCAGCAGCAGCCCTACCTCCAAACGCCGCAAGGCTATCAGCAGCAGCAACCCGGCTACGGAAACGGCGGCTACCAAGCCCGCCGTCCCGGTGTCGGCGAGCGCGTCGGCGGTTTCGTCAAACGGATGTTTTACGGCGAACCTGCTCCGGCTCCGGCCTACCGCACGCCGCCGCCAACCAACCAGCGCTATCAGCCCGGCCGCAGCCTCGACGCGCCGCCCTCAGCCGCGCCGCGTTATGATTACGCCCCCCAAACATCCCCGCAACCCGCCGCCCGGACTCAGCCGCCCGCTCCGCAACCCGCGGCGAAAAAGAACACGCCCGCGCCCAAAACCACCCCTCCCGCCAAAACGTCCTCAAGCCCGAGCAAATACACCCCGCCCAAAATCAAGCCGAATCCGGACGCTCCGCCGCCCGCGCCCAAGCCCAGCACCAGCCCGCAGCCGAAGCCGCAGGAACCGAAAATCGAAATCCCCAAAATCGAGCAGGATCCGCCCGCGCCCAGCCCTTCGTCCGCGCCCACTCCCGGGCTGGACAACAAGCCCACCGAAGCGCCGGCCAATGTCGCCAGCCTGAGCACGACCCTGCCCGGCATGGACATCCCGCCGATCAAGGAGCCGGAGCCGCCCGCGACTTCCGGCGGCTCATCTGCCACCAAGGAACCGCCCGCCAGCACGTCATCGCCCTCGTCGAGCCAGTTCCTCGTGGGCAAAAAAACCGCCGTGCCCGGACGCGTCGTCAGTCCTTACCCGCCCTATCAGGAGCTGGATGTGACCGGCCTCGCCAGCGGCTCGCTCGCGCTCGACCCCACCACCGACAAAGTCTTCGAAATCCCGTGACGTGACTGCGCAGACGATGGCTCCCGTTGAGGCGCGCGGGCTGGCATCTCGCCCTTGCCATCGGGCGGCTGACAGCCAAGATGCGCCGCCCATGCCAGCCGCCGCCAGCCATCTCGTGCTCATCCCGTCCTACAACACGGGCGCCAAGCTGGAGCCGACCGTGCGCGCCGCGCTCGCCGAATGGAACCCCGTCTGGGTCGTCGTCGATGGCAGCACCGACGGCAGCGACCACGCGCTGGACGCGCTTGCCGCCGAATTCCCGGACGCCATGCGCCTCATCCGGCTGCCCGTCAACCAAGGCAAAGGCAGCGCCGTCCTCGCCGGATTGCGCCAAGCCGTGAGCGCCGGTTTCACCCACATCCTCACCATGGACGCCGACGGTCAGCACGACCCCGCCAGCATCCGGCCCTTCATGGAGGTCTCGCAAAAGCAACCGGATGCCCTCATCCTCGGCGCTCCGCAGTTCGACGCCTCCGCGCCGTGCGAGCGGCTGATCGGCCGGCGCATCGCCAATTTTTTCGCCAACCTCGAAACCCTCGGCGGCAACGTCGGCGACTGCCTCTTCGGCTTCCGCGTCTATCCCGCCGCCGCGCTCATGGCCGTGCTCGGCTCCACCCGCTGGGCGCGCCGGTTTGACTTCGACCCCGAAGCCGCCGTGCGCCTCGTCTGGCGCGGCCACCCCGTTGTCAACGTCCCCACCCCTTGTCGTTACTTCAAAGCCTCCGAAGGCGGCGTCTCGCATTTCAATTACATCCGGGATAACATTCTGCTCACCTGGATGTACCTGCGTCTCCTCGCCGGTTTTTTGTTGCGACTTCCCCGGTTGATTCTCCGCCGTCTGACCGCTAAATAATCCATCATCATGAAACAAGCCCGCCGTCTTTTGCTCCGCCCCATCCTGGCCGCTGCCGCGCTGCTCTCCAGTTGCGTCTCCTCCCAGATCAGCCTCGACTACCAGCCGCGCCCCGGCCAGATCATGCGCGGCAATCCCGAGTTCGCCGTCGGCGCCTTCTCCAACATGCGGCGCGAGGGACCGTTCTTCCTCGGCACCGTGCGCATGCCGCTGGGCGCGCCCGTGGAAAACGTCATGACCCGCACCCCGGTCGAGCAGATCGTCGCCAATGCCTTCGCCCACGCCCTCGACGCGCGCGGCATGCTCACCCGGCAGGAGCGCTCCAAGTACGTCATCACCGGCGAGGTGCTCGACCTCTACTGCCAGCAGATCGTGCATCCCTACGGTTACGCCCGCATCCGCGTCAACGTCGTGCGAGCCGGCAGCGGCCAGGTCGTCTTCTCGCGGGTGTACAAAGGCGAGCGCCAGAGCACCGCTTATCGCCCCGGCAGCGGCTCGCCCGTGCCGCTGCTGCGCGAGTTGACCTCGCGCGCCCTCCAGGACGCCGTCGATGCCGCGCTCGACGACCGCGAGATGCGCGCCCGCATCGGCAGCGGCAGCGGCGGCCGCACGTCCGGTTACGTGCCGGGAATGCTTTGATTCCCGGCCCCGGCTCATGCAACCCACACCGCCGTCGTCCTCTCAGGCCATCGATCCCACGGAGAAACCGGCGGCGTATTCCATGACCGCCGCGGACGAACAGCGCCGCGTGGCAAAGCATCTCTCACGGCTCTACCCCACCCGCTTCCTGCGTTCCTATGTCTATTGGAAGACTCGCACCGACCCGCTCTACCCCGCCGCCGCCCAAGCGCTGCGGGACGCCGGGGATCATCCACTCATCGATCTCGGCTGCGGGCCGGGCCTGTTTGCCTTTTATCTGAAATCCAGCGGCCACCAATCCGCCATTCACGGCCTCGACGTGGACGCGGAAAAAATCGAAGCCGCCCGCCGCATCGCCGCGCCGCGCTGGCCGGAGATCGCCTTCAGTCATTGCGACTTCGCCGAATGGCAGCCCTCCTCCCACGAAGGCCATGTCACCCTGCTCGACGTCCTGCAATACCTCGCCCTGGACCAGCAGGCCATCCTGCTGCACAAAGCCGCCTCCTGCCTCACGCAGCCCGGACATCGACTCATCATCCGCAACGGCCTCGACGACGCCTCCTGGCGCGCCAGCGTCACCCGCGTCACCGATCACCTCGCCCGTTGGATCCGCTGGATGGCGAGCAGCCCACGCCACCATCCCACAAGCAACTTCATCGAATCCACGCTCGCCGAAGCCGGATTGCGCGCCAGCTTCACCCCGCTCTGGGGCGCCACCCCCTTCAACAACTACCTCGTCATCGCCCAGCGTCCGGCGGATTGATGATCGCGGCCGCCGCCCGCATTTTTCTCCGCTTTCGCACAACTTTGGCTCGCAAAACACGTTGAATCGGTTTCGCTCGCCAGCATGTCCGCGCCCACCCTACTCGACCTCATCACCCGCACCGCCTCCGAATCGGGCTGCAACGACCCCGCGCGGCTGCGCGTCGCCCTCGACGACGCCCTGGAGCGCCGCCAGCCCCTCGTCCCCGCCGTCCTGGAAGCCACCGTAGTGGACGAGGAAAAATTCTTCGAGCACCTCGCCGCCACCCTCGGCATCCCCTTCCACAGCGATGCCCAGATCGAACCCCAGGAAGGCATCCACAACCGCTTCCCCCCCCGCCTCGCCCTCCGCCACCGCATCTACCCGCTGCATGTCGCGGCCAACGAAGCCACCCTGCTCACCTACGACCCCTTCGACCTCGACGCCCGCCAAGCCGTCGGCCACGAACTGCGCAAGCGCGTCCACTGGCAGATCGCCAGCCGCCACCGCATCCTGGAAGCCATTCACCAAGGCTACGGCGTCGGCGCCGAAAACTTCGAGCAACTCCTCGAAGGCCGCACCGAAGGCGAGGACGACGACCTCAAGCAGGAAGTCAACGTCCTCGACGAAGCCGACGAAGAAGCCACCGTGCTCAACTTCGTAAACCAGATTTTCCGCGAGGGTCTCAAGGAACGCGCCACCGACATCCACGTCGAACCCCTGGAGCGCGACCTCCGCATCCGCTACCGCATCGACGGCAAACTCATCGAAGTCCCCGTGCCGCCGAACATGCGCCTGCTCCAGGCCTCCCTCATCTCCCGCCTCAAAATCATGGCGCACCTCGACATCGCCGAGCGCCGCCTGCCGCAGGACGGCCGCATCAACCTCGAACTCGACGGCGACCCCATCGACGTCCGCGTCGCCACCATCCCCAGCGTCAACGGCGAGTCCGTCGCCCTCCGCCTGCTCACGCGCAAAAAGTTCGACATGACCGCCATCGGCCTCGACGCGCACACCGAAGGCATCATCCGCCAGCTCCTCGCCCAGCCCAACGGCATCATCCTCGTCACCGGCCCCACCGGCTCCGGCAAATCCACCACGCTCTACACCTTCCTCAAAGAACTCAACACCAAGGACCGCCGCATCGTCACCATCGAAGACCCCGTCGAAAACAAGCTCGACGGCGTCATCCAGATCGCCGTCAAACCGGAGATCGACCTCACCTTCGCCGCCGGCCTGCGCTCCATCCTGCGCGGCGACCCCAACGTCATCATGGTCGGGGAAATGCGCGACCAGGAGACCGTCGAGATCGCCATCCGCGGCGCGCTCACCGGCCACCTCGTCTTCTCCACCCTGCACACCAACGACGCCGTCGGCGGCATCTCCCGCCTGCTCGACATGGGCATCGAGCCCTTCATGATCTCCTCCTCCGTGCGCGCCTTCCAGGCCCAGCGCCTCGTCCGCACCCTCTGCGCCTTTTGCAAACAACCGCAAACCTACGACGACAGCCACCTCGTCACCATCGGCTTCCCGCTCGAATGGCGGGACAAACTCAGCCGCCCCACCGGCTGCCGCTCCTGCCGCGGCACCGGCTTCACCGGCCGGCTCGCCATCATGGAAATCTGCCTCATGACCGAGCGCCTCCAGGACAAAATCAACCAGCGCGCCAACGCCATCGAACTCAAAGCCCAAGCCCTCGCCGACGGCATGGTGCCCATGCGCCAATACGGCTTCCGCAAAGCCGCCGAAGGCATCACCACCCTGGAGGAAGTCATGACCGTCACCGCCGCCAGTGAATGAGCGGCATGATTGCCAAACCAGCCCCCATACACTATGTTCGCGTAAAATGTTTGCCCCTCCTCCTCCCCGTAACAATGAAGCACATACAATGAAGTCGTTGCCGCTATACCTCCTCTTACCCCTTATAATCGCCCCGCTCGTGCCGGGCGGGTATCGGATTTTTTTCGAGCAAGCGGCGATTCTCGTTGGAACAGCAATCGTCATTCATGCTGCCATTTATTCGATTCTCACGATCCCCGTTCTTCGTTGGCTCAGGAATGGAATTTCACATGTGTTTGCCTCTCTCCCGTTGTTGGCAGGATTCTCGTTGCTGGTAGCCTTTGGCGCAGTACTAATCGCCACCGAGGTAATCTTGCTTCGAAAAGTCGTAAGCCCTGCGGACTCATGGGTGGCGGTTACTCTTGGCTTTCTGTGGAGCATTATGAATGCGATTGTTTGGAGACGAAGGTCTGAACAGCCCAACGCGAACAAGCCGGTGGCTCACCTTTAACGATAACCCATGACCATCACCACCCATCTCCCGATTGAAATCCCGCTGGAGCGAATGACCAGCCGGCAGAAGCCCGACTTGGTGAAAAGTGTCGATACTGGCGGCTCCGATGAAGGCGAGATTCCGCAATGGCATTTGGAAGTGCTGGCGGAAAGAGAAAAAGCCATCGCATCCGGTGAAATGGAATTTCTGCCCTTGGATCAATTTATTGAGGAGGTCCGCAAGACATGCCCATAAATGTCATCGTCGCCGTTGGCTCGGAACGGGATATTTGATAAGCTTCTCAATCGCCGCGCCTAACCACCGAAAAATGCCCGCCTTCGACTACAGCGCCCTCTCCGCCACCGGCCACACCGTCACCGGCAACCTCCAGGCAGCCAGTCGCGCTGACGTTTTCCGCAAACTCGAATCCCAGGCGCTCACTCCTGTCCGTGTCATCGAGCAGGCCTCGCCCAAGACCGCCGCCGCGGCCGCCGCCAAAGCCGCCGCCTCGCTGGAGCCGGTCAAGCTCAAGCGCGCCCAGCTCATCCATTTCACCGAGGAGCTGGCCGACCTCCTCGACGGCGGCTTGCAGATCGACCAAGCCCTCCGCGTCATGCAAGAGCGCCAGGATGCCGCCGCCCTGCGCCGCGTCGCCAGCATCCTGCGCGAGGAATTGCGCGAAGGCTCCAGCGTCGCCAAGGCCCTCAAAAAAGCCTCGCCCAGCTTCGACGACCTCTATTGCAACCTCGTCGCCGCCGGCGAGGTCAGCGGCTCGCTCGCCAGCATCCTGCGCCGCCTCTCCGCCAACCTCACCGTCATGGCCGAGCTGCAATCCAAGGTCGTCTCCGCCATGATCTATCCCGCCTTCCTGGTGGGCGCCTGTATCGTGCTCATGATCGTCTTCATGACCTTCATGGTGCCGCAAATAACCGATCTCCTCGCCAAATCCGGCCAGAAACTCCCCGCCGCCACCCAGATCCTCATCCACTTCAACGCCTTCTTTGGCCGCTGGTGGTGGGTCATCCTCACCGTCCTCGTCATCGCCTCCCTCCTGTTCAAAGGCTATATCAACACCCCGCAAGGCCGCTTCTGGTGGCATCAGGCCAAGCTCAAGCTCCCGCTCTTCGGCCCCATCATCGCCACCCGTTTCTACGCCCAGTTCGCCCACTCCCTCGGCAACCTCGTCACCAACGGCGTCCCCCTGCTCAACAGCATCCGCCTCGTCTCCAAAATCTCCGCCAACGTCTTCATCCAATCCCTGCTCGCCAAAGTCGGCGGCCTCGTCGCCGAAGGCGCCGCCCTCTCATCGGGCTTGCGCAAAACCGGCGAATTCCCCATGATGCTCGTGGACATGATCGCCGTCGGCGAGCAAACCGGCCAGCTCGGCAAGTCCCTCGAAAAGACCGCCTTCCGCTACGACAAGGAACTCGACAAACGCATCAAGCGCATGACCGCCCTCATCTCCCCCGTCATCCTCATCTTCATGGCCGTCATCGTCGGCGTCGTCGCCTTCTCCATCGTCACCGCCATCTTCCAATCCGTCTCCGGCATCCGGGGCCGAAGCTAAGTGCGCTCATTTTCCGTTTTCAGCGTTCCGAAAATCAACCCTTCCTTCCATCCCGTTAATCCTGCAAAAATCCTGTCCATCCTGTCAAAAAATAAAAGCCCAGCCCAAACCCGAACCGCCACCCGCCATGAACCTCGCCACCCCATCCCGCGCATTCGTCATTCGTCATTCGTCATTCGCGCGCCAGCGCGCCTTCACCCTCATCGAGATCGTCATCGTTCTCACCATCATCTCCATCCTCGGCGCCGGCGTCATGTTCATGACCAGCGGCTGGATTGATTCCTCCAAGGAAACCCGCGCCGATTCCGACCTCCAAAAGATGGCGACAGCCCTGCTCGGTTATGAATCCAGGGCGCTGCGCCTGCCCACCACCGAGCAGGGGCTCGACGCGCTCGTGAACAAACCCACCACCGAACCGATCCCCGAGCGCTGGACCGGATTCCTCGAGGAAATCGCCTCAGACCCCTGGGGCAACGCCTACCAGTACCGTTACCCCGCCCAAAAATCGAAAAAGTCCTACGACCTCTGGTCCTTCGGCCCCGACGGCAAAGACGGCACCGAGGACGACATCGGCAACTGGAAATCCACCGCCGCCAAATGAAATCACATTTCGGATTTCGGATTTCGGATTTCGGATTGCAGCCGGCATTCCGGCCCACAATCCGCAATCCACAATCCACAATCCGCAATCGTCCCGGCTTCACCCTCGTCGAAGTCGTCATCGCCCTCACGATCATCGTCATCATCACCGCCGGCGTCGTGCCGGCTTTCCGGGGGTTTCGCGACGAGCAGGCCGCCCGCGAACCCGTCATCGCCCTCGTCCGCATGGCCAAGGAAGCGCGGCTGCGCGCCATGCAGGAAAAGCGCCCCTACCAGATCGCCTTCCACGCCGGCGGCTTCACCGCCTCGCGTCATTTCAACCCCCACCTTCAGCTCGCCGAACTCAACGAATTCATCGCCGGCGCCGAGGCCGGCATCAGCGGCATTCGCGACGACGGCATCCAGGATGATCCCGACTCCGAAATCAACGCCGCCCGCCCATCCACCGCCCTGCCCTCCGCCCCGCCCCCGCCACAGCTCGACAACCAATGGTCGGAAACCTATCAACTCCCGCCCAACACCCGCTACACCCTCCAGTTCTGGCATGAAGTCCAGCCCTTCCCCATCGAGAGCGAGATCGTCCGGCTTTGGGTCTTCCAGCCCACCGGCATCTGCCAGCCCCTCACCATCGAATTGATGCGCGACGCCGCCACCTTCCACGTCGAGTTCGGCGCCCTCACCGCCGACATCATCCGCGAAGCCATCGACCTGAAATGAACACCCGCGCAAAGAGCAGAGCGCAGAGCGCAGAGCGTCGGACGGCAGCCCGCCCTGCGCCCTGCGCCCTGCGCCCTGCCGCCTACATCCTCCTCGAACTCATCATCGCCATTTTCATCTTCTCCCTCGCCGTCCTCGGCCTCACCCAATCCCTCAACACCTCCATTGAGATCGCCAACATCCTGCACCGGGACAACCTCATCCAGATCGGCATGCGCTCCTTCATCGAGGAAATCCGCAACAAACCGCTCGCCGACATGACCACCACCTACACCGACCCTCAGCTCGGCATCACCTATACCAGCAAGATGGAGCCCCTCGCCCTCCGCACTCAGCGCGGCGACGTCCTGCGCGACCTCTACGACCTCCAAGTCACCGCCCTCCACACCTTCGCCGGAGAGGAGCGCACCGAAACCGTCAATGTCTATGTCTATAAGCCCAACCAGCGCTGATCTGCGGCTTTTGAAATCCGAAATCCGAAATCCGAATTTCAATCATCGGGCTTCAGACTCTGGACCTCGGGCTTCGGATTTCGGATTTCGGATTTCGGATTTCGGATTTCGCCCTTCCCCCCACGGCTTCACCCTCATCGAAGTCGTCGTCGCCCTCATCCTCCTGAGCATGATTACCGGCACCCTGTTTGCCATCATCCAAACCTCCGTCCGCACCGCCGCGCATGCCGAGCAGGAGCAGCGGGAAAAAGACGGCATCAACCGCCTGCTCGACCTCCTGCGCAAAACCTTCACCACCCTGCCCAGCACCGCCACGCTCGAACTCACCCTCACCGATCAAAACGCCTCCGACCAGCAGGAACTCCTCATCACCGGCGCCCCCAACACCTTCGGCTTCGGCATCAAACCCATCTCCTACAGCCCCACCACCCTCGGCCTCCGCCCCGACCTGCAAGGCCGCACCGATGAAGCCGGCAACCTCCTGTTCAGCCTCAGCCTCTCCCGCACCGACCTCATCCCGCAAACCGACGACAACCAGATGGCCATCGGCCAGGAACTCGACGGCGTGCTCGCCCAGGACGAGCAGGGCCGCCACTGGATGCCCCTCCTGCACAACGTCTCCACCCTCAAATGGCGCTTCTACAAACAGTCCGAAGACACTTGGTATGAGGAATGGAGCCAGACCGCCTGGCCCGACCTCATCGAAATCCAGCTCGTCATGCGCGACCGCACCACCCCCATCCGCATGGTCTTCAGCGTCCCCACCATCGCCCTCTCCCCCGGCCGCGGAACCCCGCCATCGTCCTCGTCCTCGTCCTCGTCCTCGTCCTCGCCCACCGCCCCACCC
>CAZNKC010000211.1:0-9901 GCA_964573315.1 uncultured Verrucomicrobiaceae bacterium | reverse complement strand
CCGGGTTGCGTGCCGCGCTCGTTGGAGGCGAGGCGATTTTCCTGATCTCCCGACTCGCCGCGTCCGGCTGTGTTTGCGGCTTGATTTTCGCCGGACGGCTCCTGGCCGGAAGCTTCGGAACCGGCGGAACCGGGTTGCGCCTCCGCCGCTTCTTTTTCCGCTTCATCGATCAACCGGTCCAATTCGTTGCGCGCCATGCGCAGCGCCTCGGCCTCACCGCCGAGCACGGTTTCCGCCGCTTTTTCGACGTTGCGGGCGAGCTGCTCCACGGCGGTCGCCGCCTTGCGCTCGGCGTCCTGGGCCTCGGCGCGGCTGCCGTAGCGGCTTTCCATGCGGGCCTCCTCCAGATTTTCCTCCAAGCCGCCGCTCTGCGCTGAGCGCACAGCCTCGTAAAGCCGGCGGGAGAGGATGGGCTCGCCCGCCTCAGCCTGCTCGCTGACGTTGCGCATGTTTTCCAGCAAATCCCGCACCCGCTCCTGCTGCTCCGCGATTTCCCGCGCCACTTCGCCGCCGGAAAGCCTCCGCTCCAACTCGCCGGAGGTGTCTCCGCGCTCCGCGCCCTCCGGTGTTTTTTGATTTTCCAACGCCTCGGAAATGCGCTGCTGGGCCTGCGCCACCTCTTGCGCGTCGCGCTTCATCTGGCGCATTTCCTCGGAGAAACGCCGCGCTGTTTTTTCGCGAAACTCATCTTCCATCTGCTTCAACTCGCGCTGCGCGCGCGTGGCGGAGTTGGCGGCATCGGCGAGGTTTTCACCGCGCAATTCCTCGGCGGCATCGAGCGCCTGCTGGCGGGCCTCGTCCAACCGCTCGCGAGTGTCCGCCAAGTCGGCGGCGTTGTCCGACTGCTGCAGCTTGTCCTGCAAATCATCCAGGCTGCGCAGCAAATCCTCCTGCTCTTGCTGGAGGCGCTGGAGCTGGTCCGCCAGTTCTTGGCGCTCCTCCTCGGTTTGCGCGCTGGCCATCTGATCCCGCAATTCCTGCATCTTGCGCGCCAGCGCCTCCTGGCGGCGGGCCAGTTCCTTGAGGCGGTTCAGGACTTCCAGGTTCTCCTGCTGCTGCGGCGACTGCTCGGCCATCGCTTGGTTTTCCTCCTCGTAACGCTGTTCCTCCTGCTTGAGTTCCAGGTTCATGATCTGCTCCTGGCGCTCCTGCTGGCCGCCGCCGGATTGCTGCTGGTTGCGATTTTGACGCGTCACCAGATGCTCGCGCTCACCCGCTTGATAGAGCCATTGCAGGGCCGTCTGCTCGTGCTCAAGGGCTGGCGTCAGAGCGGCGCGTTGCTTGTCCTGCTCGGCTTTTTCCAAGGTGTCGAGCGCGTCGCGCATCGCCTTCCAGGCTTCGGTGAGGGCGGTCTTGATTTCCGCGTCCTCGGCCTCCTCCATTTGTTCCTTGGTCTGCTCCAGCACGATGCCCTGAGACTCCCGCACCACGGCCACGTCCTTGACGGCCTGCTCCATCGTGCGGCCCGCGCTCACATCGCGCAGGATGCGCCAGTTGGCGTTGACCACCTGCTTTTGCAGTTCCATCAGCTTGCCCGCCTGCTGCTGTTCTCCCGGCATCCCCGGCGAGGGCGGCGGCGGCTCGGACTCGCGGAAGATGTCATCGAAAGGCCGCACCTGGGCAAAGAACATGTCGCTCATCGCGCGCCGCACCTCGCCCTTCGGTCCGGTGTCCTCGGCCCAGAAATGGTAGGACAGCAGTTGCCGCGGCTCGGCGCCTTCGAGTTCCAGGCTGAGCAGCTCACGCACGTCGAGCTTTTTGTTCGGCGCGGTCACCGGATGGGTGAATGTCACCTCCTTCACCTTGCCGGCCAGCGTCACCGTCGCGCCGCTGCGAGTCACTCCCACGTCGTCCCATATCCGCGCCTCCACCGGCATCTCTTGCAGGGCGGACACCTGCAGATCGCGCTTGGGAAACACCACTTCGATCTTGGCCAGCGCGTTCGGCTGCGCGGTGAGGGTGATCCACGGCGGCTTCACGTTCGCGCGCTCTTTGTCATCGATGAGATGCAGCCGGTAGCGTCCGCTTTTTTCCAGCCTCAAACTTCCCTCAAGCACCTGCTCTCCCTCCGCGCCCGGTGTCAGCGGGATCACCGTCTTGTCCTCCCCGAACAACTCCGCCTGCGCCACCGGTTTGTTCACATAAGCCTTGAAACGCAGCTCCGAAAACTCCGGCGCGGTCACTTTCAAAGTGTTGCGCACCGCGCGCTCGGGCAGGCCGGTGTAGGCGGGCGGCGTGATGGTGATGTCCAGCCGCTCCAGCTTCGGATAAACGAACGTCGTGACCGCGAAACTCTCCGAACGGTCCGCGCCCGCCTCCACACGATACTGCAAGTCCTGCGTGACGCGCGGGATCATGGCGCCGAAAGTCTCCGCGTCCACGCCGAGGCGCATCTCCGCCGCGCCCAGTTCCACGCCGGCCAGGTCCGTCCACACCAGCCGCGCCTCCGCCGGTGTGTGCGGCTGCATTTTCGCCTCCACCACCAGCCGCGAATCCCGCTCCACCTCCACCGCGCCGGGTGTCACCTGGAAGGTCAAAGGCACGCCGTCGCTGGCGGACGGGACGACATCATCAGCCGCCGTCACGGTTTGCGGCTTGGCGGGCGCCAGTTCATGCCGCAGGCTCGCCGTCAGCCAAAGCATCGCCGCCGCGAAGGCATAGACCGCCGCCGTGGCCCAGCGCGCCGAGGAACGCAAGCGGCCCGCCGTCACGCTCTCGACCCAGACATCACCGTCCTCGTGGTCCAGCGCCTCGCCGATCACGCGTTGTTCGAGATAGGCGGGCTGCTCGCCCGCCGCGCGGCGTTTGTTGAGAATCTCCACCGCGGTGAGGAGCCGCGCGTTGAGTTCCGGCTCCGCTATCTCCACCCGCCGCGCCAGTTCCAGGTCCGAATCCCGCCGCCGCCCGGCCAGCCAGCGCGCGGCCAGCGCCCACAGCGCCGTCACCGCGGGCACCAACCAAAGCGCATGAACCCAGCCGAAGCCGCCCTTCCAAGCCATGATGCCCGCCACCACGGCGGCAGCCAGCAACGGCGCCACCACCGCCTGCCGAC
Source organism: uncultured Verrucomicrobiaceae bacterium (assembly GCA_964573315.1). Classification (GTDB taxonomy): domain Bacteria; phylum Verrucomicrobiota; class Verrucomicrobiia; order Verrucomicrobiales; family Verrucomicrobiaceae; genus JAGRPD01. Next base: position 6,849 of record CAZNKC010000211.1, on the reverse strand, counting down.
GCCTCAACAACCGCAGCGCATCGCGCACCGCGTCCAGCCGTTGTTGAAGCAGCAATCCTTCAATCATGCAATGGAAACCCCGGAATCACGTCGCGGTTTTATCGGACGGCGTCATTCCATGCAAGACAGAACGCAAGAGGCGGGCCAGATTTTGCCTTGGCTGATGGCAGGCTGCAAAAAAGAAGGGGACATCAGGGGAGCTGGCGCGGGATTTCGGTTTATGCCGGGCCGAATTCGGGATGAAGGAGGAGGCAAGGGACGCGGCGGCTTTTTGGAGTGCGCCGGTTGCCGGCGCTTTGGATTGGGGAGCGTGGAGAACGCGCGGACACGTTTTCCGTACGCAACGCCGCTTGGCCACTCCAATCCAAAGCGGTGCAAAGCCCCGCACTCCAAAACGCTGCCGCGCCATCCAAAGCACCTCTCCTTGCTCAGCTCGAATTTGATCAGCGTTCATCGATCGGCACCACCTTCTGGCCGAAGGATTTGCCGACGTATTCACTGAGCGGACGGAACAGGCGGTTCTCGCTCCACTGCTCCAGCACATGCGCCGTCCAGCCGCTCATGCGGGCAATGGCGAAGATGGGCGTGAACAGATCCGTCGGGATGCCGAGGCTGTAATAAACCGTGGCGCTGTAAAAATCCACGTTCGCGTTCAATCCCTTCTGCTCCTTCATCATGGAGGCGATGCGCTCGGACATTTGGATCCACTTCGGCTCGCCGAGCTGGTTGCTGAGCTGGACGGCCATTTCCTTCAAATGCGGCGCGCGCGGGTCGAGCACTTTATAGACGCGGTGGCCGATGCCCATGATTTTTTTCTTCTGCGCCAGCGCGTCCTCCACCCAGGCGTCCACTTTCGACGGCTCGCCGATCTCCTCCAGCATCAGGATGACGCCCTCGTTCGCGCCGCCGTGCAGCGGGCCTTTCAAGGCGCCAATGGCGGCGCTGATGGCGGAGTACATGTCGCTCAAGGTCGAGGCCACGACGCGCGCGGTGAAGGTGGAGGCGTTGAAGCCGTGCTCGGCGTGCAGCACGTAGGCCACGTCCAGCGTCTTCTCCGCCTCGACGCTGGGAACCTCGCCGGTGATGAGATAAAGAAAATGCGCCGCCTCGCTCAAGTCCTTGCGCACCGGCGGCAGGTCGAGACCCTGGCGGGCGCGGTGGAAATAGGCGGCGATGACGCCGATCTGCGAGACGAGCCTGATCGCCGTGGCCAGTTGCTCGCCCATGTCGAGATCATAACGCGCCGTGTCATAACAGCCCAGCATGCTCACTGCCGTGCGCATGACGTCGATCGGGCGCGCTTTCTTCGGCGCGCTTTTCAGATAGGCGATCACGCCCTCGGGCAGCTCCCGCTCGGCGCGCAGGGCGGTGGTCAGCTTTTCCAGCTCGACGCGGTTTGGCAGGCGCTGATGAAAAAGCAGATAGACCACCTCCTCATAGCTGACTTTTCCAGCCAGCTCATTGATGTCATAACCGCAGTAATAAAGCAGCCCCTCCTGCCCTTTGACTTCTCCGAGACGGGTTTCAGCGGCGATGATTCCTTCGAGACCTTTGGATACGACAGACATGATGATGGAATGGGGTTTGGAGGTTGGGAATGAGTGTTACTTTTGGTAAATGCTAAGCAGGGCCTGGGCCATGTCCGCAGGACTGTCCGCCACCGCGATACCGCACTCCCGCAGGATGCGTTTCTTCGCCTCCGCCGTGTCCTCCGCGCCACCGACGATGGCGCCCGCGTGGCCCATGCGCCGTCCGGGCGGCGCTGTCGCTCCCGCGATGAAGGCGGCGATGGGCTTTTTGCAGTTCTCCGCCGCCCAGCGTCCGGCCTCGACCTCCGCCGCGCCGCCGATCTCGCCGATCATAATGATGGCCTCGGTCTCCGGATCTTCGTTGAAAAGTTTCAGCGCGTCGAGATGGCTGGTGCCGTTCACCGGATCGCCGCCGATGCCGACACAGGTGCTCTGGCCGTAACCACGCGTGGTGAGCTGCCACACCGCCTCATAGGTCAGCGTGCCGGAACGCGACACCACACCCACGCTGCCGCGCTTGTGGATGTATCCCGGCGCGATGCCGATGCGGCAGCCGCCGTGGCTTTTTTCGCCGCGGCCCGGCGTCACCACGCCCGGACAGTTCGGGCCGATCAGGCGCGTCTTCTTATGACACATCGCCGCCTTCACCTTGATCATGTCGTTGACCGGGATGCCTTCGGTGATCGCCACGGCGAGGTCCAGTCCGGCATCCACGCATTCCAGGATCGCGTCCGCGGCGAAGGGCGGCGGTACAAAGATCGCGCTCACCGTGGCGCCGGTTTCGCGCGCGGCCTCCTCCACCGTGTCAAACACCGGCACCTTGTGGCCATTGTGCTCGAAGAACTGCCCGCCCTTGCCCGGCGTCACCCCGGCCACCAGTTGCGTGCCGTAATCGAGCGATGCCTTGGCGTGGCGGGAACCAAAATCACCGGTGATGCCTTGCACCAGGATGCGTGTGTCTGTGTCAACGAGGATGGCCATGAGGATGTGTGATGAAGAAAAAGGTGTTGGGGAAAAAAATCAATGATGACCGGGTTTGCGCTTGTGGATGCAGATGGAATTGCCGTCGGGGTCCAAAATCAATGCCATGTGACAGACGGGCGTCTCGGTCGGCTCCATGTCGAAGACCACCGCCTTGTCCTTCAGCCAGGACACCGCCGTGTCGAAATCCTCCACTTCCAGAGCCACGCCGCCGCCGTGCTTGCTCGGCTTCCAGTCGGTGCTCATGTTCGTGATCGCCAGGACGTGCGGGCCGACTTCGTATTCCACCCAGGCCTTGCCTTCGTGGTCGAACACGCTCGCCGGCGTGAGATTCAGCACGCCCTCATAAAAAGCCCGCGCGCGCGCGATGTCGATGACGGAGTAACCGGTGAATGCAAACTCGATGACTTTAAGCATGGCTTGTGGAGGGTTGCAGGTCGTTGATGCTGGCATCGGCGCGGCGCCACCAGTGGTCGCCTTGCGGCAGCAGTTTTTCCAGGTCCGCCGCTTCGCACACCACCGTGTTGACCGGCGTTTCCTGAATGGTGAGCCGGACGCAGCGCAGCCCCGGATTGTCGGCGCGGAGAAAGCTGCCCAGTTTGCTCTTGAAACACGCCGCGCGGATTTCCGTGGTGGGATCGCCGGGCGTCAGTAACAGCCGGCCCAGCAGATGCGGCTCGCGCTCGCGGAAAAAATCCACCAGCGGATCGGCGTCGTTGAGGTGCAGGCTGTGGTCCACCGCTTCGTCGATCCAGTCAAACCAGCGCCGCTTCGCTTGGTCGAACTCCACCAGCATGTTCGTGCGCGGGTCCAGGCCCGCATTTTCCGCGCTCACGATGTCCACCGTCACCACCTCGTCGTGCCCGTGCGGCACCCGGCAGTTCGGCGCCGCGTCGCTGATGAGGCGGTGCCCCATGCTGTAGCGGCGGCTGAACCGCAGGGTGAAGTCGTGAGTGGAAGAAGCCATTCTTGAGAAAAGTCGGTGTCAGGCGGCGATGGCTTTCACGATTTTGCCCGCCGCATCGGTCAGGTCGTCGCCGGAGATGACGTTCAGGCCGCTCTCGGCCAGGGTTTTCTTGCCGGCCTCCACGTTGTTGCCCTCCAGCCGCACCACCAGCGGCAGGCTCAATCCCACCTCCTGCACCGCGGCCACGATGCCTTCGGCGATCACATTGCAATCCATGATGCCGCCGAAGATGTTCACCAGGATGCCCTTCACGTTCGGGTCGCCCAGGATGATCTTGAAGGCGTTGCTCACTTGGTCCTTGGAAGCGCCGCCGCCCACGTCCAGGAAGTTCGCCGGCTCGCCGCCGTGCAGCTTGATGATGTCCATCGTCGCCATCGCCAGACCGGCGCCGTTGACCAGACAGGCGATGTTGCCGTCCAGCCCGATGTAGTTGAGGCCGAACTCGCCCGCGGCCACTTCGCGCGGGTCTTCCTCGCTGGTGTCGCGCATCGCCGTTACGTCTTTTTGCCGGTAGAGCGCGTTGTCGTCGAAGTTGAATTTGGCGTCGAGCGCCACCACTTCGTCGTCCGCGGTGACGGCCAGCGGATTCACTTCCACCAGGGAGCAATCGCACTTCTGGTAAAGCGTCCACAGAGAGGAAAACAGCTTCACCGCCTGATTGATGAGCTTGCCGCGCAGCCCCAGCGCCGCGGCGATCTTGCGGCATTGGTAGGCCTGCAAACCCAGGGTCGGATGCACCACCACCTTGGTGATTTTTTCCGGCGTCTTCTCCGCCACTTCCTCAATGTTCATCCCGCCCTCAGTGGAGGCGATGAGCGAGTGCGTGCTGTTGGCGCGGTCGAAGAGGATGGCGAAGTAAAGCTCCTTCTTGATGTCCACCGACTTCGCCACCAGCACCTTGCTCACCAGCTTGCCCTCCGGCCCGGTCTGGTGCGTCACCAGCGTCTGCCCCAGCATCTGGCCGGCGATGTCCTGCGCTTCCTCCGCCGTGTTGATGACATGCACGCCGCCTTTGAAGCCGTTTTTGAACGTGCCCTTGCCGCGCCCGCCGGCGTGGACCTGCGCCTTCACCACCAGCCCCGCGCCGCCCAGCTCCCGCGCCGCCGCGCCCGCCTCCTCCGCCGTCGCGGCCACCTTGCCGGCGGGACTGGCCACGCCGAATTTTGCAAACAGTTCCTTGGCTTGATATTCGTGGATATTCATGGGGGTATTGAAAAAAGGGAAGCGCGGACAAACAACGCGACCCGGCACGCGTCAACGCGCGGGACAGCGACCATAGGAATGCCCTCCAGCCGGTCAAGCGGCATTCCCGATGATCTTTCGGGGCAGAGAGCAGAGAGCAGGGCGCAGAGGGCTGTGGCGGTAGGTAGTACGGCAACGCCACCCGCTCTCTGCTCTCTGCCCTCTGCCCTCTGCGCCCTGCCCTCTGCGCCCTGCCCTCTGCGCCCTGCGCCCTGCCCACAGGCTTTCTCGTCACAATTCCCCGCTGGACTTCCCGGATTTCCCCTTTCAAGAATCCCTGCCCCATGCCCCGGCTGCCCCAGCATCTCGAAAAAACCGCGCGTCCCTTCATCGAAGTGGATCACTTCGACTTTTGGTACGGACCCAAGCAAGTTCTGCACGACATCGACCTCGCCTTCCCGGAGAACCACATCACCGCCCTCATCGGCCCCTCCGGCTGCGGCAAGACCACGCTCCTGCGCAACCTCAACCGCATGAACGACCTCATCGACGGCATCCGCCACCGTGGCGACATCCGGCTCGACGGCTCCAGCCTGTTCGACCCCGCCGTGGAGGTCATCTCCCTGCGCAAGCGCGTCGGCATGGTCTTCCAAAAGTACAACCCCTTCCCCAAGTCCATCTACGAAAACGTCGTCTTCCCCCTGCGCGTCGCCGGACGGCACGACCGGCGGCAGCTCGATGAAGTCGTCGAGCGCAGCCTGCGCCAAGCCGCCCTTTGGGACGAGGTCAAGGACAAGCTGCACGAAAGCGCCTTCGGTCTCTCCGGCGGCCAGCAGCAGCGCCTCTGCATCGCGCGGGCCGTGGCCAACCGCCCGCAGGTGCTGCTCATGGACGAGCCTTGCGCCGCGCTCGACCCCGTCGCCACGCTGAAGATCGAGGAACTCATGACCCAGCTCAAAGAAGAGTTCACCATCGTCATCGTCACCCACAACATGGAGCAGGCCCGCCGCGTCGCCGACCTCACCGCCTTCTTTTTCCTCGGCAAGCTGGTCGAGTACGACGACACCATGTCCCTCTTCACCGCCCCCGCGCACCGCGAGACCGAAGCCTACGTCTCCGGCCGCCTCGGCTGAACTCCGCGGAGGGCGGGATTGTATTCCCGCCCATTTTTTCGCGGGCGGAGGCGGCGCGGAGCCGGGGGCAGGCAAAGCGCAGAGAGCAGGGCGCAGCTTAAATCCTTGCCCTTTACGCCCGCGTCCTTTTTTCCACGCCTCGCGCGCCGAATGGTTGACGCGCCGTCACCGATGCGTCATCGTTTCCCATGCCGACGGTCTTTGAACAAGCCCAATCCATGGTGGCGGCGCTGCCCCGCCAGGACCGCGCCCGGCTGTTTGTCTGGATGGCCGCCGACATCACGGATCAACTGCCCGGAATCGAGTTTGACCCCCGTGTCTGCGGCGGCTCGGCGCGGATTGCCGGCACCCGGATTCCGGTGTGGTCGCTGGAATCATGGCGGAGACTGGGAGCCAGCGACGAGGAAATCCTGCGCAACCACCCCTCCCTCCAAGCATCCGATCTGGTCAACGCCTGGCAATACGTGGCGCGGCATCCGCGGGAGATTGATCGCGAAATCCAGGAGAACGAGGCCGCCGAGTGAAATGGCCCGCCTCTACGCCAACGAAAATTTTCCCGTCGAAGTCGTCGAACGGCTCCGTGCTTTGGGCCACGATGTACTCACGACGCACGATGTGGAAAAGTCAAACCGGGCTATCCAGAGTGAGACGTAAAGAAACGCGCCTTTTGCGGTAAAGTTCTTGCCCTTTCCCCAGTTGCCAGCTTTGATACCCCCCATGCTGCCCGGCAAGAAGCCCCCGCTCCCGAAACCCTGCCGCGTCCTCCTGGCCATCGTCCTCTGGCTGGCCGCTGGTCCGGCGGCGGATGCCTTTGACACCGTCGTGCTCGACGCCGGGCATGGCGGCCATGACCGCGGCGCGGCCATCGGTTACGTCTATGAAAAGCACCTCGCTCTCGACACCGCCCGCCGCGTTGAGGAAATCCTGCGCCGCAACGGTGTCAAAGTGGTGATGACCCGCAGCCGGGACGTGTTCATCCCCCTGGCCGACCGCGCCGCCATTGGCAACCGCTACCGCAACGCCATCTTCGTCAGCCTGCATTACAACTACAACCGCA
>CAZNKC010000210.1:0-9998 GCA_964573315.1 uncultured Verrucomicrobiaceae bacterium | reverse complement strand
TCCACTCTCCACTCTCCACTCTCCACTCTCCACTCTCCACTCTCCACTCTCCACTTTTCACTTTTCACTCCCACACCTCCACCCCCTGACCCTCCTGCTCCCGTTATGCACCCGTTCCAAATGTTCCTCATCGCCGTCGCCCTCGTCGCCGCGCTCGTCGTCCTGCTTGTCGTCGGCAAGTTTTTCAACATCTGGCTGCGCGCCCGCATCGCCAACTGCCCGGTCAGCATCGCCACCCTCATCGCCATGTGGCTGCGCGGCGTGCCGAACGCTCTTGTCGTGGACACCCGCATCACCGCCGCCAAGGCCGGCATCCCCATCGAGACCGACCAGCTCGAAGCTCACTACCTCGCGGGCGGCGACCTCACCCAGGTCGTGCTTTCCCTCATCGCCGCCGACAAAGCCGGCATCCCGCTCAATTTCAACCGCGCCTGCGCCATCGACCTCGCCGTCAAAGGCACCGGCAAGACCGTCATCGAAGCCGTGCGCACCAGCATCAATCCGAAAGTCATCGACTGCCCCCACCCTGAAATGGGCCGCGGCGGCAAGATCGACGGTGTCGCCAAAGACGGCATCTCCCTGCGCGTCCGCGCCCGCGTCACCGTGCGCACCAACCTGGAGCGCTTCATCGGCGGCGCCACCGAGGAAACCGTCGTCGCCCGCGTCGGCGAAGGCATCGTCACCTGCATCGGCTCCGCCAGCTCCTACAAGGACGTGCTCGAAAACCCCGACTCCATCTCCAAGCTCGTGTTGAGCAAGGGCGTCGATGCCGGCACCGCCTTCGAGATTCTCTCCATCGACATCGCCGACGTCGATGTCGGCGACAACGTCGGCGCCAAGCTCCAGTCCGAGCAGGCCGAGACCGACAAAAAAATCGCCCAAGCCAACGCCGAAGTGCGCCGCGCCGCCGCCGTCGCCTTGGAGCAGGAAATGGCCGCCCGCACCCAGGAAATGCGAGCCCGCGTCGTCGAGGCCGAGGCCGAAGTGCCGCTCGCCATCGCCCAAGCCTTCCGCAACGGCCAGCTCGGCGTCATGGACTTCGCCAAATACAACAACGTCCTGGCCGACACCGACATGCGCAAGCAGATCGGTTCACCCGCCGCCACCGGCGGCAGCGAGCAACACTAAAACGGCCTTTGCCGCGAAGTCTAAACTCAAACACCCGCCGCCATGCCTGACATCGACTGGGGACAAGTCATCTTCCTGCTGCTCGTCGTCATCGTCGGCTTCGTCCGCTGGATCGGCAATCTCATCCAGCAGCAAAAGGAAGCCAAAGAGCGCGCCAAGCTCTCCCCCGATGAACTCGCCCGGCGCGAGGCTGCTTGGCGCAAACAAGTCGGCCAGGAGGAGATCGAGGTGGAAGAGTCGCACGATCCCTTCAGCGAGTTGAAGGATCTCTTCGAGCAACTGCGCGAACCCGCCCCGCCGCCCGTCGCTCCGCCGCCATTGCCCGCGCGGCCCGCCCCTCCCGTGTTCCAGCGGACGCCGACGCCAACACCTGTGCCCTCGCGCGTGTTCCCGTCCGCGCCTCCGGCTCCCGCGGTTCCGGCGACTGCCAGGGGTTCATTCCCCGTGGCCGGCGCGGCCAACCGCCGTTTCACCGAAGCCGTCGCCCACCGCGACCGCCCCGTCCCCATCGGTTTGAAAAACCTCCGCCGCGAACTCAGCACCCCGCGGGCATTGCGCCAAGCCATTATTATTCGCGAGATTCTTGGCCCGCCGAAGGCTCTGGCAGAAAGCTGAGCCAGCACTGCCCACTGCCTACTGTCCACCGCACACCGCCCCCCCCTTGCCCCCTCCGCCTTCCTCCCCCGGTCCCTGGCGCGCTGCTTGGCAGCGCCTCCGCCGCCAGCGTTCCGCCGTGATTGCGCTCGGCTTCCTTATCCTCGTCACATTGCTCTGCCTCATCGGCCCCCGATTCTCCCCTTACACCGAGAGCCAGCAAAACCTCGAAGCCGTCGCCCAAGCGCCCTCCTTCGCCCACTGGATGGGCACCGACCTCCTCGGGCGTGACCTCGCCACCCGCGTCTTCACCGGCGGCCGCATCAGCCTCTTCATCGGACTCGTCGCCACCGTAGTCGCCATGGTCATCGGCGTCGCTTACGGCCTGATCTCCGGCATGGCCGGCGGGCGGACGGACAATGCCATGATGCGGCTGGTGGACATCCTTTACGGCTTCCCCTTCATGGCCTTTGTCATCCTGCTCACCGTGCTTTTCGAGCGCAGCCTCGTCCTGTTGTTCATCGCCATCGGCGCGGTGGAATGGCTCACCACCGCCCGCGTCGTGCGCGGTCAGGTGCTTGCCTTGAAAAACCAAGAGTTCATCCTCGCCGCCCGGGTCGCGGGCGCGGGCCAGTCGCGCATCCTCTGGCATCACCTCGTGCCCAATGTCATGGGCCAAGTGGTCATCTACGCCAGCCTCACCGTGCCCGGCATCATGCTGCTGGAGGCCGTGCTGAGCTTCCTCGGCCTCGGCGTGCAGCCCCCCGCCAGTTCCTGGGGCACCCTCATCCAGGAAGGCGCCAACAACATGGAAACCTCCCCCTGGATGCTGTTCTTCCCCGGCGTCTTCTTCATCGCCACCCTGCTCGCCCTCAACACCCTCGGCGACGCCCTGCGCGATGCGCTGGACCCGAAGGCGTGAGGGCGATGCAACGGAGGGCGGGATTATATTCCCGCCCATTTTTCCGCGGGCGGAGGCGGCGCGGAGCCAAAGGGGAAGGCGGGCAACCCCATCCCCCCGCCCATGCAGGCTGAAAGCCTGCATCACACCTCTCAGGCAGGATGCCTAAGCTACCGTCGCGGCATCGACTCCCAACCCGTCACGCGCCCGTTCACAAAATCCACCGCCGCCGCGTCATACGGAATGTAAGTCACCATCGGCCCGCCCATCAAAAACGGATCATAATAAGGCCCGCACCAGCCGCCACCCCAGCGCCCCCCCCAAGCCCCGAAACCCATGCCGAAAGTCTGCGTCGTCACCGCCCGCTGGCCCATGTAAGTCCAGCGCTCGAAGTCCTTCCCGCTTTTGCGCCCCGTCGATACGCGGTCCGGCTTTCCGAGCGCCAGAAACACCGCCTCCCTGCCCATGCCCTCCCGCAGCCGCCGCTCCCGCACCAGTTGTTTGTCCTCAGCGGAAAGCTGCTCGAAAAGCTGCGGATTGCGCTCGATGCGCCGCTCCACGGTCGAAGCGCACCCAACCAGCAACAGCGGCAACAACACCAGCGCGGTTTGACAAAAGACTTTGCGAAAGGGGACGTTCATCATCTTTGGAGCGTGTTATCTGTGAGCATACGCTTCACACAAGCAAGGCGGCAAGCCTGAACCGCAAGCACCGCCGATTTGCGCAAAAAACCGCGCCAGACCGCCCACCCCCGCCACGTTGTAAACACACCCCCTTTGCCCGCCATGATGCCCCGCCTGCTTCACCGTCCTCTGCTGCCCTCCCTCATCTGCCTCGCCACCGCTCCCGCCCTGCTGGCCGACTGGCCGCAATGGCGCGGCCCGAACCGCGACGGCGTCTCCGCCGACACCACCCCCATCACCGACTCCGTCCCCGATTCCGGCCTCGTCAAACTCTGGGAGAGCGACCACATCCCCAGCGACCACTACGGCGGCCACGGCAGCCCCGTCATCGCCGGCGAGCGCGTCTTCATCAGCGTCGTCTGGCACGAGCGCGTGCCCTCCGAGCAGCGTGAAATCGACACCGAGGTCATGCAGAAGCTCAACTACCGCAACACCTCCCCCGAGTTGAAGCAAAAACTGGAGGACTCCCGCCTCGCCCTCAGTTCCCGCCTGCGCGGCGACAGGCTGGAGGAATGGATCAGCCAATGGCTCGAAGAAAACATGACCGAGAAAGAGCGCATCGCCCTCGGCTCCTGGGCCGCCTCCAGGTTCAAGGCCGGGCGCACCGCCTTCCCGCTGGTCGAACTCGACAAAGTCGCCAAGCGCCAAGACAAACCCTTCCCCGACCCCGCCGCCTTCCGCCAATGGATGGAGGACGAAGCTTTCTCTCCTGAACTCAAAGAGAAACTGCTCGCCTCTGTCCCCAACACCATCAAGACCGCCAAGGACGCCATCGCCTGCCTCGACCTCGCCACCGGCGAGCGGCTCTGGCTTTACGAAGGCGAAGGCCTGCCCGTTGGTCGCAACGCCTCCAGCACCGCCGCCGTCATCGACGACCGCGTCTATGCCGTCGGCAGCACCCATCTTTATTGCGTGAACGCCGCAGACGGCGTTGAAATCTGGAAAACACCGCTGCCGCGCAAAGGCCCCGCCGCCTCCCCTCTCGTCGTCGATGGCAAGGTCTTCATCGGCGCCGGCAGCGCGCTCGCCTTTGACGCCGCCAGCGGCGCGCTGCTCTGGGAGCAAAAGCAGGCCAAAGGCGACACCGGCAGCCCGCAGTGGTGGCAGCCCGAGTCCGGCCCCGCGCTCCTCCTTTACACCGCCAGCAACGCCCTGCTCGGGCTCGACCCCGCCACCGGAGAAAAGCTCTGGTCCGTCGAAGGCGGCGGCCAGTCCACGCCTGTCACCGCCGGCGACTGGGTGGTCTTTTACAGCGGCGCCGACGGCGTCGGTCTGCGCGCCGCCAAGTATCAAAAGGAAGGCCCGCCGCAAACCGCTTGGTCGCACTTCTGGGTCACCCGCCGTTACAGCGGCTCGCCCATCATCCACGAAGGCCACGTCTATCTTTACTGCGGGGAAAAACACCAATGCGTCGTCCTCGAAACCGGCGAGGTCAAATGGAAGGAAACCGCCAGCAGCACCATCACCTCCCCCCTGCTCGCCGACGGCAAAATCATCGTGTATGAAAACAACGGCAGCCACGTCAGCATCACCTCCGCCGACCCCGCCGCTTACCAGCAGTTCGCCCGCGTCCGCATCGACGGCATGGGCTGCACCTCCCCCGCCCTAGCCAACGGCCGCCTCGTCATCCGCCAGCGCGAAAAACTCGCCTGCTTCGATCTGAGGCCGCAACAATAAAGTGGGGCAAGCTTCCAGCTTGCCCGCCTCAATCCTTTCCCGTCACTGAACACGGAAAACGAACAAATCTCAAAAAATCAAAACTCACCATCCCGCACCTCAAAGTGCGTCGGCTTGCCAAGCGACTCACCGCCGTTCAAAACCCAAACCGCCGTGGCCTCGATCATTTCCTCCAGCGTCACCTCCGGCGGGCCAAACCACTCATAGGAACGCGTGGCGTCGAACAACCACGCCCGATCCGCTTCTTCGCCGATGATCGTCACCGGTTTTCCGAACCGCTCGCTGAAACGCGACGCCAACTCGCGGATCGACACCCGCTCCAGCCCCGTCACGTTCAACGCCGCCGGCGGGCATTGCGCGCGCGCCAGGCATTGGATCGCCCGCGCGTTGGCATCACCCTGCCAGATCACATTGGCCCAGCCCATCGTCACATCCACCGGCTCACCGCGCATCACCTTCCACGCCACGTCCGCCAGCACCCCGTAGCGCAGATCAATCGCGTAGCTCAGGCGGTACATCAGCAGCGGCGTGCCGTTCTCCTTGGAAAAATGCGCGAACACACGCTCCCGGCCCACGCATGAGTTCGCGTAATCTCCCGGCGGCCCCAGCGCATCCTCCTCCCGCGACCCCGGCCCGCTCACCGCCGCCAGCGGATAGACGCAGCCGGTTGAAAACACCACGATGCGCGAGCGCGCGAACCGCTCCGCCACGATGGCCGGAACCAGCGTGTTCATGATCCAGGTAAGCTCCGGCGCCTCGCTCGTGCCGAACTTTTGGCCCGCCATGAAGATCACGTTCGGCGCCTCCGGCAGCGCCGCCACCGCCGCGCGATCCAGCAGATCGCAACGCAACACCTCCACCCCGTGCCGCTCCAGCGCCGCCGCCTCCCGCGCCGAAGAAAACCGCGACACCGCCATCACCCTCCGCCCCGACTGCCCCAACTCATCCAGCGCCCGCCGCGCCATGCGCGCCAGCGTCGGCCCCATCTTGCCGCCCGCGCCCAGCACCATCACATCCCCCGGCAAATCACGCAACGCCTCCAAAACCCCCGCCCCCGGCCGGCTCAGTTCCTCTTCCAAATCATCAACATTCAACAACTCCCGCATCCCATAAAACTCACCCCACCCCCGCCAAACGCAACCGCGAAAGCCCTCCGGTCATCTCAGCAAAAGACCACCCCATCAACCAACGTTTCCTTCTCGTGGCGCGAGCCACTCCCCCACTCCCTCCTTCTCTCATTCCCTCCCCACATGCCCACAAACACCCCCTTCCTCCTCTCCCTCGCCACCGCACTCGGCCTCGCCTTTGCCCTCGCCATCCCCAACGGCTCCGGCCAGGAGAGCGCCGCCAAAGCCAAAGTGTTCAAAGCCGGAGCCGCCACCAGCAACATAACCCCGCCGCTCGGCATGCCCATCGTCGGCAACTGGACGCAGCCCAAGGCCACCCACGTCCACGACGAACTGCACGTCCGCTGCCTCGCGCTCAACGACGGCGACACCACGCTCGTCTTCGCCGTGGTGGACAGCGTCTCGGTAAATCGCGAAGTCTTCGACGAAGCCAAGCAGCGCATCCAGGAACTCACCGGAGTGCCGCCGGAAAACATGATGATGTCCGCCACCCACACGCACTCCTCCGTCAGCGCGCGCGGCGACAACGCCTACGCCATCGGCGAGCCGCTGGATGATTATCAAAAATTCCTCGTCCACCGCATCACCGACGGCGTGCGCCGCGCCATCAACAACCTCGAACCCGCCAAAATCGGCTGGGCCTCCGGCCAAGTGCCGCAGCACGTCTTCAACCGCCGCTGGCTGCTCAAAGACAACGACGCCGTCACCAACCCCTTCGGCGAACCGGACCGCGCCGTCATGAACCCCGGCGGCTTGCGCGCCCGCTTGCTCAAACCCGCCGGACCCACCAACCCCGAAGCCTACTTCATCTCCGTCCAATCCCCCGAAGGCCGCCCCATCGCCTTGCTCGCCAATTACTGGCTGCACTACGTCGGCGGTGTGCCCACGGGCCATCTCTCCGCTGATTACTTCGGTGTGTTTTGCGACCGCATCCAGGAACTGCTCGGCGCCGATCGCCAAGACCCGCCCTTTGTCGGCATCCTCGCCAACGGCCCCTGCGGCGACGTCAACAACAACGACTATGGCCGCACCACCCCGGCGCCGAAGTACGCGCCTTATGAAAAAATGAAACTGGTGGCCAACGACGTCGCCCAGGAAGTGCTGCGTGTTCACAAAACCCTGCAACATCAAGACTGGGTGGACCTCAAAGCCGCCGCCTCCGAACTGGAACTGAAAATGCGCCGCCCCACCCCGGAACAAATCGCCCGCGCCGAGCAAGTGCTCGCCCGTCCGGACAGCGAATCCCCCATCCACCGCCACGAAATCAACTACGCGGAGCGCACCCTGCGCGCGCGCGATTCCTTCCCGGAGACCGTCAGCGTCAAGCTGCAAACCTTCCGCATCGGCGACCTCGGCGTCGCCGCCATCCCGTTCGAAGTCTTCACCGAGATCGGTTTGGAAATCAAAGACCGCAGCCCGTTTAAAGACACCTTCACCATCGAACTCGCCAACGGCGGCTACGGCTACCTGCCCACGCCCGCGCAGCATGAGTTGGGCGGTTATGAAACCTGGCTCGGCACCAACCGCGTCGAAAAAGCAGCCTCCGACAAAATCACCGCCCGCCTCCTCGAACTCTTTTCCTTTTCAGACTGAAAGCCCGAGCTACTCCGCTTGCCGAAAGCGCCACCATGAAGCAAATTCCCCCGTGCGACAATATCTGGCAGCCCTGCTCCTCGCCACACCGTCCCTGGCCCCGGCTCAGGACGAGCTGCCTTACGCCCCGGAGCAGGACGCCAAGACGGCCCATGCCGCCGCGCTCGCGAAAGCCAAAGTGGAGAACAAACACGTCTGGATTCAGATCGGCGAGCCGGACTGCCCAGCCTGCCGGCGGCTGCATTGGTTCATTGAGGCCCATCCCGAAACCTCCGAACCGCTGCGCCGGCACTTTATCTCCCTCCACGTCGCCATCAGCCGCCAAAACATCCCGCTTTTCCGCCAATGGAACAGCCCGCAGCTTGAGCATGGCGTGCCCGTGATCCTGGTCCTGGACGCCCAGGGCGAAATCCTCGCCATCAGCCCGGCCAAGGCGTTTGCAGCCAGAGTCGGCGAGTTTTCCGAGGAAAAAATCGCCGCCTTCATCCAGCGTTGGGCCCCCGGAGCCACCCAAGCGGAGCCGGTGAAAGAGCGCTGAGAGGCAGTTTCAGGAAGCGATTATTTTTACTTTTATTTCATGTAAATAAATTAAAATCCGTTGAAATTAAGTCAGCTAAACCTGCTTTCCATACTGAGGACGCAGGGTAGCACCCAGGCTGAGGAGCTTTCCCCCGTCCTTAAACGCCTTGCAAAACCTCTGCGTTCCTCCGTGCCCTCTATGGCAGATGCCTGTTTTCCCACCGCAGAGGCCGGGGAGAGCTTTGCAATGGGCTCTTTCTTCCCAGAAATATGGCACTTGCCAACATTCATGATTGTTAAATTGTTAATAAAGTTTAAATAATTCGGGTCATGCTGCTCTCCCCGAAAAAGAACCGCCGCCACTCCCCCGCCGTCCGGCAGCAACGGCAGGCGCGCCGTACCAAAGCCGACGTGGCGCGCCATCCCGCCCGGCTGGAGGAACGGCAGACCCTGGGCATCAAGCGCTGGATCGGCATCCTCGTGCTCGCGCCGGTCGTGTTGGTGACGATCATCACCATGGTGGAGATGTTTTGGCGGCTCGTCACCCGGCACGGCATTTGGCAGACGGAGGAATTCCGCTTCTTTACCCTCGGCGCGGCGGCGTGGCTGGCGCTCTATTTTCTTGCCGGCGTGCGGCCGGTGCGGTTTTACGTCATCGGACACGAACTCAGCCACGCCCTGGCCATCCTCTGCGCCGGCGGCAAGATTTACGACTACGACTTCGGCAAGGAAGGCGGCTTCGTGGAGACAGACAAGAGCAACACCTTCATCTCGCTCGCCCCCTACTTGATTCCCATTCACGCGGCCGGCATCATGCTCGTTTTTGGCGCTTCGGCGCTTTTCTTCGACCCCTTCGCCACCTTTGTCCTGCAACTCGGAGGCCACGCCATCCCCTTCAAAGCAGCGCGGCTTTTCCACATCGGCCTCGGCCTCGCCTGGGCCTTCCACGTCACCTACACCATCATCACCCTGCGCCGCCAGCAGAGCGACCTGACACGCAACGGAGAGTTTTTCAGCATCATGCTCATCACCCTGGTCAATGCCGGACTGCTCACCCTCATGTTCGTCGCCGCCTCGCCGCATCCCGAACTGGGGCTGGCGCAGACGCTGCGCTGCTGGTGGGGCGTCGCCATCCAGCTTTGCCCGTGGGCGGGCTGATGGTTCAATCGGCACGGTCCGCTGCTGCCTTACCGCACCACCATGACCGGACACACGGCATGACGCACCACGCTCTCCGCCACACTGCCCAGCAGGTAGTGGCGCAGCCCGGTGCGCCCGTGCGTCGAAATCACGATCGTGCTGACGCCGCGCTTGGCCGCCTGCGCGCAGATTTCATCCGCCGGACGGCCCGCGACCACCGCCACTTGGACATCCGGCAGATCGGGCGCATCAAGACGCGCCCACTCCCGCAACTGCCGCTCCGCCTCCACCTCCATCTGCCGGTGCAAATCCGCCGTCTGGATGCGAAACCCGCTCGTAGCCGGCTCCACCACGGTCAGCAGCGTCAGCCGCCCCCCGCCAATGCCTTGCAGCATCTCCACCGCCTTGTGCAGCGCAGTGCGGGAGTGCTCGGAAAAATCGATCGGCACCAGCAGGTGCGTGCCGGAGGTTGGGGATGAGGTGGAAGCAGCCATGCCGGCTGGCATGTTAAAAAGGAAAGCTGCCGAATCAAGATACTCTTCCCGCCCTTTTACTCCCCCTCCCCCGCCGCTTGGCAACCCGGGGAAACGGGGTCAGGAGACATGAAAGCCATGTAGAATGGGGGTTGCAAGGCAA
>CAZNKC010000209.1:0-10044 GCA_964573315.1 uncultured Verrucomicrobiaceae bacterium | reverse complement strand
TTCGCCAGTCCGCGCGGTCAAAAATTGAGTCATGCCACGCCGATGGAGAGCACGCTGGAGTCCCTGCGCTGCGCCGGTCTTGCCGCCGCCGCGTGGGTGGGATGCGAGTGGCTGCGCGGCTGGGTGCTGACCGGGTTCGGCTGGGACGGCTTGGGCGTGGCGCTGCATCGTAACACGGCCCTCATTCAGATTGCCGATATTGTGGGAGTCGCAGGACTGGCTTTTCTGCCGGTTTTCATCGCCTGCGTCGGCTGGGTGAATGTCATCCGTTTGGCCCGGCATTGGCGTGGTGTCTCTACGATCCGCACGCGGCTGGATTTCACATTGGCGATGGTGCTGCTGCTCGGCTCCGCGCTTTACGGCATGGCGCGCATCTGGGGGCACGGCGCGGGAGATCAAGCCGCGCTGACGGTGCGTACCTTGCTCGTGCAGCCGAACGTCCCCCAAGTTGAGCGCTGGACCAGCGAGGACATCGTCAGTTTTTACGAGCGCCTGAGCGACCATACCCGCCTCTACGCCGAAGCGCGCCACGACGAGCCAGGGCAGATCGATTTCGTGGTCTGGCCGGAGAATGCGGTGCGCGTCACGCTCGATCTGGATGCCGACGCCAAGGCGTTCCATCGCGCTTTTTTCGATGAACTGCTGGCCTCCGGAGACTTCGCCCTGCTCACGGGTTCCGGCACCCGCGCCGCCGGGGAGGAGCAGTATCACAACAGCGCCATCCTATTCCAAGACGGTTTCAACAACCAGCAGCGCGCCCACAAGATTCACCTCGTTCCGTTCGGGGAATATCTGCCTTTCCGCAACCGGCTCGCCTTCATGGAGACGATCTTTGGCGACATCCTGCCAGGCGATTTCCAGCCCGGATCCGGCTTCGAACCCCTCACCGCGGCCATCGGCAAAGCCGCGCCGGATGCCACCGAAAAACAAACCGTGCAGATCATCCCGCTCATCTGCTTCGAGGACACGGTGGGCCGTCTCGCCCGCAAGTTCGCGCGGCCCGCGCCGCAGATTCTCGCCAACATCACCAACGACGGCTGGTTCCTGCAAAGCCGCGAGACGGAGGTGCATCTGGCCAATTCGATCTTCCGCGCGGTCGAGTTGCGCCGTCCGATGCTGCGCGCCGCCAACACCGGTGTCAGTTGTTTCATCGATCCGCTGGGTCGTGTCACCTCCCGCCTGGACGATCCGGAGACGGGTTCCGGTTTCATCGAGGGTTGTTTGCCGGGAAACATCGAGGTGCCGCTCGTGGGGGAGATGACTTTTTATGCCCGCTTCGGGGATGTCTTCGCTCTCGGTTGTCTGGCTTTGAGTGGTGTGGTTCTGCTTTGCTCGCAAAGCGCAAGGGGCAGAGCGCGGAGAAAAAGTGCCCCGCCTCTCCGAGGCGGGTGAAGGGTTGTCCGTCTCGGAGTGACTGCACCCTGCGCCCATGACGCCCTGCTCTCTGCGCTTTGCTTCCTCCCATCATTGAAATGAGGAGATTGGAAAATGAAGGTTGGAAATTGGAGATTGCCCTGATCGGCGCCGACGGGCGGTAGGCGCCAGTTTCAATCCTCAATCTCCAATTTTTAAGTTAATGCTTATGGGAATACAATCCCGCCCTCCGGGGGAATCAGCCTCCGGTTTTGAAAGCCTCCACCAGCCGTTCGGCGGCCGCTGCGCGCCATGCCACCAGTTTGCCGGGCAGCAGCCCGGCGGCCACCAGAAACACCACGCAGACGGCTAGGCTCCAGCGTTCCCGGCGCAGCGCGTCCGGCACCACCGGGGTTTCGTCGGGACGGCGTCCCAGGAACAGGTGCGAATACAGGCGCACGAGATGGATCGCGTTGAGCGCGGTCGCCAGCAGCAGCGAGATGCCGAGCAGCGGATGGCTTTCCAGCGCGCCGTGAAACAGCAAATCCTCCGCGCAATACCCCAGCGTCCCCGGCAGACCCACCAGCGCCAGACCGCACACCAGGAAAAACACCGCCAACCGGGGCGTGCGTACACCCAAGCCGAGATGTCCCTCGCCGGCGCCGGCGTCCGCGCAGCGCGCCTCCACCGCCCGCAGCACGCAGGCCAGCCCGGTAGTGGCTGCCGCCACCACCAGCCAGTGGGTGAGCGCGCCGGTGATGCCTTCCACGTTGCGGCTGCCCAATCCTGCCAGAATGAACGCCGCCTGGCTTACACTCACCAGCGCCAGAATCCGCCGCGGCCTTTTTTGCGCGATAGCCGCCACCGAGGCAAACAACGCCGTGGCCAGCGCTCCCAGGCTGACCCATTCCAAAATCTGCCGGGCCGCTCCCGCCAGCGGTGTCGATTCCGCGCGCAGCAGGATCATGGCTCCGAGGTGGCCGTTGAACAGCAGCACGTTCGGCAGCAGCGGCCCGCGGTCGTAGGCGTCCAGCACCCAGGAATGCGCGGGGAAGATGCCTTTGCGCAGCACCACCGCCGCCATCAGCAGGCCAAAAGCCGGCGCGTGCGAGTTGGCGAAGTTTTCGTCGTCGAATCCGGTCAGCCACGCCGCCGCGGTCAAAGCCACGCATCCCAAGACCTGCACCGCCAGCGCCAGTTTGTCCTGGCGTTTTCCAAACATGCCCAAGAGCCAGGGCGCGCAGGTTAGCCACCAGCCCGCCACCATGCCGGCCAGCGTGCCGGCGGAGCAGGCGAGGCTGGTGCCCGTCAAAATGAGAAGTATGCCGGACACGCCGGCGCCTTGCAGATCCCGTTTCGGCGCGGCCAGCAGCGTCACCAGTGTGAGCAGCGCTGACATCAACAGCGGCAGCGTGTCCAGCGTGTCCACCTCCAGCCAGCCCGCGGCCCAGGCATCCTCCAGCGCCCGGTCACCCAGCGCCGCCGAGCGTCCCGCCAGCGCGAACATGACCACGGCGAATCCCGCCGCCAGCGCGCCCCACAGTCTGGCGGTTTCCACCTGACGCTGACGCCAAAGCAAAAACGCGCCCGCCAGCGGCGCCGCCAGCCCCACCGACAAATAAGGAAATCCGAGTTCAGACATGCGATTTGTCCTCCCGCAAGACGGCGGTTTGAAGGGTTTTCGTCAGGGCCGGCGCTTCGGAGTTGGCCGGCCGCACCAGCCGATCCGCCGGTTCCAACCGTCCCAGCCAGCCGGCGAACCAGCGCACCGGCCGCAGCACGAACCGCTCCAGCAACGCGTCATAACAACCGCGCTCCAGACCCACCGTGTAAAGCCAGAGCTGGAGACGTTTCGGCACGAAACTGTCGTAATACGTCCCGGTCTCGGCCAGATGACCGCCCGCCGCCGAGTGCAGGCGGTGGTAGTCATGCAGCATCGAAGGCGCGCGCAGAAATTGTGCCGTGCGCAGCGTGGCGTGGCCGATGGCGTGCAGCAGCGCCAGCGTGTTCCAGCCCAGCGCCACCTCCGTGAAGATGATGCCGAGCTGCGTCATCGACGCGTAGGCCAGCGAGGTCTTGGCGTCCGCGCAGGTGCGGTGGATGAGCGTGGCCAGGAACGCGGTGGTCACACCCACGAAAATCAGAAAGCCCGTCGCCACCCAGGACTCCGCGATCAGCGGCTGAATCCGCAGCAGCAGATAAGCGCCCGCGTGAACGGAGATCGCGCCGTAAAACACCGCGCTCGAAGGCGTCGGTCCCTCCATCGCGCGCGGCAGCCAGCCGGAGAAGGGGCCTTGCGACGACTTGCCGCAGGCCGCCAGGATCAGCAGCAGGCACACCACCATGCCGCCCGCGCCGTGCATTTCATGGCCGTGCCCGGGCCAGTCACCGGAGAACAAGCCCCGCCACATGCTCGTGCCGAACCAATGATGCGCCAGAAAGACCGCCATCAGCATGAACACATCCGCCACGCGATAGGTGCCGAACACCCGCAGCGCGTTGCGCACCGGCTCCTTGCGGTATTGGAAAAAACCAATCAAAAGCACCGACGTGATGCCGACAAGCTCCCAGCCCGCCACCAGCAAATCCAGCGAGGCCGCCGTGAACAGCAGCAGCGATCCGAAGCCATACAAATGCAGCAGCAGGAAAAACCGGAAGTAACCCGGATCACGATGCAGGTAGCGCACTGAGAACGATCCCACGATGCCCACCAGCACGATCGTCAGCGCCGCCATTGGCAAAGACAGCCGGTCGAACATCAGCGCCAGCGGGAAACCGTAATGCCCCGCCTCGAACCAATTTCCCCAGGACACCGTCAGGACGGGCAGACCGCGCCGCCACAGCATCCAGGCCAGCACCGCCACGCCGATGGTCAGCAGCGAGTACGTGGTCAGCGTCACCCGCGCCAGCACCTTCTCATCGCCGCGCCAGCCCAGCAGCCAAGCCGCGGCCAAGGTCAGAAAGACCAAGCCGGGTGTTGCCACCAGCAAACTCGCAATCGTTTCGGCATTCATTTTAAGCTGCTCTAGGGTTTCGTTTTTCAATCCGCGCCAGCGGCAGATGCTCGCGCCTGCCCGCATACCATTCCAGTGACGAGCCGGCCACCGGCAGCGGTTCCTCGTCTCCCTCCAGGCGCTCAAACACACCGCCGCCGCGATAAACCTCCACATGCCCGTCGTCCGGGTCCAGGGTGGCAAGGCGTATCCAGCGGTTTTCCACAAACTCCGTCAGCTCCGCGCTCGCATGGATGACCGGCATCAAGCGCTGCGGTGTCGTCTCCATCACGAACAAAACACGCACCGGCTCGTGAATCTCCACCGTTTGCAGCGGCAGCCCGGTCAGGATGTCCCCTTGATAGCCGTTCATCACGCCCAGCAGCCCGGTGATGTTATGCGGCAGCTTCGTGTCGCTGCCATAGCGTCCGTTGTCCACGGTGGAAAAGTAATATTCCAGGCTGATGCCGGCGCAGACCGGAATGACCGCGCCTAACAACCGGCCCAGTGCCTCGTTTTCGGGATCCTGCTCCGCGTCGTAAGAAATGAGAAACGCCCGCCGGTCCAGAAACAATCCCCGTGTCGTCTCCCGCCGCCCCACGATGGCCACCGCGTTCGTGCAGTGTCCATACTCCGGGCGCGGTTCGCCCAGGTGCTCGGAACGCTCGCGCGCATGGCGCAAACCGCCGTCCGCATCCAGCCCTGCCGGCGCGGCTTCGAATCGCCGCGCGCGTTCATGCGCGCTCAACGCCCGCGCCTTGTCCAGGGAAGCGCGCACGCGGGCCAAGTTCCCGCCGTGATCAGCCGGCAGCCGGTCCAGGTCGAAGAATTCGATCTCATCGTTGCAAGTGTCGTGATAGCCGCCCACGAACCAAGTATCCTCCGGGATCCGGATGCCTTTTTCCCGCAATCCCTCGCGCACGGCGGGATGATTGGCCATGGCCGCGAAAAGCCGCGCGTTCGGCCCGCCGCTGTAGCCGCCGCAGGCGCCGCAGCAGTAGGCCGACTCATAAGGATTGTTCAGGCTCGTCGAGCCATGACCCAGCACCACCACCAGCCGCGCCATGCCGCGCCGCAGGCCCGCCGCGCCCAGCACGCCCGCCACGCGCTCCACCTTTTCCCGCAGGCTGAAGCCGCGCAGCAATCCTTCCGTGGCCTCCCGGCTCTCCGCGTCGTCGCGCATGAAGGTCAGCTCCGTGCGCGGCTCCGGCAGGAACCGATTGTTCAGATATTTCGTCAGGCGCGCGTAGCTCAGCGGGCTGAGCACCCGCACCGCGAGCGGGAAGATCGAGAGGAACCCCAGCGTCGCCGTGCTGAGCCAGCCGCGCATCATCGTCCGCGTCGAAATGAAACTGTTCCACGCCATCGCCGCCCAGGCTTTGCGCAGCGTCCGGCGCTTCTCATGCAGATGCGCCTGTCCTTCCATGGGCTTTTCCACCACCTCATGGCCGGGTTTCACCACCACCGGACAGAGCGAAACGCCATGCGGGTCGTCCAGGCCGCAGTAGTCCACCGCCACGCCGAAGAAGCCCGCTGCGCCAAAAGTCTCGATCAACGGGTCCGTCTCCTCCAGATGGCGGCGGATGCTTTCCTCCCGTTCGTCGAGGCAAAAAAACACCTGCGCCGCCAGCCGGTCTCCCGGCGGCCGCAGCGCCGGCAGCGCCCGATGTTTCATCAGCGGGATCAGCACCTGCCGCTCATGCCGCCGCTCGTAGGCTTTTTGAAAAATCCGCCTCCGCTCCAGGTCGCCGCAGGCGTGGATCTCGGCGGTCAAGCGGTTGAATGCCTCAGCGTCCAGCCCACGCAGCGTCGTGCTGTCCAGCCCGGTTAGTTGCGCCACCTCGAAGAGTTCCGCCGCCGCGGCCAGATGATCGTTGTGGGCATCTTCGCTTGCGGGTGTGCGCTGCAAGGCGGGCTTTTTCGCCGCGTTGATGACCGCCGCCGCGGTCAGTGTCAGCCGCAGCGCCAGGAAATCCATCAACGAGCACGGCAGCCGCTCATGCGGAGCCAGTTCCGGCTCCTTCTCCAGCTTGCGCATCAAGCCCGCCCAGCCGGGCAGCGCCAGCAGTTCGGCCTGGATCACCTGCTCGCGCTCCGCGCACGGCACGTCCAAACAGTCGAGCATCTCCAGCACCACATCCGCCGCGTCCAGATCGCGCCGCTCGTGATCCCGCAGCAGCCTGTCCAGCCCTTCCAATCCCGCCGGAAACACCGTCAATTTCGCCAGCAGCAAGCGCCGCGCCGCCTTCAACAGCCCGGCCTCCCGCAGCGGCATCGGCCAGTACGCGATGCCTTGATCCAGATACGCCCCGCACAAACGAATCAACAGCGGCTGCACGATCTCATCCACATCCACGCCGGTGGCCAGCAGCACCGCGTCGCGTGGACGCTGGATCACCCGGTCTTTTCGCGCCGGTCGCGGAGCGCGCTCCAGGCACACTTGCCATAGGACGCCGGGCCGGTCATACGCCAGCGAGTGATGCGCTTCCGGGCTCAGATCATCGCGAAAAGCCTCCAGCCAGCCGCCTTCGTCCAGCAGCCACGGCAGCGTGCTCGCGTCAAAATCACGCAACCCCGGCGCCAGCAGCAGACGCCGCAACTGCCGCCGCGTCAGCCGTCCCGGCAGGATCTCGACATCATCCTCCCGCGCCAGCACCGCTTCCACGTCCGAAGGCAGGATGCGCCCGCGCCGCAACTCCGCGCGAAACGCAGGCTCCGTCAGATAAGGCTGCGTCCCATAGATCTCCGACGCCACCGCCACCGCCTCGTCAAATGGCAAGTGCTGAAAGGCATGCAGCGTGTTGTGATGCACGAACACCCCGATCGGCCCTTGCGCGGGCAGCAAGTGCGCCGCGTGATCCACGATGCTCCGCAACTCCGCCTCCGGCGCTTCCGCCGTGCCATCGTGCTTATGGGCCGCTTCCAGATTCATCTTTGCTATAACAAACACTATCCGTCGCGTCGCAACCATCCCTTTGACAAGGGGAATTGTATCCGGCGTCCAGGGTAACCCCATTTTCGCTGCATCCCGGAGATACGGGATGCCTGACGCATTATTCCCCTTGGAAACCCGTGCAACTTTACCCCGTCAACGGGATAAGGTGCTGGCATCGAACGTGCGATTGATTGCGACGGATACAAAATCATCATGTCACACGCACCCAGCACCGTATCATCCCAGGCCGCCCCGCGCGGCGACCTCGCCGGTTTCAAAGCCCACTGGAAGCAAGACATGCTTTCCGGTTTTCTCGTCTTCCTCATCGCCCTGCCGTTGTGCCTGGGCATCGCCATCGCCTCCGGGTTCCCGCCCATCGCCGGCATCTTCACCGCCGTCATCGGCGGTCTGTTGACACCGTTCCTGAGCAACTCGGAACTCACCGTCAAAGGCCCCGCCGCCGGCATGATCGTCATCGTGCTCGGCGCCGTCCAGGGTTTGGGCGAGGGCGACCCCATGCTCGGCTACCAGCGCGCCATCGCCGTCGGCATGGTCGCCGGGGTCATACAGATTCTTTTCGGCGCCTTCAAGCTCGGTTCCCTCGGCGAGTTTTTTCCCGTGGCCGCCGTTCACGGCATGTTGGCTGCCATCGGCATCATCATCATCTCGAAGCAGGCCCATGTCGCGCTCGGTGTCGCCCCTCATGCCAAGGAGCCGCTCGAACTTCTGGCCGAGCTTCCGCACAGCTTCGCCAATCTGAACCCCGAGATCGCCCTCATCGGCGGCATCAGCTTGTTGCTGCTCTTTGGCCGGTTGCTCATCAAAAACAAAATCGTCCAGGCCATTCCCGGTCCCATGCTGGTGTTGCTTGTGGCCACGCCGTTGGCCATGGGCTTCGACATCTCGCACTCGCATCTCTACACTTGGCATGGCCATCAATACGAGGTCAGCCCCAAGTTCCTCGTCCAGCTTCCCGGCAACATGCTCAGCGCCATCACGCATCCGGATTTCTCCGTCATCACCTCCATGGAGAGCCTCAAGTGGATCGTCATGTTTTCCTTGGTCGGCACGCTGGAGTCCCTGCTCAGCGCCAAGGCCGTGGACTTGCTCGACCCCTGGCAGCGCCGTTCCAATCTCAACCGCGACCTGCTCGCCGTCGGCGCCGCCAACACTCTGGCCGCCGCCGTCGGCGGCCTGCCGATGATCTCCGAGATCGTGCGTTCCTCGGCCAACAAAAACAACGGCGCCAAAACCCGCTGGGCCAACTTTTGGCACGGCGTTTTCCTGCTTGTGCTCGTCGCCGCCGTGCCCGCGCTGCTCAATCAGATTCCCTTGGCCGCGCTCGCCGCCATGCTCGTCTTCACCGGTTACAACCTCGCCTCGCCCAAGGAGTTTTTCCACATGTGGGAAGTGGGCAAAGGCCAGCTCGTCGTTTTCCTGACCACCCTGGTCGTCACTCTGGCCACCGACCTCCTGATCGGCATCGCCGCCGGCATCCTGATCAAGATGGTCCTGCACGCTTGCTGCGGCGTACATCCGGTGCGCTTGGTCAAGCCGAAGACCGAGATCGAGCATTCGGAGGACGACGTGCCCACCGTGAGGATCAAGGGAGCCGCCGTATTCAGCAACTGGCTGCCGCTGCGCCAAAAACTCCTCGGCATGACCCGCCACGAAAAACTCAAGGTGGACCTTTCCGAGGCCCGGCTGGTGGATCATTCCGTCATGAAAAAGCTGGAGGAAATGGTTCAGGATTGGCGGTTGGAGAACCGCGAGTTGATCATCGCCGGGCTTGACGACCATCAGCCCGTCTCCAACCATCCCCAGGCCGCGCGCGTCAGGCGTCCGGCCTCTTGAACGAATCCTCATCGCAACCCATGCGCATCCCTTTGCTGCTGTCCATTCTCACCGGCCTGCTCGTCCCGGCGACCAACCACGCCGGCGACATGCTGGCCGACTCCAATGCCCACTTGTGGCTTAACTACGTCGGCGATCATCCGCTTGGTGACGGTCCGTGGGGCCTGCATCTGGAGGTCCAGAACCGTCGCGCCGACTATGGAGACGAATGGCAGCAGCTCCTTATCCGTCCCGGCATCAACTATCAAATCAGCCCCACCCTCAGCGTCAGCGCCGGCTGGGCCTATGTGCGGACTTATCCGTATGGCGACTACCCCGCCGTCACCGAGTTCCCCGAGCACCGCGCCTGGGAGCAGGCGCAGCACAGTTTCAAAGCCTTCGGGCTGGAATGGCTGCAACGCTTCCGCCTGGAGCAGCGCTGGATCGGTGAGATGGCCCGCGATGCCGCCGGTGACGACTACGATCTCGCCGATTGGCGCTACGAAAATCGCTTCCGCTACCTGCTGCGCACCACCATTCCATTGAGCGACAGCGGCAAAACCTACCTCGCGCTTTGGGACGAGCTGTTCTTCAACTTCGGCAAAAACGTCAAAGGCAACGACTTCGATCAAAACCGCGCCTTCATCGGCATCGGCCAGAAATTCACGCCCAGCACCCGGCTCGAGATCGGTTACATGGAGCAGACCGTGCGCCGCCGCGGCGGCCAAATCCGCGAGGACAACCACACCCTGGCCGTGTGGCTCCTGTCCAAGTGGCCCTTTGGCAAGTGAATCCGGGGCGGATGACGGAAGGCGTGCGAATGTGGCCGCGTGGAACCCGTGAGAACTGGAGCGCACGCGTCCCGCGTGCTGCGTTTGGCGTCCCGCCGAACGCATTGCGGCGGCAGCCGCACACGGTCAGCCGAGCGGA
>CAZNKC010000208.1:0-10091 GCA_964573315.1 uncultured Verrucomicrobiaceae bacterium | reverse complement strand
TCATTCCTCATTCCTCATTCCTCATTCCTCATTCCTCATTCCTCATTCCTCATTCGACATTCCCCATTCCCCCGCTACCCTCCCCGGACTATGCTCGACATCCGCCTCCTGCGCGACAACCCCGATCTCGTCAAACAACGCCTCGCCGCCCGCGACGCCGCGCTCGCTGCCGTCGTCGATCAAGTGCTCGCCATCGACAGCGAACGCCGCGCCGCCGAGACCGAACGCCAGCATCTCCAAGCCGAGCGCAACCGCCTCTCCAAAGAAATCGGCATCGGTCGCAAAAACGGCCAAGACACCTCCGCCCAGGAAACCGAAGTGCGCGGCATCGGCGACCGCATCGAGCAGATCGGCCAGGACGCCGACGCCGCCGACACCCGCCAGCGCGAGTTGCTGCTCGGCATCCCCAACCTCCCGCACGACGCCTGCCCCATCGGAGCCACCGCGGACGACAACCCCGAAGTCCGGCGCTGGGGTTCCATCCCCGAGTTTGACTTCCAACCCAAAGACCACGTCACCCTCGGCCACGCCCACGGCCTGATCGACTTCGAAGCCGCTGCCAAGATCACCGGCAGCGCCTTCGTCGTCTATCGCGGCGCCGGCGCCCGCCTGGAACGCGCCCTCATCAACTTCCTGCTCGACCTCCACACCACCCAGCACGGCTACACCGAGATCAACCCGCCCCTGCTCGTCCGGGCCGACTGCCTCACCGGCACCGGCCAGCTTCCCAAATTCGGCGACCAAGTCTATCACACCGCCGAGGACAACCTCTACCTCATCCCCACCGCCGAAGTCCCCGTCACCAACCTCCATCGCGAGGAAATCCTCAAACCCGAACAGCTCCCCATCCACTACGCCGCCTACACCCCCTGCTTCCGGCGCGAGGCCGGCAGCGCCGGACTCGGCACCCGCGGCCTCATCCGCATGCACCAGTTCGACAAAGTGGAACTCGTCCACATCACCACCCCGGAGGCCGGCATGGACGCCCTGGAAACCCTCACCGGTCACGCCGAAAAAGTCCTCCAACTCCTCGGCCTCCACTACCGCGTCATCGAACTCTGCACCGGCGACCTCGGCTTCGGCTCCGCCAAAACCTACGACATCGAAGTCTGGGCTCCCGGTCAGGGCGCGTATCTCGAAGTCTCCAGTTGCTCGAACTTCGGCGACTACCAAGCCCGCCGCATGAACCTCCGTTACAAGGACGAAAACGGCAAAAACCGCTTCGCCCACACCCTCAACGGCTCCGGCACCGCGCTCGCCCGCCTCTTCGTCGCCCTCATCGAAACCTATCAACAAGCCGACGGCGCCATCCTCCTCCCCGAGCCTCTCCACCGCCACTACGGCGCCGGCCGCATCCCCGCATAACACGACCCGTCCCGGCTGTGTGTGCCCCGCCCGCATCGAACACCCACCCAGCATCCCGCCACCAGCCATGTCAAACCAAGTCCCTCCCCCCGTTCCCTTCGGCGATCCCGACCAGACCCGCCGTGAAAACAACACCGCCGTCAAAAAAGGCCTGCTCTTCGGCTGCGGCGGCTGCGCCATGATCGTCGCCCTCCTGTTCCTTGTTGGCGGCGCCATCGTCTTCTACATCTTCTCCAGTGTGCGCAGCAGCGAGCCCTTCCAGCACACCCTCCAAGCCGCGCAAGCCTCCCCGGAAATGTGCCAAGCCCTCGGCGAACCCATCACCCTCGGCTGGTGGTTCACCGGCTCCGTGAATTGGCACAACGGCGACGGCACCGCCGCCGTCCGCATCCCCCTCTCCGGCCCCCGCGACTCCGCCACCGTCGAAGTCTCCGGCGCCCTCACCGCCGGCGGTCCCTGGAGCTTCGACAAAATGGAAGCCACCCTCAAATCCACCGGCCAAGTCATCGACCTCCGCCAGCCATGACCGCCCCCCGTGGCGCGAGCCGCCGGCTCGCCGCCCCGTTGGAATTCATGCTGGAGTCAAGCCGGCGCCTCCAAATTTTTCTTCCCTCGCTGAAGCGCATCCGCCAAGATGCGCGCCCATGACTGCCGACGAAAACCCCTACCTCATCACCGAAGACCGCGTGCTGGAGCCGCCCGCGCATTGGTGGGAGCGGCTGAAGTTTCTGGGGCCGGGTCTGATTTTGACCGCCTCCATCGTCGGCAGCGGAGAACTGATCACCACCACGCTGCTGGGCGCGAAGGCGGGGTTCGTGTGCTTTTGGGTCATCATCGTGAGTTGTCTGGTGAAAGTGGCGGTGCAGGTCGAGTTCGGGAAAAACGCGATCTACAGCGGCCGCCCGACGATGGCGGCGCTCAATGGGCTGCCGGGGCCGAAGCTGGGCCGGGCCAATTGGTCCATCTGGCTGTGGCTGGCGCTGATGCTGCCGAAGATGCTGCAAGTGGGCGGGATCGTCGGCGGCGTGGCGTTGATCTTCAAAGAGGTGTGGCCGGATGTGGCCGTGAACTGGCTGGTGTGGCCGGTGGGTTTGACCGCATCCCTGCTGATCTGGCGCGGCAGCTACCGGTTGATCGAGCGGATGTGCGTGGTGATGATCTGCCTGTTCACGGTGTTCACTGTGGCCTCCCTGGTCTCGGTGCAATTCACACCGCTGGCTTTTTCGTGGGAGGACGTGGCTGGCGGGCTGACCTTTCACCTGCCGCCGGAGGCGCTGCTGGTGGCCCTGGGCGCGTTTGGCATCACCGGCATCGGCGGGGACGAAATCATGGCCTACAATTACTGGCTCATCGAAAAAGGCTACGCCAGCCACACCGGGCCGCGCCAGGACAGCGAGGCGTGGCGGCGGCGGGCGCGCGGCTGGATCCGGGTGATGCAATGGGACGCGCTCGTTTCCATGCTGGTTTACACACTGGTGACAGTGGTGTTTTACCTGCTGGGCGCGGCGGTGCTGCACCGGCAGGGCTTGGTGCCGGAGAGCAGCCAGCTCATTGGCACGCTGTCGATGATGTACACGGAGTCCTTGGGGAAATGGGCCAGCGGTGTGTTTCTGGCGGGCGCGTTCGTGGTGCTGTTCTCCACGGTGATCGCGGCGCTGGCGGCGTGGACGCGGATGTTTTCGGACGCCTTCGCGCAGATCGGGATGCTGGACTTTCAAAACGCACGGCAGCGCGGGCGGCTGATCACGGTGCTGGCCTTCGTGATCCCGTTGTGCTGGGCGTCGGCGTTTCTCTTTTACAAAGACCCGGCCTACATGGTGGTGATCGGAGGCTTGGCCACGGTGGTCATCCTGCTCATCGTCGCCTTCGCCGCGGCATGGTTCCGCTATCGCGAGCTGCCGGCGGCGTTTCGTCCGGGCCGGGCCTATGACGCCTGGCTCTGGCTAAGCATCGTGGCGATCACACTGGTCGGGGCGTACGGCGGCGCGAAGGCGTTCGGGGTGCTTTGATGAGCAAGGGGCAAAGCGGCACACTTGGCCGGAGGGCGGGACTCTGTTCCCGCCCGCTTTTTCGCGGGCGGAGGCGGCGCGGCGCCGGAGGAGCAAAACCACAAGCCCGGGTTTCAGTGATCGCCTAGATTATTTATTTAAAATACTCTAACCACCGGCCTTCCCGGTCAGTTCCGCGCGGGTGAAATCCGCCACGAACAACAGCGCCTGCCAGCGCTCGCCCGCCGCCAGCGGCGTCGCTCCCGCGCCGCTCCCCAAATAGCCGAAGACCTCCCTGCCGTTGGGCAGCCGCACTTGGGCGGTGCGCTCGGACAGCACGCGGAGGATTTCCACCGGTGCCTCGACAAAATCCACGATGTCCGTTGCCGCATTCTTCATTTCAATCACTCACTCAAACCACGAATGGACACGAATAAACACGAATTTTGCCGAGTGACCCTGAAAAGGAAAAACCGCGGATCACACGGATGACACAGATAATCCATGAATGGCGGAATTGGACGCGGAGAGAACGTGCGCGCGTCTTTTTCGCATCAGCATCTCTTGGCCGCTCCAATCCAAAGCTGCGCCAAGCGCAGCACTCCAAAACGCTGCCGCTCCATCCGCGGTTCTCACTTCCTCTGTGTTCCTCCGTGCCCTCCGTGGTTTTCCAATGCCTTTATTTGTGTCTATTCGTGTCCATTCGTGGTTCCCATCCCCGTTCCAAATTCAAGACCCCGTAACCGGAATGGCTTTGCGTGTTTCCGGCGGCGCGGTCTCTTTGCCGTCCTCGCCCGCTGGTTGTTTCCACTCCAGCCGGAAAGTATCCAGCCGCCAGCTTGACTGCAACAGATCGACCGCGCGTTGCAGCACCGCGTCGGCCGGCGGCAGGCGTTCCTCGTCGTCTCCGCCGCTCTGCGAGCGCTTCAAATACGAATCCAGCTCCGGGTTGCGCCGCGCCACGAGCGCGGCCTCGTTGAAGCGCGGTCGTGCCGTCTCATGGACCAGCTCGCGCACCCTGCCCTGCTCCATTTTTTCCCAGGCGGCTTTCGATTCAGCAGCGGACATGGCCACCTTCAAATCCGGCTGCAAACCCTTCTGAAACAACGAAACGCCGTCCGGCAGCAACATCTCCGCGCTGGCGTATTGCAAGGCGTGCTCCGCGTCGAGCGGCAGCGTCTGGTAGCGCACCGTGGCCCCCTGGGTCGGCTCCCCCACCAGCAGCGCCAGCCGCATCTGCCGCAGCACCGCCGCCACCGCCTCGCCCGCGTTGTTCGTCTCCGCATTCACCAAAGCGATGACCGGGCCTTCCCAAACCGCTTCCCGCGAGCTGATGAAAATCTCCGCCTCCTCCCTGCCGGGCCGCGCCAAACGGAACAGCGTCCGGCCCGGCGGCACAAAGCACTCCAGCATCGCCGCCGCCGTCTCGAACACCGCGCCGGGCGCCGGCTGCCGCAGGTCCAGCAGCAGCGCCGTGCAGCCCTCCCGCCGCAGCCTCTCCAGTTCGGCGGCCAGCAGTCCGGCCTCCTCCGCGGCAAAAGTCAGCGGCCGCACCCAGCCGATTTTTTCCGCCATGACCACGCTCAGCACTTGCGGCTCCGCCTTCCCCCGCTCCGCGCCATTGACCAGCGGCACGATCTTGGCGCCCGCTTGCAAGTGATCGAGCAAACCATCCAAAGCCACCCGGTTCAGCGTCACAAAATCCAGGTCCGCGCCGCGGATGTAATCCTGGCGCAGGATTTGAAAAGCCGCCTGCACGCCGTCCTGGGTCAAATCCGTGGCCGTGTCCTCCTTGGCTGCCGAGGCAACGGCGGCAAGCGCCAGCGCCGCGGCAAGCGCGCCCGCCGCGCTCCGCCGTGTCCGTGATGCTCGATGAATTTTCCCGCTCATGCCTGTACCTGATTTTGTGCCAAATGATTCAACGCATGAATGCGGCCATCCTCATCGGATTTCCATTCAAAATGCTGCGCGATGGCCCGGGTGACGAACGCCTTCGCCCGCTCCACCGCCTCCGGCAGCGCCAGCCCGTCAGCCAGCCCGCAGGCGATCGCCGCCGAGTAACTGCACCCGGTGCCATGCGTGCGCACGCCTTGCACAAACGCCGACTCATACCAGCGCAGCCCGCCCTCGTGGCAAAGCACATCCGCCGCGCCGCCGTCCGTCAGATGCCCGCCCTTCACCAGCACCGCCGTACCGAACCGCGCCGCCAAATCCCGCGCGCAGTCCGCCATCTCCGCGCGCTCCC
This sequence comes from uncultured Verrucomicrobiaceae bacterium, assembly GCA_964573315.1. Taxonomy (GTDB): domain Bacteria; phylum Verrucomicrobiota; class Verrucomicrobiia; order Verrucomicrobiales; family Verrucomicrobiaceae; genus JAGRPD01. The sequence continues at coordinate 4,493 of CAZNKC010000208.1, read as the reverse complement.
GCACCGCCCTGCCCCACAGCACCGCCGCCTCGTCCATGTTCGGCGTCAGCAGCGCCGCCAGCGGAGGCAGCGCCGCGATAAAAGCCTCCACCGCCGCCTCGTCCAGCAAGCGCCCGCCGCCGGTCGCCACCATCACCGGGTCCACCACCAGTGGCCTGCCGCCGCCGTGCCGCCGCCAAGCCGCCGCCACCGCCCGCACCTGCTCCACGCCGCCCACCATGCCGGTCTTCGCCGCCGCGATAGGAAAGCCCTCGAACAACACCCGTATCTGATCCTCGATCAATTCACCGTCCAGCAGGCGCACCAGCGACACCCGCCCCGGCGTCTCCGACACCACGCTGGTCAGCGCCGTCAACCCGTAGCAGCCAAACGCCGCCATCGTCTTCAAATCCGCCTGAATCCCCGCCCCGGCCGAGCAGTCCGAACCGGCGATGGAGAGAACGGGGGATGGGCTGGCGGGCATGAGTGCAATTTGAATGACGAATGGAGAATGTCGAATGACGAATGCCCAGCCTCTCACACCCATTGAACCCCACTTCAGTCCCCTCAGTCCCCTCAGTCCCTTCGTCATTCCGTCATTCCGTCATTCCGTCATTCGGCATTTAAGTTGAACCCATCTCCCTTCAATGCTATCTGACACCGTTGTGGCTGCCAAGTTTGAATCTCTCGACGGACTTTCCGTGACGGTGGACAGCGTCGCCTACGACGCCTCCCGTCCCGCGCCGCCCGACCGCCCGCATCCCTTCGTTTACCAAATCTCCATCCACAACGCCTCCACCGAGACGGTGAACATCTTTGGCCGCAAATGGATCGTGCGCGATACCGACGGCGACACCCTGGTCGTCGAAGGCGATGGCGTCGTCGGCCAATTCCCCTCTCTGGCCCCCGGCCAGAGCTTCACGTACAACTCCTATCACGTCATCAAAGCGGAGAGCACCGCCGCCGGAGCCTTTTTCGGCGCCACCGCCCAAGGCAGGCCCGTGGCCGCAGCCATACCGCCCTTTGACATGCAGCCGCCGCTGCTGGCTTGAGATTGACTTCTCAACGCCCGGCCAAGCGTGGCGCGGGCAGCCGTTAGGTGCAACGCCTTGTTGGGCCGTTCCGCGTTCACTCCTTCATTTGTTCAAGCACAGCCTTAATCCGTTGGCCACTCGCCTTCGAAAGCCACCGAATACTGTTGGCCTTCTGCCCGCGCGTTTGAATCTCAATGGAGTCCCAGAACCATCCAGAGTGGTAGTGATAACCCGCGATCTTCTCCCACGGAAGTTCTTCGTCAGTGTGACTGAGGCGAAAGATTCCCCAGGTCTTAATGACGATCTTTTCCGGAGAAACATGCATTTCTTGAGGAATGAAGCGTCCTCGATGCACAAACGTCAGAAACACTGACGCGGTCGCAACAAACGGCTCGACGATCGAAGCCTTCTTTTCCTTCGCGTATTCATGCGCGCAATGCGGACACTTCTTTGCAGCGAATTTCGAGAGTTCTGCGCACACGGGACACGGCTTCCCGACGATTCTCCGCCCGCAGGCATGGCAGACCTCTGCTTCATCAGGCACTTCGGCGCAGCATTCGAAGCACTTCTTCATAGCTTTTGCCCAATGCCTGCTCAACGCCCGGCCAGCCGGCCAAGCTGGCGCAGCGCGCCGATAAACCGGGCGCGCGCGCCGTCGGGATCACCCGCTTCCTTGGCGGCGAGCGCGAGATCGAGCACGAGCTGGTGATTGAGCGTGCTGTCTTGGGCGGACCCGTCCAGCAGGAGGCCAAGACCGACGACAGCGGTTTCAAAAAGGAAGTCCTCGCGGGCATCCTGCCAGTCGCGCCCGCGGTCGAGCACTTGCAGGCGGCTGGCGTCGAAGGGACCGACGGCCTGAGTGGTGAACTTGGCGCCCGGCAGGCTGATGGTGGCGATCAGCTTGCCGTTCTCATGCGCGGAGGCAGGGGAGCCGTTGGGCTGAAACTCATACCAGATCGTCTGAGCACCGGCGCTGCGCACCTCGGCGGGAGGCAGATAGCGGGTGGCGAGCCGGCGAAACTCGCGGACATTGTTGGCATCGAACTGCGCCTCGACTGGGTAATCGTGGCTGCCGAGGGCGACCGCCTCCTGATCGGCGGGCAGTTGAATGGTGACACGCAACAGCCGGTGGCGCGGATTCCATGGGCAGGAGGCCGTCTCCGCGCTCCAGGAATGAATGTGGAGATCCGGCTTGCGACGGGGCGCAGCCTGGGTTTTGCCGGCAGCGTCCGGCGCCAAGGGCTTCGCCTGAAGCTGGCGCGCGTCCGCAGCGCTGGCCGGACGCATCAGACGCGGTTGCAGCAGGATTTGATCCCCGGCCTTACGGCTGGCATTGATGAAATCGGCAGCCGCGCCGGTGGCCGTGATGCCGTAACCGGCGGCGATCTTGGCGGCGCCGGGAGCCTTGATTTCTTCCGGGCTCATGTCCGCCACCACCATCGCCGCAGGCTCATCCGGCGCGGGCACGCCGGGCGCGGCCACCGGAGCGGCTTCGTCCTGCACTGCGGCATTCGCAGCGGCAGTTTGGCTGGCGGTGGCCAGCAACGGAGCCGGAGCGGACTCTTCGGCAGACGGCGACGCAGCGGGAGCGGCATCCAGTGGCTCCACCTCCGGGTTGGCGACGGCGACCGTGGCCGGAGCCGCCGGATTTTCAGCGTCTTCGGAAACCGGTCCCGTTTGCGCCAAACCGGAATAACCCGGTTCATACTGGCGACCCAGCCAAAAAGCCCCGGCCAGCAGAGCGATCATCGCCGCGAGACGCGGCAACGCGCCGAAGAGGCTGAGCGGTGCGGCGTGGCGCATCCGGCGCAGCGGCGCGGCCACCGGCTTGCGCCGGGGCGGTTGCAAGACGCGGGCGCGCTGCGTGTGAGTGAGGCGGAGATCGTGCATGGGCGCCTCGGCGCGCAGGCTTTCGGCCACTTCCTGGAGGTGGCGGACTTCCTCGCTCATCGCCGGATTTTCCTGAATCCAGGATTCCACGGCTTGCCGTTCGGCCACGGGCAGATCGTCGAGCACGTAACGCGTGAGGAGGGGGTTTTCAGAGTCGGCAGGAGGGTTCATGGCAGACGGGCTGGGGATGCGGGCCGGGCGAGCTGGCGTTGAAGCTGCCGGCGCAGTTTTTTGAGGGAAGTGTGCAGGATGAAACCGACATTGCCGGTGCTGAGACCGGTGATGTCGGAGATTTGCTGGTAGGAGCAGTCGTGCTGAAACTTGAGCCGCAGCACCTCCTGCTGGTTTGGGGTGAGGGATTCCACAAGATCCCAGACGCGGTCGGAGAGATCATTGACATCGGCCTGATAGCCCGGCTCCGGCTGGGAGGAATGGGCCATGTCGAGCACCGTCTCGTTGCCGAAGTCCAGCCGGTGCTCCTTGCGCAGGATGTCGAGGGCGCGGTTGCGGCAGACCGTGTAAAGCCAAGCCTTGAGGTTGTCGCGGATTTTGGCGGGATCGGCGAGGTAAAGCTTGAGCAGCGCATCCTGCACGACATCACGCGCCCTCTCGACATCCCCGTTGAGGATGCCTGCCGAGTAACCGATGAGGGCGCTTTCATGATCCTGGAGCGCACGCTGGACCAGCAGATGGGCTTCGCTGGGTTCACACTGGTCGGGCATGCATAAAAGATTGCCTCAAAGCAACGATTTGGAAAAGGATTTTATTAGCTGGAAAGAGCCGGAGACACGTCCTCCGGCCACAAATAGGGACATTTTGTCGCTACCGAAACGGGTGAACAACGGGCCAGCCCCTTGGGGGGGCGGGACAGCAGAGGCGGGCGCGTCTGCCATTGGCAACGCCGCTTGGCCATGCCCATCCAAAGCGGTGCCAAGCCCCGCACTCCATAAAGCTGCCGCGTCATCGTTGACTCCAAACCGGCGTCCAAAACGAACCAACCTCCAGACCCACGAGTTGCCCTTCTTTGACCTCCAATGGTCGGGCTGGCGGGATTCGAACCCACGGCCTTCCGCCTGTGGCGGACGCGCTATGGGCCGCCGCCCTTCTCAAGTTGATTGAGCCATTCGCGCCCCTGGCCGGATTTGAGAAACCGTTCGCGACGAACAGCCGCCGCTCTCGCCGGATGCTTTTCCAGATGCGTCAAGCGCCATGGCGAACCTGATCGCGTGGAAGTCGTTTGCCCGGAATTGTGCTCTTGCAACCGGCGCTCCGGGTCTTCCGTGACGCCCACATAACGCCTCCCTGTCTTCTCGCTGCGCAACACGTAAACGTAACAAATCTGATCCACGAGTTGCCCTTCTTTGACCTCCAATGGTCGGGCTGGCGGGATTCGAACCCACGGCCTCTTCGTCCCGAACGAAGCGCGCTACCAGACTGCGCCACAGCCCGCCTTAACGGCAGATTTGACCACTAGCACTCCGTGATGCCGACGCAAGCGGGATTTATGAATACTCCCCTCACCCGCAGGGCTTACGCATGGAGCGCACGCGTCCCGCGTGCTCTTTTCGGCGTCCTCGCCGAAAAGATTGA
>CAZNKC010000207.1:0-10143 GCA_964573315.1 uncultured Verrucomicrobiaceae bacterium | reverse complement strand
TCAGCGGCATCATCAGCCGGCCAGGCGAGGTCTTGAGTTGGCGCGCCAGACTCAGCACCACCGGAATGAACACCGCCACCACCCCGGTGGAACTCATCACCGCCCCCAGCCCCGCCACTGCCAGCATCAGCAGCGTCACCAACTTCGTCTCGCTGCTGCCCGCCTTCGCCATCAGCCACGCCCCCACCTGATGAGTCACCCCCGTCCGCACCAGCGCCTCGCCGATCACGAACAGCGCGGCGATGAGGATCACATTCGGATCACTGAACCCCGACAACGCCTCCTGCAACGTCACCACCCCGCTCAGCGGCAGCAGCACGATCACCAGCAGCGCCACCACGTCCATGCGCGGCCGGTTGATCGCGAATAACGTCATGCAAGCAAGCAGCAGCAACAATACCTTTAACAAATCTCCATTCATCAACGCGGCAACCAACACCCTCCGTACCATTCCTCAAGCCATCTGAGAACCTCCCCGCGAAAATATGGGAGTGCATGGAAGATGAAAGTCCGTCAGGCAAGGCGGCGGCACATCCGTTTCACGGCATCTCATTCATTTTTCACATAACCACTATGTCAAATCCGCATTGTTTTGCCTGAGTTCCCGCCCGTAACTCGTGACGATGCCTTTTTTGCCTTTCTTGCGCTCTCTGTTGTTCTGGCCGCCAAGCCGCCTGTTTCTGGCCGGGCTGTTGCCGTTGCTTTTGCTGCTGCCCGCCTGTGAGCGCGGCAGCGGCTCCCCGGCGGCGTCCGCGGACGCACCTCCACCGGAGGTCACCGTGGCCAAACCCATCGCCCGCCGTCTCACCGACTGGGACGAGTTCACCGGCCGTCTCGCCTCGCGTGAGATGGTGGAGGTGCGGGCGCGGGTGTCCGGTTATATCACCGAGGTCAGCTTCAAGGAAGGCGCGGAGGTGAAGCAGGGCGATCTGCTTTTCACCATCGACCGCCGGCCCTACGAAGCCGCCGTGCAACGCGCCGAGGCGCTGCTGGAGCAGGTGAAGGTAACGGCTGAACTGGCCGCGGTGGAGGCCAAAAACGTCCTGGCGCTGCGCGAAGGCCAAGCCATCTCGGCAGAAGAATCCGAGCGCCGGCTGAAAAACGTCGCCGGCGGCGCGGCCAGCGTGCGCGCGGTGGAGGCGGCCCTGCGTTCGGCGCAGCTTGATCTCGAATTCACCCAGATCCAGGCGCCGATCAGCGGCCGTATCAGCTACGCGCGTGTCACCGAAGGCAACCTCGTCACCGGCGGCACCAAGGAGGCCACCCTGCTCACCACCATCATCGCGCTCGACCCCATCTATTGCTACATGGAGGTGGACGAGCGTTCGTCGCTAAAATACCGCCAGATGCACAGGGACGGCACCCGCGAGAGCGCCCGTTTTTCCCAAGTGCCCGCCGAGATGGCGCTGGTCAACGAGACCGGCTGGCCGCACCAGGGCCACATCGACTTCGTGGACAACGAACTCAATCCCGAAACCGGCACCATCCTGGCGCGAGCCGTGTTTCCCAACGAGGACCACCTCATGGCGCCGGGGTTCTTCGCCAAAATCCGCATCCCCGGCAGCGGCGAGTATGACGGCCTCTTAATTCGCGACCTCGCCGTCGGCGACGACCAGGGCAGCAGTTACGTCTGGGTGCTGGACGCCGAAGACAAGGCCGTCTATCGCCCGGTGGAACTCGGCCCGCTGCTCGACGGCCTGCGCGTGGTGCGCAGCGGACTGGACGCCGGGGACCGCGTCGTCATCCTCGGCCTCATGGCAGTGCGCAACGGCCTCAAAGTCAACCCCACCCTGGCGGACATGCAGCCGGAAGCCAACCCGCAGTAATCCCGCATGAATTTCGCCCGTTTCTTTGTGGACCGCCCGATCTTTGCGGCGGTGCTCAGCATCCTCATCACCATGCTCGGCGCGCTGGCCTACTTCGGCCTGCCCATCGCCCAGTACCCTGAGGTCATCCCGCCCACCGTCGTGGTCACCGCGAGTTATCCCGGCGCCGACGCCGCCACGCTGGCGGAAACCGTATCCACCCCGCTGGAGCAAGAGATCAACGGCGTGGAGGACATGCTCTACCTTTCCTCATCCTCCACCAGCGATGGCCGCGTGCAAATTACCGTCACCTTCCGTCTCGGCGCCGATCTGGACAAAGCGCAGGTGCTGGTGCAAAACCGCGTCAATACCACCCTGGCGCGGCTGCCGGAGGAGGTGCGCCGCCTCGGCGTGCTGGTGAACAAGCGCTCGCCCGACCTCACCCTCGCGGCGCAGTTCTTCAGCCCGGACGGCTCGCGCGACGTGTCCTACCTCAGCAACTACGTCACCCTCCAGATTCAAAACGAAATCGCCCGCCTGCCCGGTGTATCGGAGGCCTCCTCGCTGGGCGGCCTCGACTACTCCATGCGCATCTGGCTCGACCCCGAAAAAGTCGCCGCCCGCGGCCTCGCCGCCGGCGATGTGTTGCGCGCCATCCGCGAGCAAAACGTGCAAGTCGCCGCCGGAGCGCTGGGCCAGCCGCCGGCGGCGGAAGGGCTCGAGTTTCAATACACCCTGACCGCGCCCGGACGCTTGAAAACCGCCAGCGAGTTCGGCGACATCGTGTTGAAAACCGGAACGCTCGGTGACGTGGTGCGGCTCGGCGACGTCTCGCGCATCGAAATCGGCTCGCGCGACTACTCCAGCCGCACCTACATGGACGGCTACAACGCCGTGTCGCTGCGCGTGTTCCAGCTCCCCGGCACCAACGCCATCGAAACCTCGGACGCCGTCTATGAGCGGCTGGCCCAGCTCAAGGAACGCTTCCCGCCCGGCGTCGATTACCGCATCAACTACGACACCACCAAGTTCGTCCGCGCCTCGATCAAATCCGTGCTGCACACCCTGCTGGAAGCGGTTTTCCTGGTCGTCATCGTGGTGGTGTTGTTCCTGCAAACTTGGCGTGCCTCGATCATTCCACTGCTGGCCGTCCCCGTGTCCCTCATCGGCACCCTGGCGGTGATGCAAGTGCTCGGCTTCTCGTTGAACAACCTCTCCCTGTTCGGCCTCGTGCTGGCCATCGGCATCGTCGTCGATGACGCCATCGTCGTCGTGGAAAACGTCGAGCGCAACATCGCCAACGGCCTCGCCCCGCGCGAAGCCTCGATCCGCGCCATGAAAGAGGTCAGCGGCGCGGTGATCGCCGTGGCCCTGGTGCTCTGCGCCGTGTTCGTCCCCACCGCCTTCATCAGCGGTATCACCGGCCAGTTTTACCGGCAGTTCGCCCTCACCATCGCGGTGTCCACGGTGATCTCCGCCTTCAACTCGCTCACCCTCAGCCCCGCCCTCTGCGCCATCCTGCTGCCGCCGCACGGCGCCAAGCCCGACAAACTGACCGCCGTCATCAATTTCTTCTTCGGCTGGTTCTTCAACGGCTTCAACCGCCTGTTCAAAGCCGGAGCCAACGCCTACGCCGGTCTGGTGCGCAAGCTGGCGCGGCTGGCCGTGCTGGCGCTGGTGGGTTACGCCGGCTTGGTCGGCCTCGCCGGCAAGCTGTTTAATGAAGTGCCCGCCGGTTTCATTCCCGCCCAGGACATGGGTTACGCCATCGTGCTCGTGCAGCTCCCGGACAGCGCCGCCTTTGCCCGCACCGATGAAGTGGTGCGGCGCATGGACGCCATGGCGCGCGAGATTCCCGGCATCGCCCACACCTTTGCCATCTCCGGTTATTCCTCGATCCTCCAGGCCAACCAGCCCAACGTCGGCGCCGCCTTCCTGGTCTTTGACGAATTCGAAAACCGCAAAGACCCCGCATTGAAAGGCAACGCGCTGCTGGAGACCATCCGGGAAAAATTCGCCACCATCCAGGAGGGCCGCGTGCTGGTGCTGCCGCCGCCGCCGCTGCGCGGCCTGGGCAGCGCGGGCGGCTTCAAAATCCAGGTGCAAGACCTCAACAACGCCGGCCTGGACGCCCTTGAGGCCGCCACTCAAAAACTCCTCGCCGCCGCCCAGGAAGAGCCCGGCCTGATCTCCCTCGTCACCGGCTTCCGCGCCCAGACACCGCAATACCGCCTCGAAATCAACCGCGCCCAAGCCAAGACCATGGGCGTCTCCCTGGCCGATTTGAACGAGGCGCTGCAAGTCTATCTCGGCTCGGTCTATGTGAACGACTTCAACCTCTATGGCCGCACCTATCAAGTCACCGCGCAAGCCGACCCCGCCTTCCGCAAGGATCCCTCCGACATCGCCCGCATCAAAGTCCGCAGCCAGTCCGGCGAGATGGCGCCGCTGGGCGCGCTGGTCAAGGTCGTCAAAACCGGCGGCGCCGACCGCGTGCAGCGCTACAACCTCTACTACTCCGCCGACATCAACGGCAACGTCCTGCACGGCATCAGCTCCGGCCAGATGATCGAAAAAGTCGAACGCCTCGCCCGCGAGCACCTGCCATCCGGATTCGCCATCGAATGGACCGACCTAACCTATCAACAAATCCTCGCCGGCGACACCCTCTTTTATATTTTCCCGTTGTGCGTCGTCTTCGTCTTCCTCGTGCTGGCCGCGCTGTATGAAAGCTGGAGCCTGCCCCTCGCCATCATCCTGATCGTGCCCATGTGCCTGCTGTCCGCCATCGGCGGCGTCTGGCTGCGCGCGCAGGACAACAACATCTTCACCCAAATCGGCCTCGTGGTGCTGGTCGGCCTCGCCGCCAAGAACGCCATTCTCATCGTCGAGTTCGCCAAGCAGTTGCAGGACACCGGCCTGGACCGCGTGGCCGCCGCCGTGGAAGCCTGCCGCCTGCGGCTGCGGCCCGTGCTGATGACCAGCCTCGCCTTCATCCTCGGCGTGGTGCCGCTGGTGCTGGCCACGGGCGCCGGCGCGGAAATGCGCCAGGCGCTCGGCACCGCCGTCTTCTTCGGCATGTTAGGTGTCACCCTGTTCGGCTTGTTGTTCACCCCCGTCTTTTACGTTCTGTTGCGCGCGCTCGTGGAGCGCCGCGAACGGCGCCGCCAAGCCCGGACATCCTCTCTTTAAAGTCTGTTCGGCAAATAGCTGGAATAATGAAAGTCTGTCTGACAAATCACCCAAGGAGTCGCTTCAATGCCGGCGACAGATACGGCATGAGAACAACCCCGGAGGGGTTGCCCATGAATAGCCGGGGGTCGAACGACCCCCGGGGTAGAAGCGGAACCCCGCTTCTGAAGACCAACCCCGGAGGGGTTGCCCAATGCGGGGAACGGACCGTCGCCAGCATTGGGGAACCCCTTCAGGGTTCGCCCTCAACAAGGAGGAACGTCCACGGCATGACCGGGGGTTTCGTTCCTCAACCCCCGGCTATTCATGGCGAACCCCTCCGGGGTTCCTTCTCTCTGGACCCTGCGCTCTGCCTTTGCCTCATGATTCTGACAATGAGCCGGATAACCCTTAGCCTATCAAATGAAACCGTTTAAGCTCCTCCTCCCAGCCGTCATCGTTTGCCTGGAGGCGGGCTGCGCGGTCGGCCCGCGCTTCCGCCCGCCGGAACCCGATGTGCCCGCCGACTTCGCCTCGACCGCCGGTGTGGCGCGCACCGCCCCGCTGGAAACCGGCTGGTGGCGCAAGCTGGGCGATTCCACCCTGAACCGGCTCGTCACCCAAGCCGCCGAACAAAACAAAGACCTCGCCGTCGCGCGCTCCCGCCTGCAAGAAGCACGCGCCCTGTGGCGCGAAGCGCGGCTCGACTACGCGCCCACCGTCACCAGCAGCGCCAGTTATGAAAATACCCGCACCGGGCCGAGCCCCTTCGGCTCCGATTTCGGCAGACTCGGTTTCGAACTCTACCGCGCCGGTTTCGATGCCGATTGGGAACTCGATTTCTTTGGCCGCGTGCGCCACTCCGTGCGCGCCGCCAAAGCTACTTCCGCAGCGCTCGAAGCAGACCTGAACGACCTGCTCGTCACCCTCAGCGCCGAAGTCGCGGTCAACTACCTCGAACTGCGCGGCGCGCAAGCGCAACTCGCCGTCGCCCGCGAGAACGCGGAAAACCAAGCCGGCTCATTGCGCATCGCCGAAACCTCGCTCGAAGGCGGCCGAGGCACCAAGCTCGACGTGGCGCGCGCCAGCGCGCAATGGAACGCCACCCGCGCCCAGATCCCCGTCTATGAGGAAGCAGTGGCCCGCGCCATCCATCGCCTCGCCGTGCTGAGCGGCCAGCCGCCTTCCAATCTGCGCGGCGCCTTGCAAGCAGCCAAAACCCAGCCCGCCGTGCCCGCCAGCATCGCCCTCGCCAAACCCGCCGACCTGCTGCGCCGCCGCCCGGACATCCGCGCCGCCGAGCAACAGCTCGCCGCCGAGACCGAGCGCGTCGGCATCGCCGTGGCTGATCTCTTCCCCCGCGTCACCTTCAACGGCCGGATCAACTTTGAAACCTTCTCCCTGGCCGACGCCTCCAACCGCGGCGCCGAGGCATTCAGCTTCGGCCCGCGCCTGTCCTGGGCCGCATTCAATCTCGGCCGCGTCCGCCAGCAGATCGCCGCCGCCGGCCATCGCGCCGACGCCGCCCTCTCGCGCTACGAGCAGACCGTGCTGCTGGCGCTAGAGGAAGCGGAAAACGCGCTCACCGCCTATGGCCGCGAGCGCGTCCGCCTGCGCCACCTGGAAGACTCCGCCCAATCCGCCCGCGAAGCCGCCACCCTCGCCCGCCAACGCTATCAAGACGGCATCGCCGACTTCCTCGACGTGCTGGACGCCCAGCGCGTGGCCTTGAGCGCGCAAAACGAGGTCGTCACCAGCCGCACCCGCGCCGCCGCCGCCTGGGTCGGCATCCACAAAGCCTTCGGCGGCTGATTTCAAGTTGCCGCCCTGCCGTGCCCTGCTACTCTGCACTCATCGCCTTAAGGCAGCGCCAGATTAGCTCAGTTGGTAGAGCAGTTGATTTGTAATCATCAGGTCGCCGGTTCGAGTCCGGCATCTGGCTCCATAAATGGATCATGCGCCCGCTTCTTCTCGCCACCACCAACGAACACAAAACCACCGAAGTGCGCCAGATGCTCGGCCCGGAATGGCGGGTCGAAAATCTGCGCACCCATCCGAGCCTCCCGGTCCCGGAGGAAAACGGCGATACCTTCGAAGCCAACGCCATCATCAAAGCGGAGGCCGCCAGCCGCGCCCTGCCCGGCCTGCTCGTGCTCGCGGACGACTCCGGCCTGGAGGTGGACGCGCTCGGCTTGGCGCCCGGTGTCCGCTCCGCCCGTTACGCCGGACCCGACGCCACCGACGCCGATAACCGCGTGCGCTTGAAGCAGGAACTCACCCCCCTCTCCCACGGCGATCCCGGCGCCCGCTTCCCCGCCCGCTTCCGCTGCTGTCTGGCTCTGGCGCGGGATGGAAAAACGCTTTGCACCCATTCCGGCGCCGTCGAAGGCGCGATCCTGCTCGAAGAACAAGGGGAAGGCGGCTTCGGCTACGACTCGCTTTTCGTTCCCGAAGGCCACGAAACCACCTTCGGCATCCTGCCCGCCGCGGTCAAAAACCAGCTCAGCCACCGCGCCCGCGCTCTCGCTGGACTCGTCGCTTGGTTGGAGTCGAGCCTTTAGGCGATCATTAGAGCGGGTGAACTGCACGGACCGCTCGGAATGATCGGCCAAAGCCTTGACTCCAGCATCTTGACTCCAGCACAACACTTTCCCCATGCCCCGCCGCCTCCCTTTTCTCGCCGCCCTCACCCTGCTCTGCCAGTGTCAGCCCTGGCAGCCGCAGCCCGCCGCGCAGCCGATGGCCCCCATCTTCGGCCCCAACACATCTGGCAAACCGAACCCAGGAAAACCCGTCCCGCCCCCTGCCGCCACACCCACAAACGCAGCCTCAGCCGCCGCCTACCCGAAATATCCGGATCATCCCGCCCCCGCCGCCACCCCGCCACCAGCGCGGACCAACCCGCCCCCGTCCGCTTGGCGCGTCGAAAAAATCTCCTCCCCGCAAACCCTCGCCGGAGGAGCCGCGCATTATGAAATTCATCTCGCCAACGCGCCGGACTCCATGCGTATGGATTGCGTGATCTTCGACTCCCGCCGCTTCCGACTCCAAGTCATCGACCAGCCCGCCCCCCAGGCCGGTGGACGCGCCATCGCCGACGCCATGCGCGCCCACCGCGCCGCCGCCGGCGTCAACGGCGGCTTTTTCACCCCGGACTTCCGCCCGCTCGGCCTCGTCATCAGCAGCGGACGGACCATCGGCGCGTTTGAAAAATCCAGCCTCATCGCCGGTATGGCCTTGCAGCTCGGCAGCCAGCCCTATCTCATTTGGAACAGCGAATACCAGGGCCACTCCGGCGTCTCCGACCTCCTGCAATCCGGCCCCCGCCTCGTGGACAGCAGCCGGCCCGTCTCCGGCCTGGAAGCGCAAAAGAGACGCCGCCGCACCTTCATCGCCACCGATGGCGGCCACCTCTGGGCGCTTGGCGCCACCGATTCATGCAGCCTCGCCGCGCTCGCCCAAGCTCTCGCCAGCCCCGGCGCCCTGCCCGGCCTCCAGCCCATGCGCGCCCTCAACCTCGACGGCGGCAACTCCACCGCCCTCTGGATGCGCACCGCCGAAGGCCGCGAGATTTCCCGCCCCGGCTGGTCCACCGTCAGAAATTATCTTGCCATCGTGCCGAAATAAACGCCGCCGCCCGCGCTCCCATCATTTGACAGCCGTCCCCCGCCGCGCCTAATCTCAATCTCTCTCAGCCCGCAATGTCAGACACCCTCCTGCTGAACGGCTCGCTCCCCGCCGAACCCCGGACACGCCAGCCGCATCCCCCCAGCCGCCCCGCACCGGCGGCGGACCTCCCTGAAAAAGCCTTCGTCAGCCACGCGCCCGGCTACTGGCGGGACACCGGCGTCACCGGCGCCGAGTGGAACTCCCACGTCTGGCAGCTCAAAAACCGCGTCACCACCCTCGCCGCGCTGGAGCGCCACTTGGCGCTCACCGACGAAGAACGCGCCGGCGTCCTGCTCTCCGGCGACAAACTGGCGATGGCCGTCACCCCGCATTATTTCAACCTCATCGACCCCGCCGATCCCGGCTGCCCCATCCGCCGCCAGATCATCCCCCGCATCGAGGAAACCTGGGACAACCCCGGCGAGATGGCCGACCCCTGCGGCGAGGACAGCCACATGCCCGTGCCCGGCCTCGTCCACCGTTACCCGGACCGCGTACTCTTCCTCGTCACCGACCGCTGCGCCTCCTACTGTCGCTACTGCACCCGCAGCCGCGTCGTCTCCGGCGCCGGCACGCAGGAGTTGCACACCGAGTTCGAAGCCGCCTTCCGCTATCTCGAAAAGCACACCGAAATCCGCGACGTCCTCCTCTCCGGCGGCGACCCCCTGCTCTTCTCCGACGCCAAGCTCGACGGCATCCTCACCCGCCTGCGCGCCATCCCGCACATCGAGTTCGTCCGCATCGGCAGCCGCATCCCCATCTTCCTGCCCCAGCGCATCACCCCGGAGTTGTGCCGGATGCTGCAAAAACACCACCCCCTCTTCCTCAGCATCCACGCCAACCACCCGCGCGAACTCACCACCGAAGTGCGCGCCGCCCTCGAGCGCCTCGCCGACCACGGCGTGCCCATGGGTAATCAAAGCGTCCTCCTGCGCGGTGTGAACGACGACGCGGACATCATGAAGTCCCTCGTCCACAAGCTCCTCATGTGCCGCGTCCGGCCCTACTACCTCTACCAGTGCGACCTCATCCAAGGCTCCGCGCACCTGCGCGCCCCGGTGAGCAAAGGCATCGAGATCATCGAAGCCCTGCGCGGCCACACCACCGGCTACGCCGTCCCCCAGCTCGTCATCGACGCCCCCGGCGGCGGCGGCAAAGTCCCCGTCAACCCCGACTACGTCCTCATGCGCGACGAGCAGCGCACCCTCATCCGCAACTACGAAGGCAAAGTCTTCGAATACCCCGAGCCGCCCATCGCGCCCGCATGGAGCGCCGGCGACTCGCCGGCATCGCCTTGATTGACGTGACAGGCGACAACTCGTCGCCACTCCACGGAGCCATAATCGTCCTCGTCCTCGTCCTCGAAAATCCGAAATCCAAAATCCGAAGAATCGGGGACGAGTAGGAGGACGAGGACGAAAAAAGTGCGGCTGCGCCGGACCAGGAACGAGTTTTCGGCGAGGGACCAACGAACCACGGGCGAGGGCGCCCGTGCTCC
>CAZNKC010000206.1:5588-10208 GCA_964573315.1 uncultured Verrucomicrobiaceae bacterium | reverse complement strand
CGCCTTGACCATGAACTACGATGCCCTGGGCCGGCCTGTTGATTTCATCAATGCCCGAGGGCAAAAGATCGAGTTCTCCTACGATGGGTTCGGGCGCATTGAGCAGCGCCTCATTCCCGGCGGCATCGTGGACACCTTCGCCTATTCGGGTTCCAGCCGCCAGATCGAAAGCATCACCCGGTCCGCGGGGGGGGAGGACCAAATCACGCGCTTCTTCTATCATGCCAACGGCAACCTGTCGAGAATCGAATTCCCCAACGGCAAGGCGCTGAATTACACGTACGACGCGGCGGGCCGCAAGGCCTCGGTGGTTTCCGATGATGGTTATCATGCCGCCTACGAGTACAGCAACGTCGGACGGCTGCGTTTCGTTCGCGATGGCGAGGGCAACGCGCTGGCCGAATACGAATACGACGCGGCGGGCCGGCCCAGCGCGCGCATCCTGGCCGGCGGAGTGCGCACGGATTTCACCTACAGCCCGAGCGGGCAAATCACCTCCATGGTCACCAAGCGCGCCGATCAATCCCCGGTGGAGAGCTATCAGTACGAGCACAACGCGCTCGGCCAGATCGTCAGCGCCGTCACCCCGCAAGGTGAGTTCACGTTTGACTACGACCTGAAAGGCCAACTGGTGGCGGTTCAGGCTCCTGACGGCAGGACTCTGGAATACCATTACGACGCGGAGGGCAACCGCACGAAGGTCGTGGACAATGGCGTCGAGCAAACCTACACGGCCAACGCACTGCACGCATACCTGACGGCCGGCGGCGCGGCTTTCAGCCATGATGCCGACGGCAATCTCCTCACCCGCCAGGGGCCGGACGGGACGACGACATTCGCCTATGGGCCGGACTCCCGGCTGGCCGGAACCGTGGATGCCACGGGATCATGGTCCTACGAGTATGACGCGTTCGGCAACCTCTGTGCGATCACGCGCAACGGCCAGCGCGCCGAGCTGCTGGTGGACCCTCTGGGCCAGGGCGACATCCTGGCCGAGTATGGCAACGCGGGCACGACGCGTTATTTCCACGGCAACGGATTGGTGGCCCAGGCGGCGCCGGGCGGCGTGTCTTCATTCCTGTTTGACGGCGGCGGTCATGTGAGCGCGCTGATTGACGGCGCCGGCGCGGTTCAAAACGCCTATTCCTGGCTGCCCTTTGGCGAGCCGTTCGCGAGTCCGCAGGAGACCGTGGAAACGCGCTTCAAGTTCAGCGGAGCCTACGGAGGGATCTCCGCGGGCGGCGGCGTTGTCTTGCTGCGCACCCGCGGCTATGATCCCCGGCTTGGCCGCTTCCTGAGCCGCGACCGCGCCTTTCTGCCGTTTGGCAACATGTATGCCTACTGCGCGAACAATCCCGTGGGCCGCTTTGACCGCAATGGTGAAGACGGGGAATGGTATAATACCGCCTGGAGCGACCCGGCGACGGCGATCAGCAACGGCGGCTTGATCGCGGATGGCATCTCGGAAGTGATTTTGAAAGGAACGCAAGCCATCGCCAAAGGCAAGGGGATGCTGGATTTGGCGGGAAGAGCAGGACTCGGGGCGGAAATAGTCGGCAAAGCCGGCATAGTCGGCAATGTCATTTTGGCGACGCAGGAGTTGTGGAACACCATGTCAAACCCGGCCAAGGACGCGGATTTCGCCATTTTTGAAGGTGTGAATGCCGTCGCTACCTTCGGTTTGAAGATTCTAACTTCGGAAGCGCCCTTTGTGGCAACGGGAATCGACATTTCCAAGGCAATTGCGGACCAAGCGTCGCAAGCGGCTTCCAACGTTTTCTGGACGTCTGCCTACGGCATGAGGGCATCCTTCTATGAGACATTTTTTCCCGAAACCATATTTGGAGAGGCCTACTGGCGCCTGCGTAACGGCGGCACGATTCGCGTCGTTCGTTCCTACGACCCCAACGACATCACCGGCCCCGTCGGGTTCGGGCCGGAAATGTGGGTGGACGACGAGGGCTTGATGCACTTCACCATCCGTTTCGAGAACCAGGCTTCGGCGAGCGCGCCCGCTTACCGCGTGGCCGTCTCGCTGCCGCTCGATCCCAACTTCGACTGGAGCACCTTCGAACTCGGCCAAATGGGCGCGGCTGGCAGCTTGGTGTGGCTGCCGCCGGACCGCCAAAGCTATACCACCCGCTTCGACGTGAAGACCGATCCCAATCCGGTCAAGATCATCGCCAAATTGAACGCCGCCACCGGCGTCGTCACTTGGGTGTTCGAATCCTTCGACAACGCCACCGGGCAACTGCCGGAGGATCCGCTCGCTGGTTTCCTGCCGCCGAACAACGCCGGGGGCGACGGCGAGGGTTTTGTCACCTTCACCATCCGGCCCAAAGCGGGCCTCGACGATCCGTTCACCCTCTCCGCGCAGGCCAGCATCGTCTTCGACACCAACGAAGCCATCGAGACCAACATCCACAGCAACCACATCGAGACCGGCACACCCGCCGCCACCATCGTCTCGCTGCCCGCCGTCATCCCGCTTGGCCGCGGCGGTTTCCTGGTGCGTTGGGGTGGCTCCGGCTCGCACTCCGGCATCGCCGACTACGATGTGTTCGTCTCCGACAACGGCGGTCCCTGGACGCTCTGGCTGGGCGGCACCCGGCTCACCTCCGCTGTTTATCCCGGGGTGGCCGGGCATACCTATGCCTTCTTCGCCATCGCCCGCGACAACGTCGGCCAGATCTCCAGCGTGCCGCTGACGGCGGACACCCAGGCGACGGTTGATGAGAAACCCTTGTTCATCACCAAATCGTACGTCGGCGGTTTGTGGCATGATGAAGACGACGCGCAGATCGAGGGCCGGGTGAACGCCAGCATCTCCGGCAAGGGCGGCCTCAGCGGAACGGTTCATGTCAACGGCCGCAAGTTCTCCTTCAAAGGCAAGCTCGACGATTTCAACCAAGCCGTCACCCTGCCGAAAACGAAGAAAACAGACCCGGCTCTGGAACTGCGGCTGCATCATTACCACGGCGCCAGCACCGGCGAGCTGCAGGGCGTGCTCGTCGTGGAAGGTTTCGAGATTCCGTTTCGCTGCACGCGCAACCTTTTCACCGCCAAAAATCCCTGTCCGGCGCAGGGCAGGTACACCATTCTGCTCGATTCCGAGGACGGCGGCGTGAACCCGCTGCCCGGCTCCGGTTTCGCCACCTTGGTCGTGTCCAAGACCGGGATCGCCAAGTTCGTTGGCCGCACCGCCATCGACCACGCCTTCAGTGCCTCGATTCCCCTGAACGAATACGGAGAGGCGCCGATCTACGTCGTGCTGTCCAAGAAACGCGGCATCCTCAGTGGCACGCCCGCCTTTGCCACGCTCACCGATCCTCAGACCTTCGGTGGCGTATTCCACTGGACCCAGGCGCTTTCCCTCACTACGCTGGAATGGCAGCACGCCATGAGCATGGACGGCTCGCGTTATGTGAAAACGAATCCTGCCATCCCGCTCGACGGTGGTTCAGGCGACATCATCATTGAAGGCACGGGTCTCGTTGATCCGTTGAGCACGACTTACATCTTCAGTGCCAAAGGCGCTCTGCAAACGATCACCGACTCGGCGCAAAACCCGGAGAAAATCAAGCTGACGCTCAACCAGACCACCGGCGTGCTGTCAGGCAGCTTCAAACACCTCTACCCGCCTCCGGCCAAAACCGCCGTCACCGTGACGCTGCGCGGCACCTTGCTGCAAAATCAAAAACGCGGCGGCGGCTTCGTTGTGCGGAAGAACCAGCCGGCCGGCAGCCTCATGCTGACTGATTAGGGCGGTGTAAAATGCTCCAGCAGTCTGAGTGCCGCCTGGAGCGCGGGCCTCCGAGCCCGCAGCGGGTGGCCCGCTGATGAGGGGAGCGCCCGGCATGGCGGCGAATGAGCCGCGGCAAAGCAGGAATCCGGCTGGGGAACCGGCTCGCACGGCGGACGCGCTGCGGACGCGCTGCGGACTCGGGGGGCCGCGCTCCGGGCGGGCGTTCACCGGCGGGCAGATGTACCTACGGAATAAACGGGCACATTCTATGGGATGGCTGTGAAAAGGCTCACTCACGCATTATCTGAAGCGGCGTTGGCGTTCGCCTTGTTCGGCTGTTTGCCGCTGCTGGCGTTCCTGGCCGGCGCGGCGTGCGTTTTCGCGGGCTTGTTGTTCGGCTTGCTGGCGCATGGCTTGATCGCGTTCGCGGCGTTGGCGTTCGCCTTGTTCGGCCATTTGCCGCTGCTGGCGTTCCTGATCGGCGCGGCGTGCATTTTCGCGGGACTGCTGCTCGGCCTGCTGACGCATGGCGTGTTCGCGATCACGGCGCTGCCGTTCGGCTTGTTCGGCGATTTGGCGCTGCTGACGCTCTCGCTCGGCGCGCATGGCGTTTTCGCGGGCGTGCTGCTCGGCTTGCTGGCGCATGGCGGTATCGCGTTCGCGGCGTTGGCGTTCGGCTTGCTCGGTGATTTGACGCTGGCGTTGCTGCTCGGCTTGCTGGCGCATGGCGGTGTCGCGTTCGCGGCGCTGGCGTTCGGCTTGTTCGGTGATTTGCCGCTGGCGTTCTTGCTCGGTACGCATGGCGTTTTCGCGTGCTTGTTGCTCGGCTTGCTGGCGCATGGCGGTGTCGCGTTCGCGGCGCTGGCGTTCGGCTT
>CAZNKC010000206.1:0-5488 GCA_964573315.1 uncultured Verrucomicrobiaceae bacterium | reverse complement strand
TGTCGCGTTCGCGGCGCTGGCGTTCGGCTTGTTCGGTGATTTGCCGCTGGCGTTCCTGTTCCGCGCGCATGGTGTTATCGCGGGCTTGACGCTCTTGCTCGGCTTGTTGACGCAGCACAAGTTCACGCTCGCGTTCGCGGCGCTGGTTTTCCGCTTCTTGTGCTGGACGGTTTGTTTCATTTCCAAGCGGCGGACGCGGGCCGGTGAGGGTGGTTGTTCCGGCGGGACGATGAGGGATCACAGCGGGGCCGTTGGTTTGGTTCATTTGCCCGGCGAAAGTCACGCCGGCGTTTCGTGCGGGGACGGGAGGCTGTGCCTGCGGGGGCGGCGGCATTGCCGGGGAAGGGGCTTGGGGCAGAGGTGTGACAGAGGCGCCCGCGTTCGAGACAGAAACGGCTCCAGGCGGTGTTTGCGGGCGGGGTGGTGTGATGAGCCGCGGGGGCGAGGAGGGCAGGGGAGTGGTGGCTGCGTTGAGCGATGCGGGCCGCTGCGGGGTGTCTTGATTTGGATTGGGCTGCTGCCTCCAAACGGGCGGATTGCTTGGCGGCTGGATGACGGGCCGGGCATCGGGAGTGACAAGCTGGCGCGCGGGTGGGGCGGCGGTGAGCAGCACCGGGCGTTGCTGGGCCGGCCGCAGCGGCAGCGTGCTCCCGGGCAGCCGGCGCGGAATGAGCGGATCCGGGACCACGCACTCCGGCACGGGCACCCGGCAGATTTGCTCGACACGCGGTCTTTCCGGGCCGCCGCGATGCGCGAACAGGCGGCTGTGACCGGAGTTGATGCGGACGATGTTGGTGACGTTGGTGGTTTGATGGAAAATCTGCGTCACCCGAACCGGCGGCAGCGCGCAGGCGGTATAGCTGGTGCGGACGAAATGGCGGGTCTCGATGAAAACATAGGAGGCCGGGCTGATGTTGTAACGGGTGTCGCAATGGGAATCGAACCCGGTCTGCCAGCCGCGACGGGCGGGTGGCAGCGGCGCCCAGCCGATGCAATCCTGGCCGGAGCGCCAGGATACCCAGGCGGGCGCCCAATCCGTGCCGGGAACCCAGACCCAGCCGTGCCGGGAAAGCTGAACCCAGCGGCCGTAGTGATAGCAGATGGGGCCGAAAGGCTCGTCCGACATCCAGGTCCAGCCATGCTGGCTCCAACTCCAGCGGCCATCGAGATAGGGGCGCCAAGCGCGGTTGGCGGCGAGTTGGGGACGCCACACGTTGCCATGCTCCTCGACATCGAGCCAGGCGCCATGCGGGGTCAAATCATCACGAAATTGGGTTTCCAAAGCGGCAGGCTCCACAGCGGGGGGAGGCGTCGCGGCTGAGGCGAGCAGGGATTCCAATTCGTCATCCCGGCGTCGTGTCTCGGCGGCGGCTTCTTGCAGACGGACATTCTCGGAGCGGAGCGTTTCGAGGCGCTCGCGCAGGTCGGCGGTTTCTTTTTCCCGGATCGCCTCCTCCAGCGCGGCGAGCTGGCGCTCCAGTTCGCGGCTGCGTTGTTCCCATTCATCGGATTGCCGGTCGAGCGCTGCGCGGGTGTCGGCGATGCGCTGCCGGGTTTCGTCGGACAGACCGGGAGCGGGTTTGCCGCCGCAGGCTGGGAGGAGGAACGGCAGGAGGAAGAGACCGGGGAGCAGCGCGCGGAAGGCATTCATGGCAAAGAGTGGGTAGGCTGCGGTTTGGACGCGCCCTTTGCCGGGTTCATTCAATGGCGTTTGCAAGCGCGGATGCCGCTTGCTGGTGTACAGGCTTCAGGCGATTCTCAAAAAGAGGCGGCTGCGCCGCGAGGGTTTTCGAATCGCCTGAAGGCTGTACACCAGCGAATGACGCCGCGCCTTTCCCGCTATCTCCAAGAACGCTGCCGCGCTGACGGGCAAGCGTTCTCACACCTTCCACTCGCCGCGATAGTCGCGGGTGAGCCAGGCGAGATCGCCGCCCTGGGTGAACCGGTGCGCTTTCGGATCCCAGCCGAAATTCGCGCCGTGCCAGTAGGCGAAGTTCATGAGGTGGCAGGAAATGACGGTGCCGGCGCCGATGGCGACATCGCAGATGGGTTTCTCGCGGGTCTTGATGCTGTTGAGCCAGTCTTCGTGATGATTCTTCGAGTGGTAGAGCTTGACCTTGGCGTCCTCCAGGAACTCGCGCTCGGTGAGGATGACTTCGCGGTCGAGGGAGGTGCCTTTGTCGGTCTCTTTATCCCAGAATTTGTGAATGGTTTTGCCGCCGAGGATGAATTCGAATTTGCCGCGATTCACATGCACCTCGCCGTCCTCGCCGTAAAAGGAGACGCCCTTGCCATCGACGTGGGTGAGCGGGATGCCGCCGGCATAGACCAGCGTGGCGCCGCGCTTGGCGTTTTCCCAGTCCTCCGGCGCGCGCGCTTCGACCGGGCCGTTTTCATCCTCGCCGAGACCCCATTGGGCGATGTCGATGTGGTGTGCGCCCCAGTCGGTAATCATGCCGCCGCCGAACTCGCGCGTCTTGCGCCAGTGCGGGAAATGGTCGTGGACGCCGCGCGGGCTGAGCACGGAACTGTAACCGACGAGCGGCCCCGGGCCGCACCAGCGGTCCCAGTCGAGGCCGGGCTCCATTTCCTCGGTGTCGAGGTCGTAGGGCGGCGCGGGGTCGCCGAAGGAGGTCTCGACACGCTGGATTTTGCCGATGACACCGTTGCGGATGAGTTCGGCGGCGACTCGGAATTCCTTTGAGGACCGCTGCTGAGAACCGGTCTGGAGGATGCGGCCGGTGTCGCGCACGGCCTGGGTGAGCGCGAGCGCTTCGTGGATGTTGTGGGTGAGCGGCTTCTCGCAATACACGTCCTTCCCGGCGCGCACGGCGGCGATGGCGATGTAGGCGTGCCAGTGGTCCGGCGTGGCGATGACCACGGCGTCGATGTCCTTGCGTTCGAGGATTTTCTCGAATTCGTTGTAGGCGTCGCAGCCTTGGTAGTTGGAGCCGGCGTCTTTGGCGTAAGCTTCGTTGACGATCCGTTGCGCGTCCTCGCGGCGGTTGGTGTCCACGTCGCAGACGGCGGCGATTTGCACCTCCGAGCGGGAGAGGAAGTTGCGCAGGTGGCCGCGGTTCATTTTGCCGACGCCGATGAAGCCGAGCGTGAGGCGGTCATTCGGCGCGGTGGGCGCGGACCAGACGCGGGAGGGCAGGATGAAAGGCGCGGCAACGGCGCCGGCGGCGGTTTGCAAAAAACGGCGGCGCGAGGCAGGGGAAGGAGGCTGAGATGTCATGCGAGGCAAAGTATGAATGAAGGAAAACGCCTGATTCCAGGGGATTCTTCCATGCGGAAACCAAAGGCTGCGCGCGCAGCGGAACGAGAAAGCTTGCGCGCCGCCGCCCGCCTCGCCATCATGCCCGCCCATGACCGCATACGACAAACTCTGCGTGGCCCGGCGTGAGGTGGCCCTCTTGAATTCCATGAACTTCGCGCTCGGCTGGGACCAGGAGACGTTCATGCCGGAGAAGGGATTGGAGCATCGGGCGCGGGAGCTTTCCTGGCTCTCCGCAAAGGCGCACGAACTGGCCACCGGCGCGCGGATGCGCAAGCTGTTGGGCGCGGCGGAAAAACAGCCGGCGCGCGGCCTCAAGGAGAAGCTCAACGTGGAGCAGATGCGCTGGGAGTTGGAACGCGCGGCGCGGCTGCCGCGGGCGTTGGTGGCGGAGGAAAGCGAGACCACTTCGCGGGCCAAGCATGTGTGGGCGGAGGCGAGGCGGCGGTCAGACTTCGCGTTGTTCGCGCCGCATCTGGAAAAGGTGCTCGCTCTGGCGCGGCGCAAGGCGGACCTCTGGGGCTGGCAAGGGGAGCCTTACGACGCGCTGCTGGAGGAACACGAACGCGGCGCGAAGACCGCCGAGGTGGCAAGGCTTTTCGACAGCCTGCGGCCCCGGCTGGTCAAAATCGCGCGCGCCGCTGTGGAACGCTCCGCCGCTGTCCGGCCCGGCTTTTTGAAAGGGCATTATCCGGTCGAAAAACAGCAGCGGCTCAACGCCGAGATCGCCGCCGCCATCGGCTTCGATTTCAACGCTGGCCGCATCGACACCACTGCGCATCCGTTTTGCACCACGCTCGGCCCCGGCGACGTGCGGCTCACCACGCGCTATGACGAGCGCGGCTTTCTCTCGTCGCTCTTCGGCGTGCTGCACGAAGCCGGGCACGGGCTTTACGAACAGGGGTTGTCGGCGGAGGATTTCGGGCTGCCGTCGGGGCAGGCGGTGTCGCTGGGCATTCACGAATCGCAGTCGCGGTTGTGGGAGAATCACGTCGGCAGATCGCGTGCCTTTTGGGAGAAATGGCTGCCGCGCGCTGCGGCGCATTTCCCCCGGCTGCGCAAGGTGGCGCTTGATGATTTCATGCGCGAGGTCAACCGCGCCGAGTTCTCGTTCATCCGTGTCGAGGCCGACGAAGCCACTTATGATCTGCACATCCTGCTGCGCTTCGAGATCGAGCGGCGTTTGGTGAGCGGCGACCTAGCCGTGCGCGACGTGCCGTCAGCCTGGAACGACCTGTTTCAAACCCTCTTCGGCATGACGCCGCCGGACGACGCGCGCGGCTGCCTGCAAGACATCCATTGGAGCATGGGCGGCATCGGTTACTTCGCCACCTACACGCTCGGCAACTTGAACGCCGCCCAGCTTTTCGCCGCCGCCGGCAAGCAAAGCCGCGTGCGCTCCGGCCTCGTTCGGGCGGACTACGCGCCGCTGTTGGCCTGGCTGCGCAGCCGCGTGCATGAGCGCGGCGGGCTGCTGCCGCCGGCGCGGATCGTGGAGGACGCCACGGGCCGCGCGCTCAGCGCTTCCTGGCATTTGAAGCACCTCAAGCGGCGCTTTTTGAGCTTGTCCGAATAACCGTGGCACAACCCGTCCCGGCCGCTCGCGCGGGGGCATCCAGCCCCCCGGCAGGCTTGATCCGGGCAGGCATTTGCAGGCGTCTTGAAGGGCATTAAGCGCGTCTTCCGCAGCGTTCATTCACGGCTCCAAACCGGGATGAAACAGCATCGTTTTTGGAGCGCGCCGCGAAAGTCGAAGAAAAGCGCTCCAAAACCTGCCGCCGGATCGTGAAAAAAACACCGCGCAAGACGATTCAAAGCGCAGCGCATCACGCTGCAAGCCCCGTGTTACAAGGCTTCGCGGGAAAAGTGAAAAAAAAATCAAAATGGCGTTGACGGTCCGGCGACTTGTTGTAATCTGTTCGTCCGCCACCGAAAACGGGCGGCTGAAACTGAGAGGTCGATCAGCCATTAAGGATGATCGATTTTTTAGTCTCCAGAGACGGATCTTTTAGAGAACAGCGGCGATGAAAAGAAGCGGGCAACCGCCGATGATCATCGCGAAAACACAAAGGCTAAATTGTGCGTTGCGCTGCGAAGCGCGCGGGTCCGGGCAACCGGGCCAAACAACTTAGCTGGATAATGATAAATTAAGTCAGCGCAATTTACGGAGAGTTTGATTCTGGCTCAGAACGAACGCTGGCGGCGTGGATA
>CAZNKC010000205.1:4255-10208 GCA_964573315.1 uncultured Verrucomicrobiaceae bacterium | reverse complement strand
AAGGGGCGCCTGGAGCGGCTGGGATTGACGCGGAGTGCCGGCGATTCGTCGGCATTCCATGATTCGATGCCGACGAGTCGTCGGCGCTCCATGCGAGGGTCGGTTTCATGTGCGTTATCGCAGATAAATAAACTCCTTCAAGTTGACGAGAGACTGGGTGAGGGCGGCGTTGGCTTGGGTGTGGGGATCGGGGGGTGGGGTGGTGGGGAGTTGGGTTTGCAGGGTTTGGAGTTGGGCGCGGAGGGTTTTGATGCGTTGTTGTTTTGCCGGGGGAAGGGCGGTGAGGAGATCGGCTTCGGTGAGGGGGCGGGGTTCGAGGAGGGATGAGGCGTGGACTTCAGCAGGGGTGAGGGCGCGGGCGTAGAGGCGGGCGCGATGGATGCGGCCTTTGAGGAGGCGGTTGCCGGTGGGAGCGCCGTGGCGGCAGCCGAGGAGGATTTGGCTTTGACCGGCGGCGAAGGTGGCGAGCGGGGCTTTGCGGTAGGCGCGGCCATAGGGCTGGCCGTCGCGGTAGGCGGTGACGACGCCGTCGGCGGCGTAGGTGATGGCGATGTGGACGGGGCGCTGGCTGGCCTCGGTTTCGGCGTCGCCTTCGAACGGCTCGGAGCGGGAAAAGTGGTCGCTGCCGGCGAGCCAGTGGGCGGGGGTTTTTTCGCCGAAGACGAGGGAGTCGAAGACTTGGCCTTGCAGATCCTGCACGGTGAGGACGCCGCCGCCGCGCTGGTCGAGGGTGTCGAGGGTGACCCAGGCTTCGAGGGTTTTGGCGGTGAGGGTGACGGGCAGGGGCGGAGTGGCGGCGTAGGAGGCGTTGCCGTCGAGAACGAGGGCGTTGTTTTCGACGCGGGCGCTGCCGTGCAGGGTGAGGGGGAGTTTGCCTTCTTGATCTTCGGGCGCGGAGGTGAAGGTCCAGTCGGCGAGCGGGCGCGGGGCGTCTGGCGGGGGGGCGGCGTTGGTTTGCTGAGATGGTTCGAACTGGCGGCGCGCGGTGGTTAGGAGGGTGTCGAGTTGGTTTTGCAATCCGGCGATTTCCTGGCGGAGCTGATTTTGTTTTTGGTGATCGGCTTCGGCTTGGGCGCGGACTTGGCGGAGGTAGGCGAGGGATTGGGCGAGTTCGTTTTCCGTGGGCGCGCGGTTGAGGGCTTGCTGGAAGAGATGGGTGACGCGGGCTTCGTCGGTGGTTAGGTTGGAGTTTTTCAAGGTGCGGGCGGCCCAGTCTTGGGCCCACTGGAGGACGGTGGGATCGTTGAGCAGGGTGAGGGATTGGGCGGGGACGTTGGTGGCGTCCCGCCTGCCGCGGGTGGTGGAGGGAACGGGGGCGTCGAAGGTGTTCAGGAAGGGGTCGAGGTCGTTGCGGATGACGCGGACATAGACGCTGCGGCGGGGCTGGTCGCCGGGGACGGGCTGGCCGTAGAGTTGGGTGTCCAATTGGCCGGAGAGAGCGAGGATGGAGTCGCGGATGGCTTCGGCTTCCAGACGGCGGATGGGGAAATGGGCCAAATAGATTGCGGATTGCGGATTGGGGATTGCGGATTGATCGAGGGATGAGCGTTGGAAGGTGTCGGTCATCACGATGGCGCGGATGAGGTCTTTGATAGAGCCGCCGCTGTCACGAAAGTGGATGGCGAGGAGGTCGAGCAGTTCGGGATGCGTGGGGGGATCGCCGAGGCGGCCGAGGTTGTCCGGGCTGGGGACGAGTCCCTGGCCGAAGAGATGATGCCAGACGCGGTTGACGATGACGCGCCAGGTGAGCGGATTGTCCGGGTGGAGCATGCTTTCGGCTAGCTGGAGGCGGCCGCTGTTGGCGGGGCGGTAGGGGATGGGATCGATGGCTTCGAGGAAGCGGCGGGCGACGGGTTCGGCGGGGTTTTTGTGGTCGCCGCGCACGTAAAGCGGCTGGTCGAAGGCGTCGGCTTCGAGAATGCCGGGGGCGCGGACGGGGGCGGCGAGTTGCTGTTCGAGTTCGCGGTATTTGCGGATGAGCGGGGCGACGGTGGGGAGTTGGTCGAGCGCGTTGGGAAGCTGACCGGACTGGAGGAGGTGATCGAGGAAGGCGGCGTCGGTGTCGCTCGCCTTGTTTTGTGTCCAGCGGGTGATGGCTGCTTGCGTGGCTTGTTGGTGGAGGGAGGCGAAAGCGGCGGCGTTCTCGGGCGCGGGGATGTCCTGCGGGAGGAGGGCGGCGAGTGGTGGCGGGCCGGGTGGGGAAGGGGGCTTGGTGTCGGTGGTGGCTTCAGGGAGATAAATGAGATCGGTGATGCCGAACCAGGAGCGCTCGGTGTCCTTGGTTTCGACAGGTTGGTCGGCTTCGGTGGCGAGTTCGATGTGGACGGTGTCGCCGGTGAAGTAGTCAAGGTTCCAGCGGACCCATTTGGGTGCGGGGTCGGTTAGGTCGGTCTTGGGATAGACGGTGCCTTTGCGCGGGTAGTTCTGCACGGAGAAACGGGCGCGGGCTTTGCCTTCACCGGCGACGCGGGCGAAGACGGTGCCGCCTTCCGATTGGAAACGGGAGGAGATGAGCACGGCGCGGTCTTTGTCCGAAAGCAGATGGGAGTGGATGCCGGCGGGCAGGATGGCGCGGAGGGCTTGGGGGCCTTTGGGGTGGAGGGTGAATTGGCCGGGGGGGTGGGGGTGGGTTTCGGGGGTGCTGGCGCTGGTGTGCCAGAATGTCGAATGACGAATGTCGAATGACGAATGGGCGGACCAGTGGAGGGGGGAGGGTTGGGTTAGGAAGGCTTGTTCGGCGGCGCGTTTTTTTTGATAGGTTTGGCGGGCGTTTTGCCAATCTTTGGGAGATGGGAGATCGGAGATGGGAGATGGGGGGGCTGCGAGCCAGTCTTGGGCCAGGGCGGCTTGGATTTGGGTTTTCAAGGTTTGCAGTTGTTGCTGGATGCGGGGGCGGGCGGGGTCGGCGGAGACGTCGATGAGGGCGGGCTTGCAACTGGCGAAGATGCCATAGAGGGCGTAGAAGTCGGTCTGGGAGAGGGCGTCGAATTTGTGGTTGTGACAGCGGGCGCAGGAGACGGTGACGCCGAGGAAGGCTTTGCTGATGACGTCGATTTGGTTGTCGGTGAAGGTGGCGAGTTCGTCGGTGGGATCGGTGGGGGTGAAGCCGTGCAGGACCATGCGGTAATGGCCGGTGGCGAGGGCGCTTTCGTTGAGGCGGAGTTCGGGGTTGAGGCGCGGCTCGGGCAGGAGGTCGCCGGCGATGTGTTCGCGGAGGATTTGCGGGTAGGGGATGCCGGCGTTGAGGGCGCGGATGAGGTAGTCGCGGTAACGCCAGGCGTGCGGGATGGGGGTGTCGCCCTCGGAGCCGTGGGTCTCGGCGTAGCGGAGCCAGTCCATCCAGTGGCGCGCCCATTTTTCTCCGAAGTGGGGCGATGCCAGCAAGCTGTCAATTGCGGATTGGGGATTGCGGATTGCGGATTTTTCAACCGCGGGCGGCAGGCCGGTGAGAGTGTAGTGGAGGCGGCGTTGGAGGACGTGCGGCGGGGCTTTGGGGGCGGGTGTTAGATTGTGTTCTTTGAGTTTTTGATTGATGAGGTGGTCGATGGCTTCGGTGAGGTTGCCGGTGGGTACGTCCGGTTTTTTCAGGGGCTGGAAGGCCCACCCTTGTTTGCGGCGTTCGAGCACGGCGGGCCAAGCTTGGTCTTGGGCGGTTTGGTTGGCGCTGGGCGGGGCGTCGCGGGGGTCGGGCGCGCCGTCGGCGATCCAGCGGGCGAAGTTGGCGAGGATGGCGTCGTCGAGCTTGGCGCCGTTTTTCGGCATGGCGAGATCGGCGTGGGCGTGACGGATGGACTGGAGGAGCAGGGAGGCGTCGGGATTGCCGGGGACGATGGCGGGGCCGGTGTCTCCGCCGGCCTGCCAGCCGGGGCGGGAGTCGAGGAGGAGGCCGCCGCGCTGTTTGGTGGCGGTGCTGTGGCATTCGTAGCATTCCTGGGCGAGGATGGGGCGGATGCGGGATTCGAAAAATTCGATTTGGTCCGGGGTGGCGGCGGAGGCGCAGAGGGCGGGGAGCAGGGCGTAAAGGGCAGAGGGCAGGGCGCAGAGCGCATGGCGCAGGGTGCGGAGGGCGGTGCGGCAATGCGGGGCAATCATTCTGATTGCTGTTTTTGGCTGGGCGACCTGGAAGGTTGCGCCACTTTGCAAGCAAGCAGGATGCTTGCGCCACTTTTGGAAAAGACGGTTCATGCCAGGAGCTTGCGGGTGATGGCGCGGGCGGCTTCGGCGCAGGCTTGGCCGAGTTCGGGGAAGCGGTCGCGCTTGAGGCGGAAGGCGGGGGCCATGACGGTGATGGCGGCGACGGGGAAGGCGTAGTCGTCGAGGATGACGGCGGCGGCGCAGTGGATGCCTTCGAGTCCTTCGGCGAGGTCGGTGGCGTAACCGCGCTGGCGGGTTTTGGCGAGGTCGGCGGTGAGGGCGCTGCGTGTGGCGAGGGTGGTGGCGGTGAATTGCTTGAGGGTGACGGCGGCGAAGAAGGCGTCCAACTCGCGCGCGGGCAGGGCGGCGAGGATGGCCTTGCCGGGGGCACAGGAGTACATGGGGACTTGCAGGCCGATGGTGCTGCTGACTTTGATGGGCTGGGTGGAGACGCATTGCTCCAGAATGGTGACCTTGTGGTTCACAGGGGCGAGGAGTTGGGTGGTTTCGCCGGTGGTGTCGCGCAGCCGTTTGAGGGAGTCGAGCGCGCAGAGGACGAGGCTTTTTTCGCGGACGTGGGGACGGGCGAGGTCGAAGAGCTTGTGGGTGAGGACGAAGCGTTTGTCATCCTCCCGGCGTTGCAGATAGCCGCGCTGCTGGAGCGTGGTGGCGATGCGGGAGACGGTGTTGATGGGGAAGTCGAGTTCGCGGGCGATCTCGGAGAGGTTCAGGCCGAGGCGGTGCTGGCCGAGGAGTTCGAGAATGGCGAGGGTGCGCTCGGTTCCCGGGGCTTGGGAATCGTCGCTGAGGGTGATGGGACGGGTAGGTGTCATGATTTCCGAATATGGAAACGTTACCATGTGTGGGAATATTTCATGGCGGGAAAACAGGGATGACAGAGGAATGTGGACAGGGGAATGGGGATGGGCCTCGAAGAGTTGGTCTGGGGGTTGGGTTTCGTTTTTTAGACAGGATTGACAGGATTTCAGGATTAACGGGAGAGGGAGGAAGTTGTGTTGACGGGAAGTTGTTGCGGGGTGGTGGAGGCGGGGCATGTTGCGCGACTTTCTTTTTATGCGCTGCCCCAAATGTGGAAGCTCCCAGGATCGGGTGATCGACTCGCGTGAGGCGCGGGATGGCCAGGCCATCCGGCGGCGGCGGGAGTGCATGCGTTGTTCTTTCCGGTTTACGACCTACGAGATCGTGGAGCGCGAGGAGCTGCGGGTGGTGAAGCGCAACGGGGCGCGGCAGCCGTTCAGCCGGGACAAGGTGATGAGCGGGCTGACGAAGGCGTGCGAGAAAAGACCGGTGAAACTGGAGCAACTGGAGCAGGTGGTGGATGACATCGCCAACGAGCTGGAGGAAGAGGGCTATCGGGAGATCCCGTCGAGCGTGATCGGGGCGAAGATCATGCGGCGTTTGGAGGGGATCGACCATGTGGCCTACGTGCGCTACGCCTCGGTGTACCGGCAGTTTGAGGACGTGGGTGAGTTCATCAACGAGATCAAGAACCTGGACGAGCGGCGGCCGCGGGACTCGGCGCAGCAGGAGCTTTTCAAATAAACAGAAACCATGAGCGAGAAGACGATTTTTCAGAAGATCATCGACCGGGAGATTCCGGCGGAGTTGGTGCATGAGGATGATTTTTGCGCGGCGTTTCGTGACATCCAGCCGCAGGCGCCGGTGCATGTGTTGATCGTGCCGAAGAAGCTGATCCCGCGTGTGGGGGAGGCGGTGGCGGAGGACCGGGAGACGCTGGGGGCGCTGCTGTTGGCGGCGGGCGCGGTGGCGGAGAAGCTGGGGGTGCGGAGCACGGACA
>CAZNKC010000205.1:0-4245 GCA_964573315.1 uncultured Verrucomicrobiaceae bacterium | reverse complement strand
CGCTGAATCAGGTTTCCGGCTGGTCATCAACCATGGCCGGGATGCCGGGGAAACGGTACCGCATTTGCATGTACATCTGCTGGCGGGGCGGGATCTGGCTTGGCCGCCGGGGTGAGAGGGGCAACTTCAGTGCGTACCATGAAAGCTCGCAGCCAAAGCAACAACCAAGTAGTCGGTAACGTTGGCATGTTCTACGTCTGTTATCGTTTGTCGCGCCTCGGTTGGAATGTGATGCCCACCGCTCGTAACGCCAAAGGCATTGATATTCTCATTTATAGCGAGGATGCCGCCAGAACTCACACCATCCAAGTGAAAACGCTTTCACGCCGCAGTCCGGTGCCACTCGGTGGCAAGCTCGACGGATTATTGGGAGACTTCTTTGTCATTTGTCGCAATGTCGCGCTAGGCACTCCGGAGTGCTTCGTTCTCACGCCCGCAGAGGTCCGAGGTCTTGCCCACAGAGGAGAGAAGGACGACAAGATCAGCTTTTGGCTCCAACCGAAGCAATACGACGCGCCTCGATTTCGTGACAAATGGGATCGCATCGGCAAAGGCTCTGTTATAACACTTCCGGACAATGAATCGGACGTCTAACCACAAAGACATCAAAGACCTCGCCCGGAAGGAAGGGTGTTCGGTGAATCAGTTCCTTGCTACCGCCGCCGCCGAGAAGATGGCGGCTCTTGCGCCTCTTGATTACCTCAAGCAAGAAGCTGCCGCGGGACGCAGGGAGGATTTTGAGCGGTTCTTGGCTGCCGTGCCTGACGTTGAGCCGATGGAATCAGACAGATTGCCGTGACCGCCAGGATCGAGCAAAGATAAGCGCCCCGTGTCTTCCGTGAGCGTGGGGCGTGTTGGCTTCGTTGCTCTTTCGAGGACGAGGACGAGAAGGAGGACGAAAAAACTCACGAGAGCACAAGCGGCCCGTCGGCGCAGAGGTCGGGTTTGCCGAAGCTTTCCAGTCCGGTGTGGCCGAAGCCGTGGGCTAGGCCGAGGAGGAGGCGGTTGTGAGGCTGTTTATTGAGCTTGAGGCTGCGGCCCATGGTGTAGCCGAAGGTTTTTTCCCCGCCGATCATGACGCAGGGGATGTTGCTGAGGGTGTGGGAGTTGCCTTTGCCGAGTTCGTTGGTCCAGAGGATGAGGGTGTTGTCTAGCATGGAGCCGTCGCCGGCGGGTTCGGGGGTTTCGCTGAGGCGCTTGGCGAGGTAGGCGAATTCGCCAGCGAACCATTGGTTGATCTTGAGCAGTTTTTGATAGGAGGATTCGTTGTCGTCCGGGTCGTGGGAGAGGGAATGGTGGCCTTCCTCAATGCCGAGCCAGCGCATTTGCGCCATGCCGACGGAGCGCATGTATTGCAGGGTGGCGACGCGGGCCATGTCGTTGGCGAGGGCGTTGACGAGGAGATCGATCTGGATGCGGCTGATCTCCGGGGTGTTGTCGTTGACGAGTTCGATGGAGGGATCGATGTCCGGGACGGGATGCGGGAGGTTCGATTGCTTGTCGGCTTCATTGAGGTCGTTCTCCAGGGAGCGGACGAGGGTCATGTGCTGGTCGAGCAGGGTTTTGTCCCGGGCGCTGAGTTTGGAGGTGACTCGTTTGAGGTCGGCCTGCACGTCGTCAAGGATGCTGACGAGGCTGTCTTTGTCCTTCATGCGGCCGTAGAGTTTCGACAGCATTTGATGGGGATCGTCAACGGGCGCGACGGGCTGGTTCGGCCCGGCGTAGGACATGCGGGTCCAGGGGTCGGCGCGGTTCGGGACGGCGATGCCGAACTCCAGTGAGCCGAAGCGGGTGCGGGTGGCGGCGTTGGCCTGGAGGAAGTTTTTGATTTCCTGGTCGATGGAGATGCCGCTGGCCCAGCCGGCGGGGTTGCCTCCGCCGCCGCGGATGTTGCCGGGGAGCAATTCGGCGCCGGTGAGCAGGCAGCTCATGCCGCGCATGTGGGAGTCGCCATCGCCGCGGATTTTGTTGAAGATGCCGTTGAGGATGAGGGTGCGGTCTTTGAAAGGCTCCAGCGGTTTGAGGATGGGTTTCAGTTCAAAGTCAGCTCCCTCCTGGTCCGGCCAAAAATCCTGCGGCAGGGTGCCGTTCGGGCTGAACATGATGATGAGCCGCTGCCGGCGCTGCGGCAGCGGCGCGCCGGTGAGGCTGGGCAGGCCGGAAAGGAAAGGCAGCGTGGCGGCGGACAGGCCGAGGTCACGGAGAAATTGACGGCGAGGCAGGTTCATGGAGAAGGGGGTTGCGGGATGAAGAGATACGCCCGCGGGAGTGGATTTTTTGCCTGACCGGTGATGGAGAAATGTCCGATCAGCGCGCGTCAGTGGACGGACGAGCGGCAGTGGGCAGTTTTTTGCCCAAAGCCCGTTCAAAGCCGGCGATGCAAGCTTCGGACATGAACTCGGACTTGGCATCGTGTTCAGCAAGGCTGGCAGGGTAGGAGCGAGCCGAGGTCGGATCGAGGGGCCGCGGCACATCCAGCGCATTTCCGATGGTGCTAAGCAGTTGCTTGTGAAGCCGGGACACAAGCCGTCTCCGATCTGGAGGTTCGCCATTGAACTCGGCGCTGAATCGCAGGTGGGACACCAGTCCCTGCCGTCCGCCGATGGCCGCGACACCAAACAGGAAATTCGAATCGCTGGAGCAAATGTCCAATGCGGTGATTCCAATGAAAATGACGGGGCCGCTTGCGGACGCGGTTTCACCGACGGCCTCGAGCGCATAGGACTCCAGCTTGTCTGCCAGCCATTGAGAATCCCATTTCTTATAATGCTCTATCGCTTGGGCGAGTTCGGTCGCCCGTTTGACATCTCCTTCGAGGGTCAATCTTCGGATGATCGCTCCAATCAACGCCGTGCCGCTTGATTTTTTTGGATCATCCACGCCAATCTCATCCAACAGGGGCCGGGCGGCGGGGTGTTTCCAGTCAATGGACGGTATGATGTGATGTTCGATCCAACGGTCGAAGGCGCTGCGGTCTGGCTGGGGCGGGACGACCATTTCTTTGTGTGTTCGCACCGGGATGCCGAGAGTGGCTTCTAATTTGTCACCAGCTTCCCTCAAAAGAATTTCAGAAACCTTTCCAACTCTGATAAACACCACCGCCGGCACGTCGCTCTTTCCGTCCCAGCGTTGCGCGGGTTCCAGCGGCGGCTGATGGTTCGCCTTGCCGGCGGCATTGTACCAATCGTCCGTCTCCGCATGCCGCTGGACGAACTCAATGGAAGCAGCCGCTTTGCCGGGTTCTCCCAATTTCTGAAGCGCCAGGGCGTAGCTCAAGTGGCCTTCCATGTTCCAGGGAGCGAGTTGCAATCCCTTTTCGAAGTAAAAGACCGCGCGGGCGGCATCTCCTTCCGTCTCCAGCGCTTTGGCCGCCTCGATCACCTGCCAAGCTTTCTTTGCGGCGCTGATCTGATGGGTTTGCGCTTCTTGGAGCACTTCGTCGGCTCGCCGCAAGTGTTCATCCAAGGAAAGCTCGGCTTGGTCTTGCGCGCTTGCGGCAGTCAAGCTGACAAAAACCATCAACGTGACCACTGTGCTTTGACAAGCTCTTGCATGAAGTGACATATCAACCATGAAAGATTGGACGATTCTTTTTGTCAATCGCCGTTCCCAGTCCTGATTCGCCAAACCGCGCGCGACCCATTCTTGAATCATTCCTCGTCATGGCGCCGTAAAGTAACCTTTCCCATTTCAATCAAATATGCTTGCATCCCAGCCTCTCCCCACCCGCCGCCGTTTTCTCCAAGGCAGTCTTTCCAGCATTGGTCTGGCCGCTTTCAACGCCCGCGGGCAGGAGGCCGCGAAGGCGGATTTTCCGCCGACGCGAGTCATCACGCGCGGTCCCGGCCATCATTGGTTCGGTTATTACGACAAGCTGCAGTTCGATCCATCCGGCCGTTTCGTGCTCGGCATGAGGGTGGATTTCGAGCATCGCTCGCCGCTGCCGGACGATGTCATCCAGGTGGGCATGGTGGACCTGGAGGAGAAGGACGCGTGGATTCCGCTCGGTGAAAGCCGCGCCTGGAACTGGCAGCAGGGCTGCATGTTGCAATGGTTGCCCGACTCTGATTCCAAGGTGATCTGGAACGACCGTGAGCGCGACCGTTTTGTCTGCCACATCCTGGATGTCAAAACGGGCGACAAACACACCCTGCCGCACTCCATTTACTCAATCAGCCCGAATGGCAAAGAAGCGGTCACCTGCGATTACTCCCGCGTCGCCGACTGCCGGCCCGGCTACGGCTA
>CAZNKC010000204.1:6168-10335 GCA_964573315.1 uncultured Verrucomicrobiaceae bacterium | reverse complement strand
TTCATAAACCTCTTCGCAATAGATGTGGGAAGCGTTGAACCCGGAGGGGTCTGAGGATGCCGGAGGCATCGCAGCCATTAGCCGGTGGTGGAGCGAGGCACGAGCGACACCACCGGCCACCGATGGCAAGGCTCAGTCATGCCAAGGCCGCACGCCGGAGGCGTGCCAGCGGGAACGGATGGCTGGCATCCCTGCCGGGATGCGAGGACCGGCTGATCGGGGTTCACCCGGGTTCCGGTGGTGTCGCTACGCGCCACCACCGGCTAATGGCTGGCAACCCTCCAGGTTGCCTATCGCATGGCTATGAACCTATTATGGGCACCCCCGGAAACTTGGCGACCAGAGGCATGTTGTCAGGGAGACGCTATTCCCCGCCGACCTTCTTTCCGAAGCTGGCGCGAAACGCCTCGGTCGTCGTGGGCCACTCGCGATTCCGGCCATTCAACTCACCGGGATAAGCCGCATCGGAATTCCAGTAGATGTGGGCGCGCACGCCGTTGGCGCGCAGGAAGGCCGCCATGCCTTCCACAAAAGGCGCGGCGTCCGGCCCCCAGACGCCCCATTCGTCGATTTGGAATGGCTTTCCTTTTAATCGCGCAAAGGCCAGCATGCCGCTCAGATTCCACTCGTTGTAGCCCTCGCTGGAGATGCGTTTCTCCCACGCCTCGCGCGCGTCGTCTGTCTCCCAGCCTTCACCGCCCATCGCTTTCGGTTTCCAATAGACATCGTATCCCACGAGATCGACGAAAGCGTCGCCCGGCCACATCGGACGCGGATCACTCGCGCCCTCGGAGGCGGAAAAACTGAAGCGAAACCGCTCCCCGCCGGGCACTCCGCGAAAGACTCCGTGAAAGCGCCGCCACGACGCGATGAAATCTGGAACAAGCGCCAGCCGCGAGAGCCCCACGCCCCAGGCAAACCAGTCGCCATTCATCTCGTGGCTTGGCCGGATGACAACGTCGCAGTCGCCCGGATTGTTCGCGAGAATGGACTGGGCAAGACTCTCCCAGTGACCGTCGTAAGCGCCAGTCTTCGCCTCTGTATAGCTCGCCCCCTGAATGACGATCGGCACATCATAGACCAGCCGCCGCCGGCCGCGCGCGCCATAAACCGTCTGGCTCAGCCAATCGGCATGGCGATAGTTTTCCCACTGGTGGAAATCGACCGTGCATAGGATCAAGTCCACCGGCCGCCCCAGCCACGCTTCGAAATCCAGCACGCGCTGCATGGAATTTCCGCCATACACCCCGACGAGCGGTTCCGCCGCGGAATGACGCGACAAAAGGACAAGAAGCATTGCGGCGGCGAGCGTCACTGAAAAAAGCGGGCGGCGAAGGAACCTCATCTGAATCATTGGTTGCCGGGCATTTACTTTTCAACCCATCACCCGGATGGCCAGCCTTTCCCAAAAACACTGAAAATCAAGGCGCTTCCGATTCCCGGTTCTTAGCTATCAGCCCCCTCGGAATCGTTCGCCCCCGCTGCAATCCCCATTGCCCCTCCTGCCCCCCTTCCTCTTGACCAAGCGGATATTCGCCGGTTGACTGGCCGCTCCAGATGTCCCGCCCCGTCAAAACTCCCGTCTCCGGTTTCAGCCCTTACTACGGTTGCTTCATCATGGCCGCCGCCGCCTTGATCTTTGGCGGCATCGTGGCGTGGAGCGCCTACACCCTGCTGCGGCAGAATTCCGAGATCGACAAAATCACCGTCGATGCCCCCGCGCGCTTTGAGCCGGCTGCGCTCGCCCCCGATGCCGAAACAGCGCTCACCGGCAAATGGGCCGCGCTCAAGCAGGCCCTCGCCGCCAATCAACCCGCCGACCTCACACTCAGCCTCGACGAAATCAACGCCGTCGTCGCCAAAGCCCCCGATCTCGGCCACGGCACCTACGCGGACATCGTGCGCTTCACCGGGACAGATCCGGAAAAAAACCTCCTGCTGGCCGACATCAGCCTGCCGCTCAACGCGCTGCCTTTTTCCGGCAAACCCAAGCGTTACCTCGTCGGTCGCGCCTCCTTCCACGTCGAGGTCAGCGCGGACGGCCCGGACCTGCGCATCATCCACCTGGAAGTACCCGGCAAAGACGTGCCGGAGGGCTTTGTGCAGAGCCAGGAATTTTGGACTTGGATCGCGCCTTATCGCACAGACGAAGAACTCGCCGCCATCCTCAAAGCCCTGCACAGCGCCCGCGTCACCGCCGACGGCGTCACCCTCTCCACCCGCGCCGAATGATCCCCGATCCCGACCGCAACCCCTGGACCACCCTCGGCAGCCGCGAGGTCTATGCCAACCCATGGATCCGCGTGCGCGAAGATCAAGTGCTCAAACCCAACGGCGCGCCCGGCATCTACGGCGTCGTCGAGTACCGCCACCGCGCCGTCGGCGTCGTTCCCATTGATGACGAAAACCACATCTGGCTCGTCGGCCAGTACCGCTACACCCAGAACCGTTACGAATGGGAAATCCCCGAAGGCGGCTGCCCGGAAGGCGAGTCTCTGGAGGATTGCGCCCGGCGGGAACTGTTGGAGGAAACCGGCCTCGTCGCCGGTCATCTGGAGCCGCTGCTGCTCGACTTGCAGCTTTCCAACTCCGTCAGCAACGAAACCGCCCACCTTTTCATCGCCCGCCAGCTCACCCAGACCCCGCCGCGCCCGGAGGACACCGAAGAACTCGCCATCCGCCGCCTGCCCCTCGCCGAAGCCATCGCCATGGCCGCCGCCGGAGAAATCCGCGACGCCATGAGCGTCATTGCCCTCCTCGCGCTAAAGTAGCTCAGGCATCCTGCCTGAGACGAGTCATTCAGGCTTCCAGCCTGAATGCGCCCCGCCAAACAGCGGACGAGGGCATCTTGCCCCGCAGCCGAAAATGGAAAAAATCCTCCCAAACCCCCGATGTTGATTTGACATCCTCCCGCAACCGCCTACTTTCGCCGCCCTTTCCCCCCAAACCAGGAATCATCATGGCCACCGTTCAAGTCATCCTCAAAGAAAAAATCCAGAACCTCGGCGCTGAAGCCGACGTGGTCAAAGTCCGCCGCGGCTTCGCCCGCAACTTCCTGGTGCCCCAAGGCAAAGCCTACGAAGCCACCAAAGGCAACCTGCGCCAGGTCGAGAACCTGAAAAAGGTCCGCGCCGAGCGCGAAGCCGCCGAACTGGCCGAGGCGCAAAAAATCGCCGGCAAGCTCAAAAAGCTCAAACTCAAGCTCATCCTCTCCACCGGCCAGGGCGGCAAAGCCTTCGGCTCCATCACCACGATCGACATCGCCAAAGCTGTCCTGGACGAAAGCGGAATCGACATCGACCGCCATCAGATTCAGCTCGACAAACCCATCAAGAACACCGGCGCCTTCGAAGTGCCCGTCAAGCTGCACAGCGAGATCGACTGCTTCCTCAAGCTCACTGTGGCCGCCGAAGAGGATGCCGCCGAGGCTGGAGAAGCCGCCGCGGAATAACGCGCTGGGTCTGATTTGGAGTGCGGGGCTTGGCACCGCTTTGGATGAGAGCGGCCAAGAGACGCTGGCAGCAGAAACAACGCCCGCCCGTCCTCCTCGCGCCCGATCCAAAGCGCCGGCAACCGGCGCACCAAAAATCTGATTCCCCTACTCACGGCAACCGCCAAGCCTGCCGCAAAGCCAAATACTCCGTCCGCGGCAGCAGCACGTAATGCGGCGAATCCGCCGCCCGCAGCCAGCTCACCAGCCACTCCAGGTGCTCCACCGCCATCGTCGTGCAGCCCGCGCTCGGCCTGTCCGGCCCGCGCCGCACATGAAAAAAGATCGCGCTGCCCGCATGCGGCGCCGCCGGATTTTGATTGTGGCGGATTTCCAGCATCCACTTGTAGGCCGCGTCACCCAGCCGCATCCGCTGCTTTTCAAACCACGGCGGCACTTGCTCCGGCCGCACCCGCACATGCCGGTTGTAAAAGGGATTCGCCGGATCATCCACGTAGGCGTCCCATTTTCCCACCTGAATATAAGGCCAAGCCGCGCCCCGAGGCGGCGCGGGCGCGTAGCCGAATAACGCCCCGATCTGAAACACCCCCGCCGGCGCCCGCCAGTCCTTCTCCCGTTTCACCGGCGCGCCGCTTGGCGGCGGCTGGAAAACCCCGCGCCCCCAGGCCAAGCCCTCCCGGCCCAGCAGCACCGGCACGCCCTCCCGCAGCACCGGC
>CAZNKC010000204.1:0-6068 GCA_964573315.1 uncultured Verrucomicrobiaceae bacterium | reverse complement strand
GCAGCACCGGCACGCCCTCCCGCAGCACCGGCCTCCAGGCCGCCCGCGCCGACTCCCGCTCGTAGCATTGCAGCACCGCCCGGTGGCTGTTCCAGTCCGGCGCGGTCGCCACGATGACCTGCCGCACCGCCCCGCCAAGCTGGGCCGCAGCCTCCGAAGCCGTGTAAAAATGCCACAAAACAGTGGAAATCAGACATTTAAGCCAAAAATCGCCCATTTCGCCCCAAACTTTCGGCAACCCTTTTTTGGGAAAATGCATTTTTTTCTTGGCAGGAGGGGGTCGCATTTGATTTAATTCCATCAATCAGCTCTGTCGGAGCATTTTTGGCTTCAGGTTTTGGGGGTTTTTTTCCTGACGGCCTTATCCGGCAGAGCTGTTTTTTGTTTTGGCGAAGGACTCAGCGCCGACTTTTCCCCACATCCGCCCTTTTGCCAAGCCCGTCTTGCAGCCTGTGTTATGATTGATCCCATGTCTTTCCCCCGCCTCTGGCTCGCACTGCTCGCCCTCGCGCTCCCCGCCTGCGCCGACCGCACCCACCGCATTCTCGTCTCCGTCGAGGATCAGCGCATGGCCGTTTACCGGCACGACCAGCTTTTGGCCACCTTTCCCATCTCCACCTCCCGTTTTGCGCTCAGCGACACACCAGGCTCCAACGGCACGCCCCTGGGCCGCCTGGAAATCGCCCAAAAAATCGGCGCCGGCCAGCCCACCGGCATGAAATTCAAAAGCCGCCGGCCCACCGGCGAGATCGTCCCCGTCAACTCCCCCGGCCGCGAC
The DNA here is from genome assembly GCA_964573315.1 of uncultured Verrucomicrobiaceae bacterium. Taxonomy (GTDB): domain Bacteria; phylum Verrucomicrobiota; class Verrucomicrobiia; order Verrucomicrobiales; family Verrucomicrobiaceae; genus JAGRPD01. The sequence continues at coordinate 5,290 of CAZNKC010000204.1, read as the reverse complement.
CCCATCGTCACCCGCATCCTCTGGCTGCGCGGCAAGGAACCCTGGAACGCCAACGCCTACCAACGCTACATCTACATCCACGGCACCCCGGAGGAAGCGCGCCTCGGCGCCGCCGCCAGCTACGGCTGCGTCCGCATGGCCTCGCGCGACATCATCTGGCTCCACGACACCATCGGCAAAGGCTGCCGCGTGGACATCGTGCGCGAGCCGTTGCCGCGCTCCTAGCAGTTCATATCGGGCAGACACCCGTGGAGCGAGCCACTGGCTCGCCGTGCGCTTGATGCCAGCCGCCAAACATCCGCGGCTCTCCCATCCCGTTAATCCTGAAATCCCGTCAATCCTGTCAAAAAAACGAAACCCCACCCCAGACCATCTCCCCCTCCCCTCACCACCCCTTGAATTCGTTTGACGCCCCCGATCTTGGCATTACTCTGCCCTCCCACCGACGCATCAACGCATCATCATTTATCAATATCAAGTTGCCCCCAACCATGTCCCGCTCCTTCATCTTCTCCTCCGAATCCGTCGGCGAAGGCCATCCCGACAAAGTCTGCGACACCATCTCCGACGCCATCCTCGACGCCTGCCTCGCCTTTGACCCGAAGAGCCGCGTCGCCTGCGAAACCTTCGTCAAGAGCAACATCGTCGTGGTCGGCGGCGAGATCACCATCCCAAAACTCCAGAACAAAAAAACCGGCACCACCAAGCCCATCGATGAAGTCATCAACATCGGCAAAATCATCCGCGAAGCCGTGCGCGGCATCGGCTACGTCAACGACGACGACGGCTTCCACGCCGACACACTCTTCATCAACAACTATCTCACCATCCAGAGCCCCGACATCGCCCAGGGCGTCGATGCCGCCTCCGCCGAAGGCAAAAAGCACGCCGAACAAGGCGCTGGCGACCAAGGCATCATGTTCGGTTACGCCTGCAATGAAACGCCCGAACTGATGCCCGCCCCCATCATGTTCGCCCACCGCCTCGGCCGGGAATTGACCCGCATCCGCAAGGCCGGCAAGCTCGCCAAATGGCTGCGCCCCGACGCCAAAAGCCAGGTCTCCGTCGAATACGTCGATGGCAAACCCACCCGCATCGTCAACGTCGTCATCTCCACCCAGCACGCCGCCGACGTCACGCACGCCGAGATCGAGAAATTCTGCATCGAGCAGGTCATCAAGAAAGTCCTGCCGAAAAACCTTCTCACCAAAGACACCGAGTTCCTCATCAACCCCACCGGCAAATTCGTCATCGGCGGCCCGCAGGGCGACTCCGGCCTCACCGGGCGCAAGATCATCGTCGACACCTATGGCGGCTGGGGCCGGCACGGCGGCGGCGCTTTCTCGGGCAAGGACCCGTCGAAGGTCGATCGCAGCGCCGCCTACATGGGCCGCTGGGTCGCCAAAAACATCGTCGCCGCCGGCCTCGCCGAGCGCTGCGAAATCCAGTTCGCCTACGCCATCGGCCATCCCAAACCCGTCAGTGTCCACGTGGACACCTTCGGCACCGGCATCGTCAGCGATGACACCATCCTCGCCGCCGTCCTCAAAGTCTTCTCCTTCAAACCCGCCGACATCGTCAAGCAACTCAACCTCCTCCGCCCCATCTATTCCAAGAGCACCAATTATGGGCATTTCGGAAAAGACGACTCCGATCTCACCTGGGAAGCGACGAACAAGGCCGAAGCCCTCAAGAAAGTCATCAAGTAACCTGACAGAAACCCGACCACGGAACTCTAACTCAACCAACTCATGTCTGATCGCAAACCCGACTACGCAGTCAAAGACCTCTCCCTCGCCGGCTTTGGCCGTAAAGAAATTGAAATCGCCGAGCATGAAATGCCGGGCCTTATAGCCACGCGCGAGAAGTACGGTCCGCAAAAGCCGCTCGACAGTGTGCGTGTCACCGGTTCGTTGCACATGACCATCCAGACTGCCGTGTTGATCGAGACACTGAAGGAACTCGGCGCCGACGTGCGCTGGGCCTCCTGCAACATCTTCTCCACCCAAGACCACGCCGCCGCCGCCATCGCCGCCACCGGCACGCCCGTCTTTGCCTGGAAAGGCGAGACCCTCGAAGAATACTGGGACTGTACCTGGAAAGCCATTGTCTTCCCCGGCGACAAAGGCCCGCAACTCATCGTTGATGACGGTGGCGACGTCACCCTCCTCATCCACAAAGGCTACGAAATGGAAAACGGCGACGACTGGGTCAACACCCCGTCCGACAACCACGAAGTCAAGGTCATCAAAGACCTCCTCAAAACCATCGCCAAGAACCAGCCCGGCATCTTCCACACCATCGTCAAAGACCTCAAAGGCGTCTCCGAAGAGACCACCACCGGCGTCCACCGCCTCTATGAAATGGCCAAGGCAGGCAAGCTCCTCTTCCCCGCCATCAACGTCAACGACAGCGTCACCAAGTCCAAGTTCGACAACCTCTACGGCTGCCGCGAGTCCCTCCTCGACGGCATCAAGCGCGCCACCGACGTCATGATCGCCGGCAAAGTCGGCGTCGTCTGCGGTTATGGCGACGTGGGCAAAGGCTGCGCCGCCGCCCTTCGCGGCATGGGCGCCCAGGTCATCGTCACGGAAATCGACCCCGTCTGCGCCTTGCAGGCCGCCATGGAAGGCTACCGCGTCATGCCCATCGAAGACACCCTCGGCACCGGAGACATCTACGTCACCACCACCGGCAACAAAGACATCATCACCCTGGAGCACATGGAGCTGATGAAGGACCAAGCCATCGTCTGCAACATCGGCCACTTCGACAACGAAATCCAAGTCGATAAGCTCAACGCCCGCACGGACGTGCAGCGCCTCAACATCAAGCCCCAGGTGGACAAATACACCTTCCCGGCCGGCAACAGCATCTTCATGCTCGCCGAAGGCCGCCTCGTGAACCTCGGCTGCGCCACCGGCCACCCGAGCTTCGTCATGAGCAACAGCTTCACCAACCAGACGCTCGCTCAAATCGAACTCTGGGCCACCAAAGACACCCGCGAGATCGGCGTCACCGTCCTGCCGAAGAAGCTCGATGAAGAAGTCGCCCGCCTCCACCTGGCCAAGATCGGCGTCAAACTGACAAAGCTCACCCAAGAGCAAGCCGACTACATCGGCGTCCCCGTCGAAGGCCCCTACAAAGCCGAGCACTACCGCTATTGACCCCCAACAAGAAGAGGCGGTTTATAACCGCCTTCTCCAGGCGCTTCCAAAGCGCCTCTCCTTGCCAGCCTCCCCCCTCCCTTCACTAAACCAAGAAAAAGGCGTGCATTTGCGGCGTTTCTTGCCTTCTCTCTTTTCTGATGACCAGCCAGCCCGCTCCCAAACGCCCCGCCACCACAACAACCGGCCGCAACATGGCTCTCATCGCCGCCTTCCTGGGCTGGCTGTTCGATGGGTTTGAGATGGGGTTGTTTCCCTTGATCGGCGTGCCGGCGCTGCGGGATTTGCTGCCGGACGTGGAGCCGGTCATCATCACCAACTGGTTCTCGGTCATCATCGCCACCTTCCTGGTGGGCGCGGCCACGGGCGGTGTATTGTTCGGCTGGCTGGGCGACCGCATCGGGCGGGTGAAGGCGATGAGCTTTTCCATCTTCACCTATGCCATCTTCACCGGCCTGTGCGGATTTGCCACGGAGGCCTGGCACATCGCCGTCCTGCGCTTCATCGCCTCGCTGGGCATGGGCGGCGAGTGGGCGCTGGGCGTGGCGCTGGTGAATGAACTGTGGACCAAAGGCAACCGCGTCTGGGTGGCCGGAGCCATCGGCGCGGCGGCGAACGTCGGCTACCTGCTGGTGGCGTTCCTGAGCCTGGGCTTGAACAGCTACGTCGAGTCCTGGCACCAGGGTTTCATGGGCATGGGCATGTCCCAGGAATGGGCGGACAAACTTTTCCAAAACAGCGGCTGGCGCTTTCTGATGATCAGCGGCGCTTTCCCGGCGATCCTGATTTTCTTCATCCGCCTGTTCGTGCCGGAATCGGAAAAATGGCATGAAGAAAAAGAAGCGGGCAACACCTCCCACTGGAGCAACACGGACCTCTACGGCGTGGTCACTGGCGGCATGGCCGGCATGGTCATCATCTGGGCGTGGTCGCCGATGGGGCTGGAATCCGCCGCGCAGGCCGGCGTCGTCACCTTGATCGGCTTGGCCGCCGTACTGTGGGGGTACCTGTTCCCGGTGCGGCGTTATCTGGCGCGCGCCGGCTTGGCCGGAGCGCTCGGCAGCGTGGACCGCCGTGTGGTGATCCGCCACATGCTCATCGGCGCCAGCCTCGCGGGCGTGGCATTGCTCGGCACCTGGGGCGCGGCGCAGCAGGCGCCAAAATGGTCCACCGAACTCGCCGCCAACGGCTGGCTGCATCCGCGCGAGTACACCCAGCTTGCCACCTCCTTCGGCGCCATCCTGGCCACCTTCTTCATGCCGGTGGTGGCGGATCTTTTTGGCCGTCGCCTTACCTATTCCGTCGCCTGTCTGGCCGCCTTCGGCAGCGCGGTGCTGTTTTACAAGACGAACGTGGAAATCTCGAACTGGTTCTTCATCTCCGCCTTCATCATCGGCGGCGTCAGCGCCTCGTTCTACGGTTTCTTCCCGCTCTACCTGCCGGAGCTGTTCCCCACCCGCGTCCGCGCCACCGGCCAGGGCTTCTGCTTCAACGTCGGCCGCATCATCGCCGCCGTCGGCGCGCTGCAGCTCGCCAACCTCGTCGCCCTGTTCGGCAGCAACGGCCAGCAATCCTCCGCCAACGCCTACATCGCGCTGTGCTCGGTGTATTTCATCGGCGTCGCCATCGTCTGGCTCGCGCCGGAGACGAAGGGCAAGCCCTTGCAGTAGGAACAGCCCTTCCTTGGCCGGGAAACCATCATGGAGCGCCGCAGGGCATACGCATGGAATAAGCAAGTATTGATGGGGATTCCAAATTCCCGCGTTGGTAGCTGCGGAGAGACGAGCGTTGTTCCATCTTCAGCGTGAATCGCACGTTGCTGGCGCGGAGTTGACACGCAGAATCGTGAGACCCGGAGCGCACGCGGAACGCGTGCGAACTGGAGCGCACGCGTCCCGCGTGCTGCGTTTGGCGTCCTCGCCAAACGCTTGCGGCGGCAGCCGCACACGGTCACCCGTGCGGCCCGCGTGAAATCATTCCGTTGCTCTCACGCCCAGGTGTCCCCAGCTTTGCGTTGGCGAGCTGCGCTCACCATCTCCGCCGTCTGGGACGTACCAGCTTTGCGTTGGCGGGCTGAGCCAACCCTGCGTGTTCGCTGCGCTCAATCTTTTCGGCGAGGACGC
>CAZNKC010000203.1:0-10351 GCA_964573315.1 uncultured Verrucomicrobiaceae bacterium | reverse complement strand
CTGGTCATGCTGCAAGGATTCGGCTGGCAGAGCGGCTGTGTTTCCGAAGGGCTGCTCGATCTCGCCGAAGCGCGTCAAGACGACAGCCTGCTGCAAATCGTGGACCGTTACCTCGACATGTACTTCACCGCCGAAGGCGTGCAGTTTGAAAGCCCGCGCAGCAAACCGGTCATAGACCGCGTGGGCGGCACCGAAGAACCGCTGCCCTGGGCCACGCTGGCGCGGCGGCGGCCTGATCATCCCGCGCTCGAGATCGCGCGGAAATTCCTGTCCTCCGAAAGGGTCGCCAAACACGACGTGTCGCGCGATCAAACCCTCACCACCGAGGGCAACTACACCGCCGCCTATCCCACGGCCATGCTCGCCCGCGTGTTGAAGAGCGAAGAACTCGCCGCCATCGCCCTGCGCCATCTCGAAGCCCGCCGCCTCGCCAATGTTCACGACGGCTACATCTATCAACGCGCCAACATGGGCGGCGACAAACGCCTGCCCAACTGGTGCCGCGGCGTGTGCTGGTATTACAACGGCCTCGTCCGCACCTTGCAGACCCTGGACGACGAACGCGCCATCAAATCCTGGCTGCCGGAGATCCGGCGCGTGGCGGATTTCCTGCGCCAGCATCAGCGCGAAGACGGCCTGTGGGGAAATTTCATCCACGATCCTCAGTCCGTCACCGACACCTCCGGCTCCTCCGGTCTCGCCGCCGCGCTCGCCCGCGCCGCCGCCGCCGGCTGGCTCAAGGACGACTCCAAACAAACCGCGCAACGCGCCCTCGCCGGCCTGCAAAAGCACCTCACCCCCGACGGCCTGCTCGGCGGCGCCGCCCAAGGCAACAAAGGCGGCGACGCGCTCCAGGAAGGCAGCTACCGCGTGCTCTATCAAATGGGCATGGGCCTCAAAGCCCAGCTCATGGCCGCATTGTAAGGCGGACGTGTCGTCCGCCTCGTCAAGCGGGCTTGCAGCCCGCTGCCTCACCACGGATTAGACCTCACTTAAATGAGCCCTGCCGCTCGCTACTCCGTTGAGAGGGCGGGCTGGGAAGCCCGCCGGACAGAGCGGACGACACGTCCGCCTTACTGGCCCCCGCCAGACGCCTCAGCCGTTCGGATTCGACTGCCACTCGAATCCGCTCCAATCCAGTTTTTGTCGAAATACCACCACCGGCGAAACCGCTTTCTATCTGCGGTCCGCCAACCGCCATCGAATCCACTTTGCCATGAAACTCCTCGCCCTGCCCCTGCTCCTCTCCGCCCTCACCCCAATGCTGCGCGCCGAGCTGCCCGCCTGGGCGGGTTCCGCTCCTGACGGCAGCCCCGTCCGCATCGCCGTCACTCCGCCTGCTGACCCGCGCTTCGCCCACTTGGCTTGGCCGAAAGCCGTGCGCGCCGCCGATGGCACGATCGTGCTCGGTTATCAAATCGGCACGCATCATGGCGATGCCAGTTGCCCCGCCGTCTCGTTGTCCACGGACGGCGGCAAGACTTTCTCCCCACCGCAAGTGCTGCGCGAATTCGGCCCCGGCATGGAATACACCAACAGCGGCAACATGGCCATCGGCCTCGCCCACGATGGCGCGGTCATCATCCTTTCCCACGGTCATCGCGGCAACATCACCAACCACATCTTCGGCTGGCGGTCCACCGACAGCGGTCGCACCTGGAACACCGTGGACACCTCCGCGCTCGGCCCGGACAAGACCGGCTCCGCCACCGGTTCCATCGTGCAACTGCCGGGCAAACGGCTGATGGCCGTCGGACACTATCGCGGCGGCTCCAAACCGTACACGCATGGCATCTGGCAGTCTATCTCAGAGGACGATGGGCTGACTTGGGGAGAGCCTTCACAAGTGACCAACGTCAATGCCGGCGAACCTCTGCTGGTGCGGCACGAAGAGCGTCTGCTGGTTTTTCTGCGTGGCCGGGGTCCGGCATCAGCTCGCCAGTTCATCTCGGTATCCGACGATGACGGTGTGACGTGGCGCACCGAGCTGTCCAACATCACCGCCCGGCAGGCGCATACGTCAGTCATCACCCATCCCTTCGCCATGGTGAACCCGAACGATCCCACCACGCTCATCGCCGCCACCTTCGAGCGCCCCCTGCCCGCCACCGCCACACTCTGGAGCGGCGATCCCCAGACGCTCCGCTTCAAACCCGAACGCGCGCTCCTCACGCTGCCAAAAATTCAAGACGATCCCAACACCGACTTCGGTTATCCCTGGCTGCTGCACCTCGACGGCAACCGCTGGCTCATGTTCTACTATCACGGCCGCGGCCGCGGCGATTGCCCCATCTGGGTGAGTGAATTCGAGTTTTGAGCACAGCCCGCGCAAAAAACCGTCAATGACGTCCTGGCTATCATCCGCGAACGCGAGTTCCGAATGATTGAAGACAGGACAGTGTATTTTCAAAACTCGGGGCCGGCAAAAGCAACAGTCGTAGTACGTCCATAGCAGCGATTGAAACACAGCGATGCTACCGCTTCCCGGAGGGCCTGATTATATTCCGGCCCATTTTTTCAGCCATCCGCCACAAGTTTTCTCACCTTCTCCTGAACACGCTGATGCGTGGACACCAAACGCTTGCCGGTGCGAATCGGTCCGGAGCCACATGATGGCGAGGCAGCTTTTTGGAGTGCTGCGCTTGGCGCAGCTTTGGATTGGGGGGCGGGTGGCGTTGACGTGGAGATGACACCCGCGCAGTCTCCCCGTTCTCCCCCAATCCAAAGCGCCGGCAAGCGGCGCACTCCAAAACGCTGTCGCGCTCCTTTGCTCTCCCCCGCAATGAACACCTCCTCCCGCATCCCGATTCTGACCCGGCATGAATCAAAACCCGCACCAACGTCCCGGATGAACCGCAAAAGCGCAACGTCCGCCCCCCTCCTTTGTGTCTTTGTGTGAGGCTTTTTGGGGGCAAGACTTCCATGCGTAAGCCCTGGGGGGCACACGACAGGGGCGCAAAACGAGGTTGCGTTGGCGCTGGAAAAGCGGCAGAGGGGCGTTAAGTTGTTTGGCATGACGCATTTGATCCATCGCACGGCCGCCAGGGGCGGCCGGATCGCTTTGACGCTGGCCTTGGCCGGCGTCGCTTGGCTGGCGGCGGCGCAGGAGAAGAACGGCAAGCTGCCGCCGATCCCGGAGGATTTCCTGGGGGATGACCACATCCGCGAGGAGTTCGGGGTGAACGAGTGGACGACGCCGTCCATCGGCAAGGTGTTCGACATCATGGGCGGGCTGGGCACGCTGTCGTTCGATGATTTGAAGCGGCCCGTGCCGGAAAGACCGCCGGGGGACCGGGTGGCGGTGTCGCTGGGGCTGGGAGCCTTGATCGCGGACGGATTCCTGGTGGTGCAGTGCGAGAAGATCGAGGCCATGGAGGACGTGGGCCGCGCCATGATCAAATATGCCAAGGCGCTCGGCGCGGGCAGCCGCATGAACCGCCACACGCAAAGCCTGCTGGAAAACAGCGTGCAGGGGGACTGGCAGAGCCTGCGCGTGGAGCTGGCGAAGACGCAGGCGGACGTGGAGGCGGAGATGCTGCAACTGCGGGACGTGGAGATCGCCCACCTCATCAGCCTGGGCGGCTGGCTGCGCGGGTTTGAGATTTCCACCAGCGCGGTGAAGGCGGCTTACACGGAGGAAAAAAGCCGGCAGCTCGGGCGGCGTGACATCGTGGAGTACTATGCGGCGAGCCTGGAGAACATGAACCCGGAGCTGCATGACAGGGAGCCGGTCAAAAGCATCCGCGAGGGCTTGGCGGAACTGCTGCCGCTGGTGGATGTGCCGGAGGGCAAGGCGCTGACCGAGGAAGAGGTGGCGCAACTCCACAAGCTGGCGAAGAAACTGGCGGCGAAGCTCTGAACCCGGTTCAGACCAGGATACGACGAGACCTTTTATTTTTTCATGGCGGAACTCACGGCAGAACAAAAACAGGCGGTCGGCCAATGGGCCGGGGAAGGTGCGACGTTGAACGACATCCAGACGCGGTTGAAATCCGAGTTCGGGCTGTCCATGACCTACATGGAGGCGCGGCTGCTGGTGACGGAACTGGAAGTGCGGCTCAAGGACAAGGCTCCCAAGCCGGCGCCGGAAACGGAAGCAGTCGCGGCGGCTCCGCTGCCGCCGGAGGACGCGGGAGGATTTGACGACATTGAAGACGATGCCTTGCCGCAGCCCCTGGCGGACGAGTCGCCCGCGCCGGAGCCGGGCAGCGGCGCGTTCGCGATGGAGGCGGACGAACTGGCCGTGCCCGGCATGTTGGTCAGCGGCACGGCGAGCTTCAGCGACGGGGTGAAGGCGAAGTGGTTCATGGACCAAATGGGCCGCCTCAGCCTGAAAGCGGATCAGCCGGGCTATCAACCGCCGGCAGCGGATGTGCCGAGATTCCAACAGGGGCTGGAGAAGATTTTGGTCAAGCTGGGGTTGTATTGAGGGTTGGGGAGGAACCACTCATGGAACCCTGATAGGCAGGGGGATGGAGGGAGGAATGACCGAAGCAGAACGGTTGAACGGATTGAATTCAACACCGCAGAGATTGGATGAGCGCAGAGAAAGGCTTTGGGAATCAAACCTCTGCGCTCATCCAATCTCTGCGGTGTTTCCTTTTGTTATCACGCTGAAGCGTGAACAACGCACCTCAAAACCCTCCATCTTGTTCATCCTGCCAATCCTGTCCATCTTGTCTAAAATTGGGCAAAGATGCGCCAATGATGATTAGAGCCGGCGTTGGTCGAGCATCTCGATGCGGGTGATCTTCCACTCGCCGCGCACTGGCTCCACCGTGACCTCGCCGAGGCAGACGTTGGTGCGGGTGTGGGAGTGCCCCCAGTGGCCGACGCTGCCGAGCGCGGTCCAGGAAGTCTTGGCGGTGAAGGCGTTGCGGTTTCCGTTTTCGGCGGCGGGCAGCACTTCCTGCACTTCGGCGGCGAATTCGGCCACATGCACGCGGGCGGCTTCGGCTTCGTCGAGGGAGAGCGCGGCGATGATGTCGAGGTAGAGTTTTTTCAGCAGGGGGCCGTCGGCGCTGCGCTCGAGCACGTCGTAGATGTCGCTCTCCCGGCGGTGGTCGAAGGCGCGATAGACGTTGCGCAGGAGGGGGGCGACGATTTGCTCCGCTTGTGTTTTGTCTTGAATCTTCGGCTGGCCGGAGGCGCCGGGGCGGGGGATGCGCGGGGAGAGCAGCGGCGCGGTCAGATAGACGCCGGGCAGCCAGATGAGAGCGAGGAGGGCTAGGCGGAGGAGGCGGTTTTTGGGAGCGGGGGGATTGGGCTGCGAGTGAGGGCACTCGCGCTCCTCCGAGCGGGGGCGCTCGGGCTCCGAGCGGGGGCGCTCGGGCTCCGGGTGGCGGCGCTCGCGCTCCGGGTGTTTGCGCAGCAGCAGCGCGGCGGCGAGCAGACACACGGCGGTCCAGGCGAGGGCTCCGAGGGGCAAGGGGAAGGTGGCGCGCTCGGGCGGCGGGGGCACGGTGGCGAGGGGTTTGGGACGAGGCAGGCGGCCGTTGTTGTGCCAGCGGTGCGCCGGGTCGGAGGCGGTGAGGGTGGCGGTTTCTTTTTCCCGTCCGAAAAACAAGGTGACGGGCAGGCGCTCGATGGGCGGGATGAAACCTTGCCAAGCAACTTGCACGGTTTGCGGCTCGGCGCCGAGCGGGCATTCCCACATGAGGCCGAGCATGGTTCCATTTACGGACACGGCTCCGCCCGCGGGCATGGGCAGAGTGCGGCCCGGCTCGCCCTGCACGAATTGGGTGATGGCCAGCCGGCTTTCGGCGTCGCTGTCCCCGGCGCGGAAGGCGCACCAAGTGGCGGCCTGTGTGGCGGTTTTTGCCAGGACGGCAGCGGCGGTGTCCGCAGGAAGCGCGCCGTCCCGTGTGCCGGGGATGTCCAGCCAGTCGAGCACGGTGCGCAGGTCGAGCAGGCATTCGAAGCGCGCCTGATAGGGTTCGAGGTAGAGATAACCTTGCGCGATGCGTTTGGGGCCGTCCGCCTGCGCCTGCGCGGCGACGGGCAGCGCCGCGGCCAGCAGCAGGATGAGGTGGACGAGATGGCAAACGAGTCGTGGGGTCACAGGACGGACAGTGGCATCGCGGATCGGGCTTGCAAGCGCGTCCCGGACTTGCGCGGGGCGCGATGTGCGGAAGATTGCGCGGCCATGCCCGACTCTCCCACCGCCACTTTGCTGATCCATTGCCCGGACCGTCCTGGACTCGTGCATGATGTGACCGGTTTCATCTTCTCTCACAACGGCAACATCCTCGATCTGCAGCAGCACATCGACGAGGGCGAGGATGCTTTTTTCATGCGGCTGGAGTGGAGCCTGGAAAACTTCACGCTGGAGCAGGTGGAGATCGCCGAGCGGCTGGCGCCGATGGCGCGGCGGCACTCGATGCAGTGGCAGCTTCATTTTTCCTCGACCCGGCGGCGGGTGGCGCTCTTTGTGACGAAAGAAAACCACTGCCTCTACGATCTGCTGGCGCGGCATGAGGCGGGGGAGCTGCCGGTGGACATTCCGGTGATCGTGTCCAACCACGAGACGCTGCGGCCGGCGGCGGAGCGGTTCGGCATTCCCTTCCATCATTTCCCGGTCACGCCGGAGACGAAGGCGGCACAGGAGGCGGCGCAACTGGAGCTGCTCCACGCGGAGCGGGTGGATACCGTGGTGCTGGCGCGCTACATGCAGATCATCAGCCCGGCCCTGATCGCGGCCTTCCCGAACCGCATCCTGAACATCCATCACAGCTTCCTGCCGGCCTTTGTCGGGGCCAAGCCGTATCATCAGGCGTTCGAGCGCGGCGTGAAACTCATCGGCGCCACCAGCCATTACGTGACCGAGGAGCTGGACCAGGGGCCGATCATCAACCAGGACGTGACGCGCGTCTCCCACGAGGACTCGGTGGCGGATCTGGTGCGGCTGGGGCGCGACCTGGAAAAGACGGTGCTGGCCAAGGCGCTGTGGTGGCATGTGCGCAACCGGGTGCTGGTCTATCGCAACAAGACGGTCGTGTTCACTTGAGCCGCCGGCGGGCTTTCAGGTTGGACAACGGCGTTCTTTGCCGCATAGTTCGTTTCTGTCATGCAAGTCGGACTCGCCATCGCCAGCATCCTGAGCTTTTTTCTTGCCTTTTGGGCGCTTCATGTCGCGCGTCATCCTAGGAGATGGCGGCGGCGCTGGCTGGCGCGGTCCGCCGTGGTCGAGCTGAACTGCCCCCGCTCCCTGCGGCGGTCCCAGGAGCGCCAGATGGCGGCTTCGGCGGTTTTGCTTTTTGTTTTGCTGGTCTCGACGAGCCTCAGTTGCGCTTGGTGGACCTACGACCAGATCCGGGAAACGCGGCAAAGCCGTGCAAGCCTGCCGGGTGATCCGCAAGCCACCTCCGCCAGATCGCAGTGACAACGGATTTGCCAGGCTGCCAAAACATGCCCCTGGAGTGCAGGCCGGAGGCGGTGGCCGATTTGCGCGCGCCCGGGCCGGCGGCGCTGCCGGCGTCCCTGCTGTATGTGACGGGTTCGGGGCTTGGCGGCACGGGATTGAATACCACTTCGCTGGAGGGTGTGCTCGCCGCCGAACGCGGCGATTTTCTGCGGCGCGTGCTGTGTTTCGAGAACGAGCAGGATGTCGTGCCGAAGGCCCGGGTGCGCTCGCTGAATTGGCATCCGGTGCGGTTTCTATCCTTCCTGGAGAGCCGCCGCTATTACGCCGCCAAAAAACGCTACGTGGCCTGGGCGGCGGCGCGGGAGCTGCGCGGCGGGCGCTACGACTGCCTGCACAGTTGGTCGGGCGATTGCTTCCGCGCGTTGATCGAGGCGCGGCGGCGCGGCATTCCCAGCGTCATGGACATCCCGACCTGGCATCGCAACAAGGGCAAACTCAAGTCCGGCGAGACCCGCTCAGAGCGCGAGACACGCCTCGGCGGGCGGCGGTCGTGGCTGGAGGGGCTGGAGATCGGGCGTCTGCAAATGCTGGCCGAGTACGATCTCGCGGACATCATCCTCGTGCCCTCGCGGAAGTCCGCGGAGACTTTCCTGGCGGCGGGCGTGCCGGAGAAAAAACTGCATTACGTGGCGCGCGGCGTCGATCCGGCGCGCTATCAACCGGGCGCGCCGCCGGACATTTTTCGCGTTTGTTTCGTCGGCGCATTGATCGAGCGCAAAGGCGTGCATCTGCTGCTGGAGGCTTGGCGCAAGCTGGGGTTGAAGGACGCGGAGCTGGTGCTCGTCGGCTCGTTGCATGACGAGATGAAACCGCATTTGCAACGCTGGGCGGCGGACAATGTGCGCGTCACCGGGTTCACGCCGAACGTGCGGGACGAGTTGCGGCAGGCGGCGGTGTTCGTTTTTCCCAGCGAGTGCGAGGGCTTCGCCAAAGCGACGCTGGAGGCGGCGGCCTGCGGGCTGCCGCTCATCGCCACACGCGAGTCCGGCGACGCGGTGCTGGACGGCGTGACCGGCATCGAGATTCCCGCCAACAACGTGGAGGCGCTGGCGGCGGCGCTGGAGCATGCGTCGAGGCATCGCGATGAATTGGCAGCGATGGGCCGGCGCGGGCGCGAGCGGATCGAGCAATGCCTCACTTGGGATCATTACCGCCTGCGGCTGCTGAACGCTTACGCCCGGGCGATGGAGGGCCGCGCCCAATGAAACCGCAACGTCCGCCCCGCATCCTGGCGCTGCAAATGAAGCGCATCGGCGATCTCATCCTGACCGCGCCGGCGCTTGCGGAACTGCGCCGGCGCCATCCCGATGCGGAGATCGAACTGGTCGCGGACGGCGCCTGCCAAGACTTGGCGGAATGCCTGCCGGGGGTGACGCGCGTGGTGTGCTATCGTCGCGGCCGGCCCAACGCCGCGGTCTGGGCCGGCGTGAGCTGCGGAGAGTGGGACGCCTGCCTGGACTTCACCGGCAACGACCGCTCCGCGCTGCTCGCCCGTCTTTCGGGAGCGGAGCGCCGGATCGGTTATCAACGCTTCAGCGGCGGCGCGCGCGCGTTGGCTTACAATGCGTTTTGCGAGGCCTCGGTGCGCGAGTTGCACACCATTGATTTTCATCTCGCGCTGGTGGCGGAGTTGGCGGGGCCGTCCACGTCCGCGCGCGGCGGTCTCGATGTCGCGCTGAACCTGCCGGCGTCCACGCGCGCGCGCGTGGACGCGATCATGCGTGAGACGGGTCTGCGCGCGCCGTTCGCCATCCTGCATCCGGGCACGGCGAGACGGGAAAAATTCTGGCCGACTGAGCGTTGGGTGGAGGTGGCGGCGAGCCTGCATCACCTCGGCTGCCAAGTCGTGATGACCGGCAGCGGAACCGGACTGGAGGCGGCGGACATCGCTTGGATTCGCGAGCACGCCACGACGCCGGTGATCGATCTGACCGGACAATTAAAACTGTCCGAAACCGCCGCGCTCATCGCGCGCGCCCGGCTGGCCGTGGGCGTGGACAGCATGGCCATGCACTTGGCCGCGCTCCGGCGCATCCCGCAGGTCGTGCTGTTCGGCCCGACCAATCCCTTCCACTGGCGGCCTCTGCATGATCGCGCGGTGGTGCTGACTCCCAACCAGGAGGGGCCGGTGACGATCTTCGAGCCACGCATGAGCGGCGGCGAGATGAGCCGCATCGCCGTAAGCGCGGTGATCGACGCGGTGGAGAAGTTGTGCGAGGCTTGATAGGTTGGAAATGGCTTCGCGGTGAATCGCACTGAAACGAACGACTCTTGAACATGATCCTGAAACGGCGCGCAGTCATTGCCGGCATTGTTATCGTTGCCGTATTGTTCTCACCGTGGATTCTCGCAGGCCTGTGGGTTGCTGGCGGCACGGTGTATGGCAAGATCGATCAATGGCGCTATGGCCGCACCGAAGAGTTTAGGGTTGCGGATTGGAAGCGTCCGAATTTAAAATACCGATATGCGGTCCTCGATCATGTTGTTGACAAGGTTGTATCGGTTGGGATGAAGGAAGAGGAGGTTGAGCGTTTGCTCGGAAGACCTGATTTCGTTATCGAAAAGAAGGAATGGCAATATGAGACAAAACGGCCAGGGTGGCATTTCATCGATTTTAGCGGTGGTGGATTGTTAATTGAGTTTGACCCGCAGCGCAGCGTATCGCGGGTTTCAAAGAATCTGTGGGTGGATTAAAGAAGTCTGGGGGATTGAATTTCCCAACCCAAAGGGTTGCAAGCCATTAGCCGGTGGTTGAGCGCAGCGATACCACCGGTAACCGGCAAGCTCTCCCGCGCCGCCATCGCCGCACGCCGGAGGCGTGCCAGCGAGACGTGGCGGTGTCCCGGAGCACCCCCGGCTCTGGCGCAGGCACGATGCCCAATACTGTTCGGTTAATATGACTTGCGCACGATTACAATCCTAATTTTC
>CAZNKC010000202.1:0-10363 GCA_964573315.1 uncultured Verrucomicrobiaceae bacterium | reverse complement strand
GGCGCGCGCCACCGGCTTCGCCCGCACCGGCCCCGAGCACAACCCGCGCGTGGTGCGCGCCTTGCAATCGCGCGGCTCGGTCGTCGCCATGACCGGCGATGGCGTGAACGACGCGCCGTCCCTGAAGCAAGCCGACGTCGGCATCGCCATGGGGAGGAAAGGCACCGAAGCCGCCAAGGAAGCTTCCGAAGTCGTGCTGGCCGACGACAACTTCGCCTCCATCGTCGCCGCCGTGCATGAGGGCCGCACCGTCTATGACAACATCCGCAAAGTCATCGCCTGGACCCTGCCCACCAACGGCGGCGAAGTGCTCACCATCGTGGCGGCCATCGTCTTCGGCCTAACGCTGCCGATGACAGCACCGCAGATTTTGTGGATCAACATGATCCTCACCATCACGCTGGGGCTGGTGCTCGCCTTCGAGCCGCCCGAGCCCGGCGTCATGCGGCGTCCGCCCCGGCGCCCGCAGAGGCCGCTGATCTCACCCTTCATGCTGTGGCGCATCCTTGCTGTCTCGGTATTGTTCATGACAGGCGCTTTCGGCATCTTCGCGTGGGCCACTTGGCGCGGTTACGACATTGAGACCGCGCGAACCATGGTCGTGAACATGTTCTGTGTGCTGGAGATTTTTTACCTGTTCAACGTCCGCTACCTGCACGTCAGCTCCTTTAGTTGGCAGGCCGTGCGCGGCACGCCCGCCGTGCTGTGGGCCATCGGCGCAGTCGTCGTGGCCCAATTCACCTTCACTTACGCGCCCTGGATGCAAGCTCTGTTTGACACCCGCCCCGTGCCGTTCTTCGACGGCGTGCTCATCGTCCTCGTGGGTGTCGCGGCCATGGTGCTGCTCGAAATCGAAAAAAGCCTGCTGCGCCGCTTCGGAGTGTTTTCCGAGCTGCAGCCGCCGGCGCCCGCAACCCCCAAGCCCGCCACATCATCATGAACGAAGCCGGCGTGTCACGTCTTGCGCTGGCTTCCAGGCGGATGTAAACTGCGCTCCATCATGGAACACCGTCATTTGAACCCGTCCCGCCTCACGACTGCTGCCGTGGATGATATCATCCGGCGCGGCGGCTGGCGCGATTGGGTGCGGCTGCGCCGCGCCGCACGGGCGGACCCGGTGGTGGTGTCACGCATTCAGCGTGTGTGCGCGGCGGCGGGCCGGGACCGTGGCGTGGAAGGCGCGCAACGACTTGCTTTTTGGAACCTCTATGTCCAGAGACTCACTGCCAGCCTGGGATGAGGTGTTGTCAGCCGCAGCGCGGCTGCAGCATCTGCCGCCTGACATCCTCGAACTGCGGGCTGGGTAGCGCCATGCTCGCGGTCGTCACGCTCCAGCCGGAAGCGCGGCGCGTAGCGCGTCCACCGTCTCCTTTTGCCGCTGCCGCACAAACGCTTGCGCTTTGGCGGCTTTCGCCTTCGCGGCAACAGGGTCGCTGGCCATGGCAAGCACGGTTTCCGGCAGGCGCAGGCGGTCGGCGGTGTTGTCCAGGTCGAACAACCACTCGCCAAGCCCGATGTCCTGCCACATGAAGCCCTTCGTGGTCTGCTCGACAAAACGGCAGACGATGGCCGGGATGCCGTTGCCGATGCACATGATGGCGCTGTGCATCTCATTGCCGAAATAACCGGCGCTGCGGGTGTAAATGCTGAGCGCTTCGTCGGTAAGCCAGAAATTCTCCCGCCATACCACGCGCTTCTTCACATCATTGGGCAGTGGGTCGTAGAGCAGCGCCTTCCCCTCCTCCATCTGCGTCGAGTCTTCCGGGCAGATCAACACCTTGTTGCCGGTCTCGCGCGTCACGGCGATGATGGCCTCGCGCAGCGGCGCGTGATCGTGGTCTTTCATCTCCTCGTTGCGAGTATGCTTGGTTTCATCGAAGGCGTAACCTTTCTTGATGCGCCAGTAGGGAGCGTTGCGCAGGTTGGGGATGACGCAGAGAAATTTCCCCTCTTCAAGCTCGTGCTGTTCGAGAAAAGCGAGCGCGGCCTCGTCGTTGCGCAAATCGCAGCCAAAAGCGCCGTCCGGGCCGAACTCGATGACGGGACTTTTCACGCCTGCCTCCTTGACGACCTGCAGCGACTTGCCATCGCGCAAAAACACAAAGCTGGCGGTGTCGAGCAGGTCCTTGGTGTACTCATCCAACCCATTGTTGCGCATGATCTGCAAGCCCGGATCGCCCGCCGCGGCCATGGTGATGCCATAGACGCCGTAGGGTTTGCCGGTGTCCTTTTTCCACGCGGCTACGTCGCGATGCGCGGTGAGATACGGCCCGGACCCGTGCAACAGAAAGTCGCAACTATAGACCTGCTCTTTGTCCGTCGTGATGACCAGCTTTGGAAAGCGGCGTTGCAGCATTTCCTTCACGCCGTCGCCGACGTTCATCGGCCACAACAAGACCTCGGCCTCCGGCAGATGTTTCTCCAGGATGGCCAGCACGCCCGGCGTGTGGCCAATGTCGCCGATGTTGACCGTCTGCCAGGAGGAGCGCAGCACGACGCGCGGCCTGCGTTTTCCGGCGGCCACGGCAGGGATGGCGGCAAGCGAACTGGCAAGAGCGGTGTGCAGAAAATGACGGCGGTCCATGACGGCCAGTGTGAGACACCGCCGCCACCGGTTCAACCCTGAACACACAGACGTCCGGCATCTGTCACAACTTCCGGATCGAGCGATGCCGGAAAGTTTGCGCACTCGATTCCGTATTCCCCGCGCGCGATGATCTGGGCCTGCAACCCGCCGACAACACCGACTCATGAACCCCGCCCTCGACCTCACCCGCCGCCGTTTTCTCGGCCAGATGGCCACCGGCCTCACCGGAGTCGCCCTTTCGCGTCTGCTCACCGGTGAACTGGCCGCCGCGCCGGGCCGCGCGCTGCACTTCGCGCCGAAAGCCAGACAGGTGTTGCAAATCTTCTGCCCCGGCGCGGCATCGCATGTGGATTTGTGGGATCACAAGCCGATGCTGGAAAAATACGACGGCACCCCGCTGCCGGGCGCGGAGACGGAGGTGACGTTTCAGGGAAAAAACGGCAACCTCATGCGCTCACCCTGGCCCTTCGCGCCCGCCGGACAGAGCGGCAAAATGATCTCCACGATGCTGCCGCATCTGGCAAAGCATGTGGACGACATCGCTTTCATCCACAGCATGACCAGCCGCACGAACACGCACGGCCCCGGCTGCGTCAACATGAACTCCTGCTTCACCCGCGAGGGCCATCCCAGTGCGGGCTCCTGGCTCAGCTACGCGCTCGGCTCGATGAACGAAAACCTGCCAACCTACGTCGCGGTGCAGGATCTGCGCGGCGAGCCGCCCAACGGCAAGGCCAACTGGAGCAACGGCTTCCTGCCCGCGCGGCATCAAGCCGTGACGATGGCCGCGCAGCAGCCCCTCCGCAATCTCGCCCGGCCAGCCACCATCAGCGCCGAAGAAGAGGAAGCCACGCGCGATTTCCTGCGGCTTATCAACGGCGAGCACGCCGCCGCCCATCCCGGCAACGACGAGTTGCGCGCCCGCATCGCCGCCTATGAAATGGCCGCCAAGATGCAGCTCGCCGCGCCCGAAGTCAGCGACCTCTCCGCTGAACCGCGGCACATCCACGACCTCTACGGCACCGGCGATGCCAACAAACTCAAAGCCGCTTACGCCCGCAACTGCCTGCTCGCCCGCCGCTTCCTGGAGCAAGGCGTGCGCTACGTCAGCCTCTACTGCGCCTCCCGCGCCAGCGCCGTCGATGGCCTGCTCAACTGGGACGCGCACAAGACGCTCAAGGCCGATTACGAGCGCCATTGCCCCATCTTCGACCAGCCCACCGCCGCCTTGCTCACCGACCTCAAACAGCGCGGCATGTTGAACGACGTGCTCGTCATCTGGTGTACCGAGTTCGGCCGCATGCCCACGCATCAGGACGGCACCACCGGCCGCGACCACAACCCCGACGCCTTCACCACCTGGATGATGGGCGCGGGAATCAAAGGAGGCGTCAGCCACGGCGCCACCGACGACTTCGGCCGCCGCAGCGTGGAGGACGTGGCCACCGTCTATGACTTCTACGCCACCGTGCTCCACCTCCTCGGCCTCGACCACGAAAAGCTCACCTACTACCACAACGGCGCCAACCGCCGCCTCACCGATGTGCATGGGCACGTCATCCGAGACATCCTCGCCTGAAACGATTTCCCACAGATTCAGGGAGGCCAGCAGATGAATGAAATTGAAAAAACAAATCTGAGGGCCTCCCTGAATCTGCGGGACACTCTCCATAATGCTTCCTACAGATTCAAAAAGCCCTCAGATGGAAAAAACTGAAAAACAAATCCCCGGACTTTCTTAAAACCGCGAGAAGTCAACCTCCACCCAAAATGAACAAACCGGATGATCCTGTAACCCGATCTTTCATTGGCCACGCCATGAAGGTGCATACGCTCATTGGACCTGGACTTGATGAACAGATTTATCATCAGGAGTTGGCAAGGGCGCTCACTGCCGCGGGGATGCCGCATTTGTCCAAACCCAGGCGCGACTTGGTATATTGCGGGATCGTCGCGGATACGTTTGAGCCTGATCTCGTCGTAGCGGATCACTTTATCCCGGAGCTGAAATGCTTGCGCGGCTCGTTCTCGCGTGAGCACTTGGTTCAACTCTTCAGCTACTGCAAGTTTTGGCGTTTGCGCACGGGAATGCTCACGGATTTCGGCAAGCAAAGCTTGATTTGGAAGCGCTATCTCTACCAATCTCAGTCGGCGTCATGGCCGTATTGCCCGCCTCCTGAATTTGTTTCTAAGCCAGGACTTGCAACCGACACGCTTCGTTTGATTGGCGATTGCTTGAAGGAGATCGGGCTTGGTTATCGCGAAACCACTTGGAAGGGACTTGTCAAAGCCTCTCTTCAAGCAGGTGGTCTGCATTGGCGCCAAAACCCCGCCGTCCAAGTACTGCAGGCATCAAATGCCAGCTTGCCATGCATCGTGGTCGAAGACACCTGCGCCCTGCTTGTCATTGCTCTTACCGATGGCATCACCGCTACCGATCGAGCCGTGCTCCAAACTCATCTCCGATGGCTCAAACTCGATTGGGGCATGGTACTCCACTTCGGAAAATCCACTGTGGATTGCCAGTTTGTCAAATGCCCGAACCACTCAGACAAGCTTCCCACAGATTCGAGAAAGCCCACGGATGAAAAACCAACAAAATAAATCTGCGGGCCTCCCTGAATCCGTGGGAGGCCCCATAAAAACGGCATCCCATGAAATCCCTTCTTATCCTTAGCTTGACGCTAACCGCCGCGCGCGCCGATACCGCCTTCTTCGAACAAAAAATTCGTCCCGTGCTCGTCGAGCATTGTTATGCTTGTCACAGCGCCGGGGCTGAGAAACTGAAGGGCAATCTCTACCTCGACAGCAAGGCCGGCTGGGAAAAAGGCGGCGACAGCGGCCATCCTGCCATCCTTCCCGGCAAGCCGGAGGAAAGCCTGCTCATCCGCACCATCCGGCATCTCGAAGAAGACCTCGAAATGCCGCCGAAGAAACCCAAGCTGCCGAAAGCCGTCATCGCCGATTTCGTGGCGTGGGTGAAGATGGGCGCACCCGATCCGCGCGACGGCCAGCCGCTCCAGGTCAATCGCGCCGACAAATCATGGTGGTCGCTGCAACCCCTGCACTCCGAATTCAAGCACGACCGCATTGACAGCTTCATTGAGGAAAAGCTCGCGGAAAAAGGCCTCACCTTCAACCCGCCCGCCGATCCGCACGCCCTCATCCGCCGTATGACCTACGACCTCCACGGCCTGCCGCCGACGCCGGATGAAGTGACGGCGTTTGTCGCTGCCTCAATCCACAATCCGCAATCCGCAATCCAAAATCTCATCGACCGTCTCCTCGCCTCCCCCCGCTACGGCGAGCGCTGGGGCCGCCATTGGCTCGATGTCATCCGCTTCGGCGAGAGCAACGGTTTCGAGCGCAACTTCGTCATCGACGACCTCTGGCCCTTCCGCGATTACGTCATCCGCAGCTTCAACGACGACAAACCCTTCAACCAGTTCATCATCGAGCACCTCGCCGGCGATGTCATCGGCAAGGACAACCCCGCCGTTGAAGCCGGCAGCGCCTTCCTCGTTGCCGGGCCGTATGACGATGTCGGCAATCAGGATCCGGTCGCGCAGAAAAACATCCGCGCCGCCACGCTCGACGACATCGTCACCGCCACCGGCGGCGCGTTCCTCGGACTCACCGTCAACTGCGCGCGTTGCCATCATCATAAGTTCGATCCCATCCCGATGGAAGACTACTACCGCCTTCGCGCGGCGTTCGAGGGCGTCAGGCATGGGCGGCGTGTCGTCGCCTCGAAGGAAGAACGCGCCGCCTTCACAGCGACAATGAAACCGCTCAACGAAGAAAAGGCTGTGCTCAACGCGCAGATCGCCACCTTGGAAAAAGACATCGCCGCGCGCGCCAAAGCGAAGCTGGCCAAGCAATCGTTCACTCGCTCCAAAGTCGATCCAGAACTCACCGAGGAAACCTTTGCGCCGGTGGCGGCACGTTATGTGAAATTCGTCATGCGCGCGAACACCATTAACGCCAAAACCGCGACGGGCGGACGCCTCACCGAGTTCGAGGTATGGACAGCGGACGCGCAACCGCGCAATGTCGCGCTGGCCGCCAACGGCGCTCAGGCCGAAGGCGCGCGCTCCGCGGTGGCCGAGGATTTCCCGGAAGCTTACGGCCCGCAGTTCTGCATCGACGACCAGTTCGGCGAGCAGTGGTTCATCGGCTCCCCCGCGGAACTCACGATCACACTGGCGCAAACGGAAACCGTCACGCGCATCGCCTTCAGCAACTCGAAGGGAAAAAACCTCCGCGACAAATCCCAAGGCTCCACGCCCTGCGAATACGAAGTGCAAGTCTCGCTCGACGGCAGGACATGGCAGACTGTCGCCACCAGCGACGACCGCGAACCGTGGACGCCCGCGCACGGCATCGAGCGCGTGCGGCGCGGCATCGTCACCGCCGATGAGGAACAAAAGCTGGCGGATTTGCGGAAACAACTCGCCGAAGTGGAAGCGCGCATCGCCCGCGTGCCCAAACTGCCCGAAGTCTGGGCCGGCCTCTACTCGCAGCCCAAGGAACCCACCTTCATTCACAAAGGCGGCGACCCCATGAAGCCTGGAGACGCCGTCGCGCCCGCCAGCCTCGACGTGCTTGCCCAAGCCGCGCCCGCCTACGAACTGCCCGCCGACGCCCCCGAAGGCGAGCGCCGCCTCGCGCTCGCGCGTTGGATCACCGGCAGCGCCAACCCGCTCACCCCGCGCGTGCTCGCCAACCGCGTCTGGCAATGGCACTTCGGAACCGGCCTCGTGGACACCCCCAGCGACTTCGGTTTCCTCGGCAGCCAGCCCACGCACCCCGAGTTGCTCGACTACCTCGCCCAACGCCTTATCGCCCACGGCTGGCGTTTGAAACCGCTGCACCGGGAAATCCTACTCTCACACACCTACCTGCAAAGTTCTTCCTTAGCAATTCCTCCCACAATACTTCCCGCAGATTCAAAAAAGCCCCCAGATGAAAAAACTCAAAAAAATAAATCTGCTGGCCTCCCTGAATCTGCGGGAGACCCCAGATTCCACCCCGGTCTGGCAAACGACAAAGACGCCCGCCTCCTCTGGCGCTTCCCGCCGCGCCGCCTCAGCGCCGAGGAAATCCGCGACACCCTGCTCGCCGTGTCCGGCAAGCTACAACTCGAACCCTTGGGCGGCCCCGGCTTCCGCCTCTACAAATTCACGCAGAACAACGTCTGCACCTACTTCCCGCTCGATGAGCACGGCCCGGAAACTTACCGCCGCGCCGTCTATCACCAAAACGCCCGCGCCAGCGTCACCGACATGCTCAGCGACTTCGACCTCCCCGACATCGCCTTCGCCGCGCCCACGCGCGTCAACACCACCACCCCGCTGCAAGCCCTTACTTTGCTGAATCACCGTTTCACCCTCGACATGGCTCAAGCCCTCGCGGAGCGCGCCAGCCAGGACGACGACGCCATCGCCCAAGCTTACGCCCTCGCTTTTCAGCGCCCACCCACCGCCAAAGAACGCGCCGCCGCCGAACAACTCATCGCCGCCCACGGCCTCCCCGCCCTTTGCCGCGCTCTGCTCAATGCAAACGAACTACTGTATCTCGAGTGACCCGTGCCGCGCTGCCGTCCCCCGGCTCCGCGCCACCTCCGCCCGCGAAAAAATGGACGGGGACAGAGCCCCGCCCTCCTTGCCTCAAAAAATCCCCTGTCGCAAAACCCGTGGAATGCGCCATGTTGGCGGCCCTCATTCCATGTCCACCGACCGCAAGACCCTCGAAGAACGCGCCCAGATGTCCGATCTGGAGCGCTTGCGCCACTCCTGTGCCCACGTCATGGCCACCGCCATCCTGCGTTTGTGGCCGAACGCCCAATTCGCCTACGGACCGCCGGTCGAGAGCGGATTTTATTATGACTTCGACCTCCCGGACCACCGCGTCACGCCGGAGGACTTTGAAAAGATCGAGGCCGAAATGCGCAAGATCGCCAAGGAAAACCAGAAGTTTGAAAAGGTCGTCATCAGCCGCGAGGAAGCCCGCGCGCTGGCGGAGAGCGGACGCCTCGGCGGCCTCTCCGAGCGGCCCGGCAACCGCAGCGTGTTCAAGCTCGACCTCATCGACAAAATCCCCGAAGGCGAGGAAATCTCCTGCTATCGCAACGGCGACTTCCTCGACCTCTGCGCCGGCCCCCACGTCGGCTACACCAGCAAGTGCAAAAACGTCAAGCTGATGAGCGTGTCCGCCTCCTTTTACCTGGGCGACGAAACCAAGCCGCAGCTCCAGCGCGTCTATGGCACCGCCTTTCCCAGCAAGGAAGAACTCGACCAGCACCTGCTCCAGCTTGAGGAAGCGAAGAAGCGCGACCACCGCAAGCTCGGCCGCGACTTGAAGCTCTTCCACATCGACGAAGACGTCGGCCAGGGCCTCATCCTGTGGACGCCGAACGGCGCGATCATCCGGCAGGAATTGCAAAACTTCATCAGCGAGGAACTGCGCAAGCAGGGCTACCATCAAGTCTTCACTCCGCACATCGGCAAACTCGCCCTCTACAAAACCAGCGGCCACTTCCCTTACTACAAAGGCAGCCAGTTCGGCGCCATCGTCGAAAACGAAGCCATGCAGCAGGCCGCCGATGCCGGCTGCACCTGCGCCGAAGTCATGGCGCGCCTGGACGCCGTCTCCGCCAAACAGCGCAGCGAGATCAACGACCGCGCCGGCAAGGAAGTCATCCCCGAAAGCAGCGTCCTCCCTGACGACGAGCTTTTGGACGGCTTCCTGCTCAAGCCGATGAACTGCCCGCACCACATCAAAATCTTCGACTCCCAGCCGCGCAGCTACCGCGACCTGCCCGTGCGCTTGGCCGAGTTCGGCACAGTCTATCGCTGGGAGCAGAGCGGCGAACTCAACGGCATGACCCGCGTGCGCGGCTTTACCCAGGACGACGCCCACCTCTTCTGCACCGAGGACCAAGTGGCCGCGGAAGTGCGCGGCTGCCTCAGCCTCGTCAAGATCGTGCTCACCACGCTCGGCATGTCCGACTACCGTGTGCGCGTCGGCCTGCGTGACCCCGATTCGGAAAAATACACCGGCACCCCCGAGCAATGGGACAAAGCCGAAGCCGCCTGCCGCGCCGCCGCCGCCACCCTCGGCGTGCCCTTCACCGAGGAGCCCGGCGAAGCCGCCTTCTACGGCCCCAAGATTGACTTCGTCATCAAAGACGTCATCGGCCGCGAGTGGCAGCTTGGCACCGTCCAGGTGGACTACGTGCTGCCCGTCCGTTTTGACCTCAGCTACAACGGCCCGGATAACAAACCGCACCGCCCCGTCATGATCCATCGCGCGCCCTTCGGCAGCATGGAGCGCTTCTGTGGTGTGCTCATCGAGCACTTCGCCGGTCACTTTCCCACCTGGCTGGCTCCGGAGCAGGTCCGCATCCTGACCATCAGCGAAAAGGTGGATGCCTTTGCGGATGAGATCTACGCCCAGCTTAAAAACGCGGGTCTGCGCGTCACGCTGAACAACGACGCTGACAAAATCGGTGCCAAGATTCGCAATGCCCAGCTCGACAAAGTCCCCTACATGCTCGTCCTCGGCGAGAAGGAAGCCGCCGCCAACAGCGTCGCCGTCCGTCACTCCAAGCGTGGTGACCTCGGTGTCAAATCCGTGGCCGGCTTCCTCGCTGACGTGACTGCGGAGGTGAAAGAACGGAGTTTGTAATCAGGAGACATGTAGGCTGGAGAAAAAATCTCCACCACTCCCCCGGGAACTGGGGGAGTGGTGGAGGATTGGGATGAACCCTGTTTT
>CAZNKC010000201.1:432-10397 GCA_964573315.1 uncultured Verrucomicrobiaceae bacterium | reverse complement strand
GTTCGAGATTGGGGGCGTGATGATTCATGAGTCTCCTTTAAAATACGGCATTCGAGGCCGGATTCATCCATTTCGTGCGCAAAAAATGCGGGCAGGCGGGCATGGAGCGCCGGCGATTCGTCGGCTCTCATCCTGTTTCAATTGTCACCAAAAACCGCATAATGGAATCCACTAGCAAAACAAGCGGGGTTTATCCGATTGGAGAAAAGCGCCCTCTGGTTCAGGATCGGGCCAACCAAACAGCCATCCCAACCCCGCTGTTACGATGAAAACGCGCGCCACTTATCTCACTTGTTCCCTGTCATGCCCGTGGAGTGCCACCGGGCAATGCTTGACCGGGCACGTCGGTGAAAACATCCTCCGATGCGAGCGCCTCAGCCTTGGCCAGATGGCCGGGTTGCGGGCGATTTACCATCCTCATGCCTTGCCGCCCTGCGTGTGGGAGGATGGCCGTCTGGATTTTGGCGGGGAGGATGAACCGGAGGCGGAAGAGGCTGCGGGCGTGGGAGGCTTCTGCTGCGCGCCTTGCTGATGGCGGGCCGGAGGGCCGGAGGGCGGGATTGTATTCCCGCCCATTTCTTCGTGGGCGGAGGGGGCGCGGAGCTTGTCGCCCTGCGCCCTGCTCTTTGCGCTCTGCCTCCACCGGCTCCGCCCCGCCTCCGCCCGCAGAAAAATGGGCGGAGACAGAGCCCCGCCCTCCGGTTTTGACGAACGGGGTGTTCTGTTTAACATGCGGCATGTCGTTGCATGACGCGGAGCAAGGTTCTGCCGCGGTCTCCGAGCCGGAGGCCGGGGGAATCCATGACGCGCGCGAGGCGTTGCGGCAGTATTTTGGCTTTCGCGAGTTTTTGGACGGCCAAGAGCTGGTGATGAGCAGCATCCTCTCCGGGCGGGACACGCTGGTCATCATGCCCACCGGCGGCGGCAAGAGCCTGTGCTATCAATTGCCGGCGATGGTGATGGACGGGGTGACGGTGGTGGTCAGCCCGCTCATCGCGCTGATGAAGGACCAAGTGGACGCGCTGGAGCGGCGCGGCATCCCGGCGGCGCTGATCAACAGCTCGCTGAGCGCGGGCGAGCAGATGGCGCGCATCGACGCGCTGCGGCGCGGCGAGTTCAAGCTGGTCTATGTGGCGCCGGAGCGGTTTCGCAGCCGCTCGTTTCTGCGCGCGTTGCAGCAGGTGGAGATCGCGCTGTTCGCGGTGGATGAAGCGCATTGCCTGTCGCAATGGGGGCATGATTTCCGGCCGGACTATATCCGGCTGGGGGAGGCGCTGCGGGAGCTGGGGCGGCCGCAGGTGGTGGCGTTGACGGCGACCGCCACGCCGGAGGTGCGCGCGGATATTTTGAAGGTGTTGGACCTGCGCGATCCCTTCCTGGCCATGCGCGGCTTCGAGCGGCCCAACCTGAGCCTGAACATCGCGCAGACCAAAAATCACGGGGAGAAATACGAGCGGCTGCGGCGGATCATCACCCAATGGAAGACCGGCATCGTTTATTGCGCCACGCGCAAGCGGGTGGACGAGGTGGCGGATCAGCTCGCGGAATGGAACGTCAAATCCATCCGCTACCACGGTGGGCTGGACGACAAGGAGCGCGGGCGGTTGCAAAGCCGTTTCATCGAGAAGAAATGCGACGTGGCGGTGGCGACGAACGCTTTCGGCATGGGCATCGACCGCGCGGACGTGCGGTTTGTGGCGCACTTCGACGTGCCGGGCAGCGTCGAGGCATTCTATCAAGAGGCGGGCCGCGCCGGGCGCGACGGCGAGCCGGCTTGGTGCGAGCTGTTTTTCAATTACGCCGACGTCGGCACGCAGGAGTTTTTCATCGAGGGCAACAACCCGTCTTTTGAAACCATCCAGGCGGTTTATGACGCGCTGTCGCGCTGGGCGGACAATGGTTATGAAGTGGCGTGCAGCATCGACGATCTGACGGAGCGCGCAGGAGTGAAAAACGGCATGGCCACCAGCACGGCCATCAGTCATCTGGTGCGCGCGGGTTACATCGAACGGTTCGACATTCCGGGGAAACGCATCCGCGGCACGCGGCTGCTGCGGCCCGATGTACCGGCGCACGCCATGGAACTGGACCGCGCGGCGATGGCGGAAAAATACCGGCGCGACATGGCGAAGCTCAAGTCCATGGTGGACCTCTGCTACGCGCAAGTCTGCCGGCAGGCGGTGATTTTGGAATACTTTGGCGAGCAGGACGCGGCGCCGTGCGGGAGCTGCGACGTGTGCCGGGCGGACGGCGCGCAAGCGGCGCGGGAAGGCACGCCGGAGGAGGTGACTCTGCTGCGGCAGGCGTTGAGCGGGATCGCCCGGATGAGCGTGCGGGAAGCCGGCGGGCTGCGCGGACGGTATGGCAAGGGGCGGATCATCCAGATGCTGGTGGGCGGCAAGTCGAAGGAAGTGCTCGACGCGGGGCTGGACCGGCTGAGCACATACGGGCTGCTGCGAAATCTGGGCACGCAGACGTTGCATGCCTTGTTCAATGAGATGGAACGGCAGGGCTTGATCGAGACGAGCGCGGGGGAGTATCCTTTGGTCTCGCTCACCGCCAAAGGCATCCATCACATGAAGACGGGTGAAAATCTGCGGATGCGCTGGCCGGTGACTGCTCGCGCCACGAAAAGCGGTGGTGGCCCGGGGCGCGGTGCTGCGGGGCGGGGTCGTGAGATCGCGGAGGTGGCGGCGATGGAGCTGGGTTTTGACGAGGTTTTGTTCGAGAAGCTCAAAAAGCATCGCGCGGCTTTGGCGAAGGCCGAGGGCGTGCCTGCCTTTCGGATTTTCAGCAATCAGACCTTGGAGTTCATGACGCGGCTGAAACCGGGCACGCTGGAGGCGGGCATGAAAATTCGCGGCGTGGGCGAGGTCAAAGCCAAGGAGTATTTGCCGGATTTTGTCCGCATCATCCAGCGGCATGGGGGGTGACGAAGAAAGTACCCCGCCACTCCGTGGCGGGCAGGGCGTGGGGCGAGCCGCTGGCTCGCCGGGTAGCTTCGATTGGCAATCGAAGTTTTTGGTCCAGCGGATTCGACTGCCAGCCGCCTCCGTCTGCGGGAATCCAATCCCCCCGTCCCCGGCGGTTGCAAACCGCCGCTCCTTGATGCTCACCCGCCACGGGGTGGCGGGGCACTTTCTTTTTTGTGCTGGCGTTGCCATCGGAGCCGGTTTTTAATCCGGGCATGAGCATGAAATGGATCACAACCTTTTTGGCGATCGCGACGACAGTGGCGGTGGCGGAGCAACCGGTACTGGACGCGGAACTGACGGAATCCGGCGTGCGGGTCTCGATCGACGGCAAGCTGTTTACCGAGTACATCGGCCAGGGAGCGCAGCGGCCTTATATGTATCCCATCACCGGGCCGTCCGGCGCGAACTTGGCGCGGCCTTTCCCGATGGAGAAGGGCGGGGCGGAGGATCACAAGCATCATCGCTCGTTGTGGTTCACTCACGGCGCGGTGAACGGCGTGGATTTTTGGGCGGACGGCGACAAGCACGGACGCCAAGTGCATGAGGCGATCCGGGATTTGAAAGCGGAGCCGGGCCGGGTGAGTTTTGGCACGACCACGAACTGGGTCTCCGCGGCGGGCAAGACGGTGCTCACCGACGAGCGCCGCATCGGCATCGCGGCGCGCGCGGACGGCAGCCGGTGGATCGACTTTGCCATCACGCTGAAGGCTAGTCACGGAGAGGTGGTGTTTGGCGACACCAAGGAAGGAACATTCGCCCTCCGGGTCTGTCCTTCGTTGAGCGTGGAGGGCGAGGGCGCCGCAGGAACAATCGTGAGCAGCGAGGGCAAAAAGAACGGCGCGGTGTGGGGCAAGCAAGCGCCCTGGGTATCCTATTTCGGTCCCGATCCGAAAGGGCAGGCGGTGACGGTGACGATCTTCGATCACACGGCCAATCCGCGCCATCCGACGTGGTGGCACGCGCGCACCTACGGGCTGTTCGCCGCCAATCCCTTCGGCAAGCACGACTTCGAGAAGCTGGACGACAAGACGGCGGGCGACCTGCGGTTGGCGGCGGGCGAGGAATTGACCTTGCAATATCGCGTGCTCATCCAGGCCGGGGAGCCGGACCAAGCGGCGTTGAAGACGGAGTTCGCGGCGTTTTCTTCCGGGGGAGAATAGATGGTACTTCCTGTTTTAACGCGAATGGCCGCGAATAACCGCGAACGACCGCGAGTGCCGGGATGTCGCTATGAAAGAACCCCGGAGGGGTTCCCCATGAATAGCCGGGGGTTGAGGAACGAAACCCCCGGTCAGGGAGAGTGTGTTTTGCGTACTGCCAGTCAACCCCGGAGGGGTTGCCCAATGCGGGGAGCCGTGTTTTCCTCGCATTGGGCAACCCCTCCGGGGTTGGCCCTCAAGAAAACGAGTCTGCCGCAATCGTACCGGGGGTCGTTCGACCCCCGGCTATTCATGGGGAACCCCTCCGGGGTTCCTACTTGTCCGCCTTGTGAAAATGAGCCGCTGACTTTTCGAGGACGAGGACGAGTAGGAGGACGAGAACGAGGAAAGGGCAGGGGAGCATGAGCCGGCGGCATTTCATCCGGCGCACCTTCGCTTTCGCCGCAGGCGGGGCGGGGCTTTCCGGTTGCGACTGGACCGGCGGGCCGAACACGGACGTGCGCGTGGGCGTGTGCGGTTTCCACGGCAAAGGGCTGCATCATATCAAGGATCTGGTGAACCGGCGCGGCGCGCGCATCGTGGCTTTGTGCGACGTGGACAAGCGCTCCATCGACATCGGCCTCAAGGAGTTCCAGGACGAGAAGGTGAAGCCGGTGGTGTATCGGGATTACCGGGAGTTTGTGCAGGACAAGGAGATGGACGGCGTCATCATCGCCACGCCGAACCACAGCCACACGCTCATCGCCCTGCACGCCATCGCGGCGGGGAAGCATGTTTATGTCGAGAAGCCGGTGAGCCACAACATCGCCGAAGGGCGGCGGCTGGTGGAGGCGGCGCGGCGGCGGCCCGGCCTCATCGTCACGCACGGGATGCAGTTGCGCTCCGACGCGGGCCGGGACGAGGCGTTCGCTTGGCTGCGGGAGGGTCACTTGGGAAAAGTGACGCTGTCACGCGGGCTGAACTACAAGAGCCGGGAAAGCATCGGCAAAGTGACCGGCCCGAAGAAGATCGCGACCTATATCGACTACGATCTCTGGTGCGCGTGTCGGGAAGTGACGCCTTTGATGCGGGAAAGACTGCACTATGACTGGCACTGGCAGTGGGACTACGGCAACGGCGACATAGGCAATCAAGGACCGCACCAGCTCGACGTGGCGCGTTGGGCGCTGGAGCAGCCGCGGCTGCCGGCGCGCGTGCTGAGCATCGGCGGACGCTGGGGCTACGATGACGACGGCCAGACGCCGAACAACCAACTGGCGCTCTTCGACTACCAGCCCGCGCCGCTGCTCTTTGACAATCGCGGCCTGCCGTTGCGGGACATGGACTGGAAGATCGAGCCGGTTTACAAGGACATCCGCATCGGCAACGTGGTGCATTGCGAGGGCGGTTGGCTGGCGGAGTCGCGCGCGTATGACATGGCGGGGAAGGTGGTTGAAAAGTTCAGCCTCAGCGGCGGCGCGGATCACATGGAAAACTGGCTGCGCTCCATCCGCGAAGGCCGCGCGGTGACGCCGCATCTGGACATCGAGCACGGCCACGTCTCCGCGGCGCTGGCGCATCTGGCGAACATCTCGCATCGCGTCGGCCAAAAAGCCGGGCCGGACGAGATCCGGGAGCGGCTAGGCGGCGGCGCGTTGGCGCGGGAAACGCTGGAAGAATTCAATGCCAACCTGCGGGCGAACGGAATCGATCCCGCCGTGGAAAACGCGGTCCTGGGAGCTTGGCTGACGATCAACCCGGAGACGGAGCGTTTCGAAGGCGAGTTCAGCGACGAAGCGAACGCGCTGCTGGACGAGGAATACCGCGCCGGGCATGAGCTGCCGGTCATTGTTTGATGCGGGCGGCTACTCATCCCCGTCATCCTTGTCAGCACCGGGCCGGCGTTTTTTCAACGGCGAGGTATGACGGTGAATCCACACGCTTTGCACCATGCCCATGAGGAACATCGAGACCAGCAGGAAGGTGCCGCCGTAGGAGATGAAGGGGATCGGCAGGCCGATGACGGGCAGGATGTTCATATTCATGCCGGCGTTTTGAAACGTGTGCGCGAAGAATATGGCCACAACGCCCACGGCGATGAGCCGCCCTAGCTGGTCGCGCGCGTTGTAGGCGACGAACAGGCTCAGCAGCAGCAGCAGCAGCATGAGGGCGAGCATGAACAACGCGCCGCGAAAGCCGAATTCCTCGGCGATGACGGCGAAGATGAAGTCGTTGATGGATTCGTTCGGGAAAAAGGAGCGATGCACCGAGCGGCCATCCGGCACTTTGACCGAGAGCGGTCCCTTGCCCTCCAGCCCGGCGGAGCCGATGGCCAGTTCCAGATGCCGGGGCACCCAGCCCTCCTTTTGCATGTCCACCATGTGGGTGCGCCCCGTATTCATGTAGAGCGGCGTGTCGATGCGCAGCTTTTGGTAGTCCTTCAAGCCGAAGAAATAAACCAGCGGCACCACGCACAAGACACCCAGTACCAGCACGATCAAATAACGGAACGGCACGCTGCCGGCCAGCATGAGGCCGAGAAACACCGGCCCCCAGACCAAGCCGGAGCCGAGGTCTTCCTTCGCCACCATCGCCGCCGGGATGCCCGCCACGATGACGGCGGCGAGCACGCGCAGGAAGTGATGCCGGAAGACCGGCAGGAAACGCGGCAGGTCGCCCAGGATCACGGCCAGGATCAGGACGCCGGCGGTGATGGCGAACTGGGAAGGCTGCACGGACTGCCCGCCGATGTCGAGCCACGCCTTGTTGCCGCCTTTTTCAATGCCGATCAATTCGACGGCGACCAATCCGCCGATCCCGATCAAGTAAGCGGGAACGCAGGCCCAGCGCACCCACTTGTAGTCGATCAATGCCGCGCCAAAAAAAAGCGGCAGGCCGGCGATGGCGAAGATGATATGATCCCGCCATTTCAACGAGAGCGCGGGGCCCTCCTTGTACGCGGAGGCATTGTAAATGGAATAGACGCCGAAGACGATGAGCGCCGCCATGTTCAGAAACAAGCTCCAGTTCAGGCCGAGGAATTTTTTGAACAGCGGGGTCATCGGGGCGTCTTGCTGGAGGGCTTCGGTCAGGCGGGCACGGCGCTCAGCAGCTTCTTGGTGTAGTCATGCCGGGGATCCTCGCAGATGGCATCGGCGCTGCCTTGCTCCACCACCTTGCCGTGGTGCATCACCGCGATGTCGTCGCTCATGTGGCGCACGACGGCCAGATCGTGGGCGATGAAAAGGTAGGTCAGCCGGAACTCGTCCTGCAAGTCCTTCAAAAGATTCAAAATCTGCGCCTGCACGCTGACATCGAGCGCGCTCACCGGTTCGTCGCAAATCAAAAAGCGCGGCTCCACCGCCAGCGCGCGCGCGATGCCGATGCGCTGCCGCTGGCCGCCGCTGAACTCGTGCGGGTAACGCCCAGCGGCGTCCTCCGGCAGGTCCACCTTGCGCAGCAGCGCGGCCACGGCGTCGCGGCGCTCGCCGCGGCTCATTTGCCGGAAGTGGATGCCGAGCGGTTCCTCGATGATGTGGCCCACCTTCATGCGCGGGTTGAGCGAGCCCACCGGGTCTTGGAAGATCATCTGCAAATCCTTGCGCAGCGGGCGAAACTCGCGCTCACCCAACCCCAGGATTTCCCGCTCCCGGTAAAACGCCTGCCCGGCGGTGGGCGGCACCAGCTTGAGCAGCGCGCGCGACACCGTGGACTTGCCGCTGCCACTCTCGCCCACTAGGCCGAGGGTGCGGCCTTCCTCGATCTCGAAACTGACGCCGTCCACCGCCTTGATGACATCCCGCCCGCGGCCAAACCAGCCGCCGCCGCGCACGGGGAAGTGAACTTGAAGATCTTTGACGCTGAACAATGCCATTCCCGATGCTTATCACAGCCGCCGCCCGGCGCGACAAAAAACAAAACCGCGCGATTTAAAACTGCCCCCGGAACACCAGCTTCGAGAAATACCACGCCAGCAGTTGCGGCCCGTAAAACACCCAGATCAACGCGCCCGCGGCCAAGTAAGGACCGAACGGAATCTTCGCGCTCCAGGCCGCGCGGCCCGAGACGCGCTGCAACATCGCCACCACTGTGCCCAGCACCGAGGCCGCCAGCACCGTGAACAGCACCGCCTTCCAACCGGCGAAGGCGCCGATCATCATCAAAAACAGCACGTCGCCGAACCCCATCGCCTCGCGCGGGATCACCAAGCGCGGCGTCACGCCTTGTACGATTTTGACCTCCTCCCACGGCAGGTCTGCTTGCAGTTCCTTGCCCTGGCGGACCTTGAAACGCTCCATCCACAACTCGGCGGTGACGCCGCTCCATTCGCGGTCGTTCACCCGCAGGCTGTCGCACTCCACCAGCATCCGGTCGCTGGAGCGGGTAAAAATGTCCTCCCAGGCCAGTTCGTCCTCGCCGAAGCGCACCACCGGTGGCTCGTTTTCGTCCGGCTGCGCCACCTCCCATTTCGCCGCCGGCTCGAACTCGTGTTTTTTTCGCCCGAAAGCCAGCTTGCCCAGCTCCACCACCGCCCACAGCAGGCCCAGCCCCAGCGCGGCGCTGCCCAGCGCGATCAAAAATCCGCGCCCGTGCGCCGTCTCCCCGACCAGTTCCGGCACCGCCGCGGCGCACAGCAGCCCCGCCACCGTGCCGCCGATGGTGATCTCATGCGGCAGGATGAAATGCTCGATGTCGATGAACGTGCCCGCCACCAGCAGCGCGATGAAAAGCCACAGGCAGAGCACCAGCGGCCCCCACTCGCGAATCTCCGACCACTCGCCGCCGAAGCACCGGAAGGCGGCGTAAAACAACACGCCCACCAGCAGTTCAACCCAAAAATACCGCGCCGAAATCCCGCCGCCGCATTTGGCGCACTTGGCGCGCAGCAGCAGCCAGCTCACCAGCGGGATGTTGTGATAAAACGGGATTTGATACTGGCAGGACGGGCAAAACGACCGGCGCGGCTGGTTCACGGACAGCCCGCGCGGCAGCCGGTAAATCACCACGTTCAAGAACGAACCGATGCCCGCGCCCAGGAAAAAGACGATGAGGTGCAGCAGCGTGTTGAGGATTTGGTATTGGGTCATGCGGTCCAGAGAGATGACAAAGGAATGAGAGAGAAGGAAAGCAAAATGCCGGGTTGGCTGATTCTGTCCGGTGCGGGTGCGCCTGTCATTTCAAAAAACCTCGATCTGAAAATCTTTCCATCCATTCCCCTGTCATTCTATACCTCACGGCATCAGGTTTTGTGAAACCAGATTTGACCTCCCACAGATTCAGGAAGGCCAGCAGATTTTTGTTTTGCATCCATCTGCTGGCCTTCCTGAATCTGCTGGAAATCACAAATCATGGTGACGCAGGGTATAACCGTGACACAAAAAACGGAGAGCCGTTTGGCTCTCCGTTTCAGGGTTGGTTGGGTTGGAGCGGAAAGGCTCAGGCGTCGTCTTTTTTGGCGGGCGCTTCTTTCCCGGCATCCGGGCGGGGCTGTCCGGCGCCTTCGCCCTCGCCTTGCTGCGGTGGACGGCGGAAGCCGCCATCGCCGCCGGGAGCTCCAGGACTGCCGCCGGGCCGGCGGAATCCTTCTCCCCGGCCCGCGCCGCCGCGCATCGCCTCGCGCAGGCGGGCCATGCCTTGGTCGAATTCCGCTTTGGAAAGCGCGCCGTCGCCGTTTTGATCCATGCGGGCAAAGGCCTCGTCGCCTAGGATGCCCGCGCGGTCACCGCCGGGAGCGCCGCCTTCCGGCCGCCTGTCTCCCTCGGGGCGGCGCCCCTCTGGACGTCCTTCACCCTCGGGCCGGCGTCCTTCCGTTCGGCCTTCGCCGCCCTCCGGACGACCACCCTCGGGCCGG
>CAZNKC010000201.1:0-422 GCA_964573315.1 uncultured Verrucomicrobiaceae bacterium | reverse complement strand
GTGGTCGTCCGGAGGGCGGCGAAGGCCGAACGGAAGGACGACCACCCTCGGGCCGGCGCATGCCTTCGGGACCGCCGCGGCCTTCCGGCCCGCGGAACCCGCCACGCATCCGCTCGGCAATCGCGCGTGTTTCCGCTTCATCGACAAAGCCGTCGCCGTTGGTGTCGAGGCGGCCAAAGGCCTCTTCGATGTCGGCTTGGCGCGCCTTGGCGAATTCTTCCTTGCTGATTTTGCCGTCGCCGTCCGTGTCGGCGCGTTTGAGCATTTCCGCGGGATTGCCGCGGCCTTCGGGACCGCCGGGAGGCGGCGGGCGGTTGCCTTCCTGGGCGAAGCTGCCGCCGGCGAGCAGCGCGCCGCTCAGCAGGAGACTAAAGAGAGGGGTGGATTTGGTTTTCATGATGTTCGTGGGTGGTGGTTTGGTT
>CAZNKC010000200.1:0-10674 GCA_964573315.1 uncultured Verrucomicrobiaceae bacterium | reverse complement strand
CATCAACAGGCCCATTTTGTCCTTTTTTCGGGAGAACTGACGAACTTGGGTTAGGATAAAAAGTGACGCTGCGCGTGGGGGGACGGGCAAGAGGCGGGGGCGCCTCTTGCTACGGGCGAGGGCGCCCGTGCTCCTGTAACGCGCGGCTTTTTCGGATCGGCTAAAGCCTATACACCAACTACTCCGCGGGCGGAGCGCGCAGTTGGAGGTTCTTGGGCAAGTCGAGTCGCTCGCTGACGGCTTTGGCGTAGGACCAGGGGGCTTCGTCGTCGGTGTAGATCACGAGCCGCGTGCGCGCGGCGGCGAGGGCGGCGGCTTGCGGGAGGTCGAGCGTTTTGAGCACGTTGAAGTAATACGGCTGGCCGTCGCCCAGCGTGGCGGGCAGGGCGTGGAGATCGAGGCGGTCGAGGCCGTTCTCGAAGAGCGAGGCGAACAACGCATTGGCGGCCTGCACGCGATGCGCCTGGAGCCAGAGGCGGGTTTTTTCCAGTCCGCCGATCTGCCGCAACGCCTGGAGACCGCGCCGGATGTCCCAGACCTGGGTGCTGTTCAGGGTCTCGCCGAGCAGGTAAAAGCGGCGCTGGCGGTGCGTCTGCGCTTTGTCGCTGCCTTCCCAGGCGGTAGGGCCGATGCCGCGCGGGCAGAGCCAGGCCATGCCCCAGGCGTTGGCGTCGAACATCTTGCGCTCCGACTCGAAAGCCGCTTCGTCCGGCTTCACGGAGGGGAAGACTTCGATGAGATTGCCGAAGCGCTTGTGGTAGGTGTTGCAAAACTGATCCCAGCCCGCTTCGTCGAGGACGTTGAGCGCGACGAGGTCGAGATCCTCCAGCCGCAGGCCGGCGCGGTGCGTGACGTAGAGGCGGAGGCGGAAGGGTTTATCGCTCTCAAAATCGAAGGCGGTCATGCGCACGCCGTCGCGCTCCATGCTGGAGGCTTTTTGGACCTCGGGCGGGGAGACGTCGGCGGGCCAGGCGGCGAAGACGCGGGAGCGCAGAGCGTCCATCCAGGTGTCGCGCTGTTTTTCCCAGGCGGCTTTGTCGGCGGGCGGTTCGGGAGCGGTCGCGACGGGCACGAAGGATTCGTCGATGCGGGTGTTGATCTGGCCGGCGGGGAATTTTTTGCCAAACACACGCAGGTCGGCGGGTTGCAATTCTTTGACGGCGGGCATCGTGGTGGTGTCCATGAGATCGGCGCCTTTGAGATGGCGCTCGAACCAATGAAAGGCGCCGGTGTTGAGCGGCTGCATGTCCTTGTGCGGTCCTTCGGCGATTTGCAGGCCGATTTTGCTTTCGGCATCGAGCAGCTTGTAGAGCCGGCGAGTGCTTTGATAGACGCGCACGACGCCGTCGAGCGGGAAGATGCGGTCTTTGTCGGTGTTGCAGATGAGCAGGGGGCGCGGCGCGACGAGCGCGGCGACGCGGTCGTAGTCCCAGCGGTAGGTGTTGACCTGATACATGCAGTCGCAATGCCCTTCCACGCAGCCATCGACGACGTGGTTGCGCAGGTCGGTGATGCCGGCGGTGGGCGCGGCGGCGGCGATGCGTTCATCGAGGGCGGCCACCCACCAGGAGTAGGCGCCGCCGCCGCTGCGCCCGGTGACGCCGACGCGCTTCATGTCCGCCTCCGGGCGGGTTTCGAGGTAGTCCAGGGCGCGAATGCTGTTCCAGGCCTCGATGCCAGCGGAGGTGTAGCCGCGGGAAATCCACCACCATTTGCCGAGGTGATGGGTGCCGTGATGCTCGCCCTCGATCTCGCCGAGTTGCAAGGTGTCGATGATGAGGCAGACGTAGCCGTTGCGCGCGAACCAGAGGCCGTGGTGGTGGTAGCCGGCTTTGTTGCCGAAACTGACGTCCTTTTCCTTCACCCGGGCATGGCCGCATACGTAGAGGATCGCGGGCAGCGGTTTTTCCGGCGCGGTTTTGGGTTTGTAAAAATTGGCGGTGACATAAAGCCCGGGACTGGACTGGAAATGCAGGCGCTCCACGAGCACGTCGCCGGCATCGTGGACGCCGGTGATGACGGGTTTCAAATCGGTGCGCGGCGGCATGGGGTCGAGTCCCAGCATCCCGGCGAGCTGGCGGCGCGCCCCGGCCTTTTGCGCGTGCCATTGCTCAGCCGTCTCCACCGGAGCGAGCGAGCCGGTACGCTCAATCTGCGCCACCTTGCGCTCGAACCAGCCGTCGAGCATGCGCTTGCCCATGCTGTCCGGGGTGGGTTCGGGAAAAGCGCGCGCCGATGCGGCGGCGAGGACACAAAGAGTGGTGATGAGACAGGAAAGCGAGCGTCGAGGCATCCGCTATGTAAAGCGCCGGACGCCGCAAACTTTCATCCGTATGAAGCTGCGCGATGGAATGCGTTCGTTGTTAAAAGGGCTTCACTGTGCCGAGTCGCGTTCGGGTTGGTCGGCTTCGATGAAGATGCGGGGGGGCGGGGTGAGGCGGATGGGGAGTTCCTCGTTTTCTTCGTCCTCGATGCTTTCAACCACTTCGGCGCGCCTGGCTTCGATGCCGTCTTCGAGGACGATGGCGCGGCGGACGGGTTGCACGGAGTTGTAGGGATCCGTGCCGAGGATGGTGAGGCCTTTCATGCGGACGGGTTCGATGTGGTTGAAGCGGCCCGGCACGGGGATGCCGCCGCTGAGGTGGCCGTCGATGCCGCCGTGGCTGAGGGCGAGGAGGTCCATGGTGATGCCTTCACCTTCGCTGGCGTGCTCGGTGCAGTAGTAGTCAAAACGGGTGCCGGGGCGGACGTACTCGATGTAGGTGGCGCGGACGGATTGCTCGCGGCCATCGGGAGTCTTGATGCGGTC
Source organism: uncultured Verrucomicrobiaceae bacterium (assembly GCA_964573315.1). Lineage (GTDB taxonomy): Bacteria > Verrucomicrobiota > Verrucomicrobiia > Verrucomicrobiales > Verrucomicrobiaceae > JAGRPD01. Next base: position 7,865 of record CAZNKC010000200.1, on the reverse strand, counting down.
GAGGCAGAAGCCGGTGGCTCCCATGCCGCTTTTTTTGCACAGCTCGACGCGGTCCGCAGGCGGCGGGGGGATCTCGGCGGGAGGATAGGTTTCGACGGTCTGGTTTATGATGTCCGTCCAGATGGGGAGGGCGATGCGGCTGGAGAAAGCGCCATCATAGATGGTCTTTTGGCGGTCGAAGCCGACCCAGACGCCGCAGGTGACGGCGGAGGTGTAGCCCATGAACCAGAGGTCTTTGAAGTCCTCGTGGGTGCCGGTCTTGCCGGCCACGGGAAAGTCGCCAAGGCCGAACTCGGCACTGGCGGCGGCGGCGGTGCCGCGCTGCATGACCTCGACGAGGCAGGAGTGAGTCTGGTAGGCTGCGATGGGATCCATGGCGACGGCGCGGGCGATTTTATCCGGCTCCACCTGGAAGATGACGGTGTCGTCCGCTTCGGCGATGCGCTCGACGAGGTGCAAACGGCCGGGGCGGGTGCCGCCGTTGGGGAAGACGGTGTAGGCGAGGCAGAACTCCTCCAGCTCGACTTCATTGGTGCCGAGCACGGCGGACTGATACGCTTTCATGTCAGACTTGATGCCGCTGGCTTGGGCGATGCGATTGGCTTCGCGGGCGGCGAGGAGGATGTCCTGCTCGGCGCTGGCACGCACGCCGGTGGCGTGGTTGAGGGTCTCGCCGAGGCGGACGGCGAGGTTGACAGTGGCGGAGTTGCGGCCTTTGACGAGGGCTTCGCGGGCGCTGATTGGGGCCATGGCGTAACTGGGCGAGGGGTCTTCGGCGCCCCATTCGCCGAGGACGCCGTCGAGGGCGCCGATCATGACGAGGCGGTTGCTGACGTAGGAGTCCTCGACAAGCGTGCCGGGAAACAGATCGCCGTGGCTGAAGGCGGCGGCATAGACGAAGGGGACGAAGGCGGTGCCGGCGGGGCGGCGGGTGTTGAGGGCGCGGTTGAACTGGCTGTCGATGAAGTCGCGCCCGCCGACCATGGCGAGCACGGCGCCGGTTTCGTTGTCGATGGCGAGGGAGGCGGCCTGGAGGTACTCGGCGGCGGGCTTGGGCTCGTCTGGGCTGATGACGCCGCGGCGGAGTTTGTCGCGGTAGTCTTTCATGACGGTCTTGAACTGGTCGTAGGTCTGGTGGGCGTAGCCGGGGCGCTGCTCGACCTCGGCGAGGCGGCGGCGCACAGCTTCCTCGGCGGCGCGCTGGAGGTTTTTGTCGATGCTGGTGTAAATCTGGAAGCCGCCGATGGCGGCGCGGTCTTCGCCGACGTGCTCGACGAGGACGCGGCGGACTTCGTCGAAGAGGTAGCTGAGGCGGGCGTCGCCTTCCTGGGGGACGGTGATGAGGGGAGAGCGTTTGAGTTCGGCGGCTTTGTCCAGGCCGAGGTAGCCTTCGATGACCATGCGGTCGAGCACGGAGTTGCGTTCCCGGAGGGCGCGCTCGGGATGGCGCAGGGGCTGGATGTTGTTGGGGCTTTTGATGAGACCGCAGAGGGTGGCGGCTTCCTGGATGTTGATGTCTTTGACGTCTTTGCCGAAGTACCCCTGGCTGGCGGCCTGGACGCCGTAAAAACCGCCGCCGAAATAGATGCGGTTGAGATAGAGTTCGAGGATTTGGGATTTGGTGAAATTTTCCTCGATGCGATTGGCGGCGAAGGCTTCAAGGATTTTGCGGCGGTAGCTGCGCTCCTTGAGGTCGAAGGTGTTGCGGGCGAGCTGCTGGGTGATGGTGCTGGCGCCCTGGGTCTCGCGCCCGGCTTGGAAGTTCAGCCAGAGGGCGCGCGCGATGCCCTGGAAATCGACGCCGTTGTGGCCGAAGAAGCGGGAGTCTTCCTGCGCGACGAGGGCATCCACGAGGTGCTTCGGGATTTCGCGAAAAGGCACCGGCCTGCGGTTCAGCATGTAGTCGCGGAACAATTCCTCGCCGTTACGGTCATAAATGATGCTGGCGGCTTCCAGGCGGCGCAGTTCGTTGAGATCGAAGATTTCCGCTTTCTCCCGCAGCGGGGTGACGATGAGGCTGTAACCGACGAAGCAGCCGACGGCGGCGACGATCATGAGCGCGAGCAGCACGCTGAACCAGGCACGACGATAGAATGGGCGCTTGATCCGGGTGTTGCCACGCCAGTTGCCCTTGCTCTCAAACTCGATATGATCGGGAAACATTGCTGCTGAATTCCGCTAAACCGCTTGGCTGGCCTAGCGGGGTTCTCATCCTAAGCCCTTCCGCTCGCTTTGCCACTGGATTCCTCGCCGTCTTGCATTTCCTCCCCTGCCACCAGTGTGCCGGACTGGCTGCGCCGCCGTCTGGAGGCGGCGGGCGGCTGGCTGCCTTGGCGGGAGATCATGGCGCTGGCGCTCTACGCGCCGGGGCATGGCTACTACGCCGGCGCGCCGCGCCGCGTAGGCCGGGCGGGGGATTTTTACACGGCGGTGAGCGTGGGACCGCTCTACGGACGCCTGCTGGCGGACCATGCCGCGGCGCGTTGGGAGGCGCTGGGGAGGCCGGAAAAATTCACGCTGGCCGAGCAGGGCGCGCATGACGGGCGGTTGATGGCGGACCTGCTGGCGGCGCTGCGGGCGCGGCATCCGGCGCTGGCGGCGCGCGCGGAGGTGGTCGTCATCGAGCCGCAGGCGGGTTACCGGGAGGCGCAGCAGCGGACGCTCGCCGCGGTGTGGCCGGGTGAACCGCGCTGGCTGGACCGGGTGGGCACGCTGGAAGCCGCCGCCGGGCTGCTGGTCTGCAATGAGCTTTTGGATGCCTTTCCCGTGCATCGTGTGCGCAGGGAGGCCGGCACATGGCGGGAGCTGGGTGTGGTTTTGCGGGAAGCCGGCGGGCTGGAGTGGGAGAGCCGCGCGCTCGTGGAGCGAGCCGCTGGCTCGCCGGGTGATTCGGGCGCGACCGAGCCGGTCGTGCCACGCGTGGCCGCTGCCTGCCCGCCCGATGATTTGGCGGCGGAGTTGGAGCGGCTGCCGGACGGTCTGCCGGACGGTTATGTCACCGAGATTCAGACGGAGGTGGCGCAATGGATGCAGGAGCTGGGCGGCAGCGGCTTCGGCGGGGAGGTCTGGATCGCGGACTACGGTCTGGACGCGACGGAGTATTGGAGCGCGGAACGCGCGGAGGGAACGCTGCGCCGCTATTTCAAGCATCGCATGGATGACCGGGTGCTGGAGGACCTGGGCGCGGCGGATTTGACCTGCCATGTGAATTTCACCCGGTTGATCGAGGCGGCGGCAGCGGCGGGATTCGCGGTGCTGGAGGACACTGGGCAAGGGCCCCTGCTGACGCGGCTGGCGGAGCCGTGGTTGCGCGGTCTCGACGGCCAGCCACCGGATGCGGAGACGCGGGCGTTGCTGCGGCAGTTTCAGACGCTGACGCATCCGGGCTTGATGGGGCGGGTGTTTCGGGTGCTTCGGCTGGGGCGGTCAACGGAGTGACCCGGGCGCTTACAAAGCGCCCCTCCTTAACGAACAAACTCGCAAACTATACCTCGCGGCATCAGGTTTTGTGAAATCAGATTTGACCTCCCACAGATTCAGGAAGGCCAGCAGATAGAGACAAAACAAAAATCTGCTGGCCTTCCTGAATCTGCTGGAAATCACAAATCATGGTGACGCAGGGTATATCATTTTGGCTCAAGCTGGTAGCCGTCCTTGGCGTCTTTGATGAGCCAGCCGGCGGCTTCGATCTGCTGGCGGAGGGCGTCGGCGGCGGGCCAGGCGCGGGCTTGTTTGGCCTGCCAGCGTTGTTCGGCTAGGGCGGCGATTTCCGGGGGGACGTCGGCACCGGTGGCGGTTTCTTCGGCGGGCGGGGGGAGGATGAGTCCGAGGGCGTGGAGGATGAAATGGAGGCCGGTCCAGGCGGCGCGGGCTTCGGGCTGGCTGAGTTGGGCGGGCTTGGTTTTGTTCAAGACACCGAACACGGAACCGAGGGCGCCGGGGACGTTGAGGTCGTCGTTGAGCAGGGTCCAGGCGTCGGCAAAGGGGCCGGGGTTTTGGCCGATGAGGTCGCTGTATGCAAGCTGGCCGGGAGAACCGGCGGCTTGATGGAGAGCGCGCTCGGCCTTGCTGAGCTTTTGCAGGGCGTGGCGCGCGGCGTCGAGGGAGTGAAAAGTAAAATTCAGCGGCTGGCGGTAGTGGGCGCCGATGAGGACGTAACGCACCTCGGCGGCGGTGTAGTTTTTTCCGACGAGGTCTTCGACGGTGTAAAGATTGCCGAGGCTCTTGCTCATTTTACCGCCATCGACCAGGAGATGGGTGACGTGGAACCAGTGGCGGGCGAAGCGGCCATGCGTGGCGCAGCAGCTTTGGGCGATCTCGTTTTCGTGATGCGGGAAAACGAGGTCCACGCCGCCGCTGTGGAGGTCGAAGTCCTCGCCGAGGTATTCGAGGATCATGGCGCTGCACTCCAGGTGCCAGCCGGGGCGGCCTTCACCCCAGGGGCTGGGCCAGTGGTTGTCGCCGTCCTCGGGTTTGCGGGCTTTCCAGAGGGCGAAGTCGGCGAGGGAATCCTTGCTGTACTCGTCGTGGTCGAGCGCGGAGGCGGATTCGGAGGCACCGAGTTTCAACTCGCGATCTTCGAGGTGGGAGAGGCGGCCGTAGTCCTGGAAGGAGGCGACCCGGAAATAGACGCTGCCGTCGGGCGCGGTGTAGGCATGGCCGCGCTCGACGAGGGTCTCGATCATGCGGATCTGATGCGGGATGTGGGCGACGGCGCCAGGCTCGACGTGCGGAGGCAGGAGGTTGAGGGCGGCGCAGTCGGTGTGGAATTTTTCGGTCCAATGGCGCGTGAAGCCGTCGAGGGGTTGGCCGGCTTTTTGCGAGTCGCGGATGGTTTTGTCATCGACGTCGGTGATGTTGCGGACGTGGAGAGTGGGCGTGCCCCCGAGTTCGACAACGCGGCGGAAGACGTCCTGGGCGACGAAGGTGCGGAAGTTGCCGATGTGCGCGGGGCCATAGACGGTGGGGCCGCAGCAGTAGAAGCGGAGCGTTTTGCCGTCGAGCGGAGCGAGAGGGCGGGTGGCGCGGGAGAGGGTGTCGTGGAGCCGGAGTGCGGACATTTTTTTCGGGAATGCAAAAGAGAGCGCGAAAGGGCGGGAGTCAACGGGTGGTGAGGGGGCCCATTTGGACGACTTCGAGGTCGCGGCCTTTGATCTTGCGGATGGGGAGGATGTCTTCGTGGACCCAGCGGTCGTCGGGTGCGCCGCTGATGAACCAGTCGCCGCCGTTGTCGGCGAGGATGAGGCCGTATTTTTTCATGGCTTCCAAAATGACGCGGGCGGAGCCGGTGAAGCGGGAGAGGTCGTAATCCGCCTTCAAGCGCACGCGCATGCCCATGGGCGGGAGGTCTTCATCGGTCTCACGGCTGGCGAAATGGCTGGCGGGAGCGACGTAGGCGCGGCGGGTTTTTCTGACGGTGAAGCGCAGGGCATGCTTCAACTCGCCCTGGCCGGCGATCTCGTCGTAACGGGCGAGGCCGGGGAGGATCGGCAGGCCGGCAGCATCGGCGCTGGTCCAACCGGCGGGGCGGGGTTTGGGATGGCGGAGGTCGAAGACGGCGCCGCTGGAGGCGCGCCAGGATTTGCCGCCGTCGAGCGGGAAGGCGCTGAAGAGTTCGTAGAGTTTCCAGTTGTCTTTGTCGAGCACGAGGACGTGGCGGTCGCCTTTGCTGTCGGGGCCGCCTTCGATCCAGGCGTCCGGCGGGATGGGATAGGGGCCTTGGTCGCTCTCCATGGAATAGAAGGCGACGGGCACGCGCGGTTGATCGCCAGAGACGACATAATAAGGAATGCCGCCGGGGACGCCTTTCCAGGTGAGGCCGAAGTCCTCATGCAGCGGCTTGTCCACGCCGATGCGGGCGATGATGGCATCGCTCAAGGGATCGACGGAATCGGCGGAGACATCGCGGTTCCATTCGTCATCCGGCGGCAGGAGCAGGCGTCCGCCGAGATCGGCATTGGGACCGGTGGGGAGGTCTGACGCAGGCAGGGCGGCGGCGAAAGCGAAGACGAGGAAAAGGAGGCGCATGAAAAAGAAAGGCACGCCCAAGCACGGCCTGATGTTGCAGCGAGGGGGAATGAATGTGATCGAATCCGGGCCGGGTTCAACCCGTATTGAGGGCGGGTGGTCCTCATAAATCCGCGAAATCCGCGGATAAAACCCGTTGCCGAAAAAAACTTGGCATGGCGGGGAGGAGAGGTATTTTCTCATGTCTCCAAAATCCGCAATGAACCCTGCGTCCACCCACCGCCCCAAATCAGGCGTGAACCGCGCCGTGGCTGGCCTCTTTCGTCATTTTTCCTCCCTCTCTCCCCCCAGACCCCCTCACACCCCGTCTCCGAACCCCGCCCAGGGCCACTCCGGCGCGGCACCCGCAAAAGCAATTTCCTAGCAGCCAATTTCCTAGCAGCGCAGCCATGGAACTCACATCGCCCCATCGCCAGCATCCGAAAAAAGAGTTCCCCATACTCGCGCTCTTGATCCTCGGTGTCTTTGCTCCCGCCAATGACGCCTCAGCCGATCTTTTCCGGCACATTACGGCCGAGGCAAACGCCGATATCCATGACGACGGCAATCTCACCGAGAATGGCGTCACCTATCGTTGCATTTACAAACCCGATCCCCCGGCCACCTGGGTTCACCCGCCGCTGATCAATTCTGCCCAACACTATGTCGGCACCAAGTCCATCGCCATGAAAATCGATCCGGTTGCCAGTTATGCCGCCGGTGACGTGGACAAGGTGAACCATCGAATCTCCAGTGGCAACGACTCATTCGCCCTCGGCTTCGGTGTCAAACGTTACACCGGTTTTGCCATCAATATCCCCAGCACTCATTTCCAGATTCCCGAAGTTGGACGCAAGCTCATGCTGGCCCAGTGGTGGCAGGGTTCACCTTACGGTCCTCCTGTGCGGCTGGCCATCACCGACACCCCGGCCAACAGCGTGACCTTCCGATTCTTGGTTCTGAACAACGATACACTCGGCAATCCCTCCGCTACGCCCATCGACATTGGCGGCGGCACGATTCCCTTCGATACATGGAACGCTTTCGTCGTGATGTTGCTCCCCGACCACACCGGCTCCGGCCAGATCGAAGTCTGGCACAATGGCACCTCGATCATCACTTGGACCGGCAAGGTGGGCTACGATCCCTCGACCATACCCTACAAGAACCCGCGCGCCGGCACACCTCACCCCAACCCGAAGTTCGACGTCTTTTATGGTCCTTATCGTGATCGGCAGGACAAGAAACACCTAGTGTTTTTCGACGAGATCAAGTTCGCCGATACCTACACCGAAGCCGCGCCCTGAAGTTAACGTGCCGAGTCAGGATACGGCCCAAGAAATTTGTCGCCGTTGAAATGCAAGAAAGGGTGCAATTTTTTGACAAAGCAGTCATTTGGTGAGCCGTGAATTGGTCTTGGACAGACCCCCTCACACCCCGTCTCCGCTCCACCCGCAACGTCAATCCGGCCCGGTACCCGCAAAAGCAATTTCCTGGCAGCCAGCTCACTGATCAAGGCTGGGCCGTTGTAACTTAGCCCTGCTGGACAGGATTAAAGCGCCACAAAATCTCCTGGACTGATTGAGGGCACTGGACTGAGCACGAAGCCCGCCTCATCACGCGTCACAAGCCAGTCGGCTCCGAAGGCCTTTGCCGCCGCGCATTGCAACGCATCCTCGTAATCACTGATTCCGTAAGTCAAGGCTTCCTCGGCCTCCGCCTGCCCTGCTGTGGCCACCGTTGTCCAGGTGAGCAACCCTGTTATCGCCTTCATTGCCGGAACCTCCCCCTGATTCTTGGCGATAAGGTAAAACGCCGTGGCCACACCGTGCCATGCCACCCCTATGTCAAACCCTCGA
>CAZNKC010000199.1:0-10699 GCA_964573315.1 uncultured Verrucomicrobiaceae bacterium | reverse complement strand
CCGCAAGGCTACGGCTTCGGCTCCTTCACGGTGAACGCGGTCACGGGCAAGGCCACGATTTCCGGCAGGCTGCCGGACGGCACGTCCTACACCTCGGCGACCTTCGCCGGCCCGCTGTATGACGACGATGAAGACACCATCGCCGACAAGCGGGAGCTGCTGGTCTTCCGCACCTTGTACGCTTCCAACGCGCGCGGCTCGGCCCTGGGTGTCCTGAAAATCACCGAAGCAATGAGCAACAGCAGCAACACCGTGACCGGCGAGGTGAACTGGTGGGCGCCGGCCAACCCCTCGACCAGCATGCGCCTCTACAAGGCGGGCTTTGACGCCTTTGACCTGGAAGTGGATGGCAGCCGCTACGACGATCCGAAGAAGCTGGGGCTGGTCCCGCCGATCGTGATGGATATCGATCCGACCGCGTTCCCCAGCAACACGAAGGTGTCCTTTTTCCACGCCAACGTGGAGAACGCCATTCCGCCGGCGAATTTTGTGGATTTGTATGTGAACGCGGCCAACAAAGTGACCGTGACCAGCGCGAACGAGCGCAAAACCACGCTGGCGATCACGGCGAAGACCGGCGTTCTGAAGGGCAAGTTCACCCTGAAAGACCTGAACCCCAATCCGCCCAACCCCGCCAAACCGGCCACGATCACCCGCAGTGTCAGTTACCAAGGGCTGATTGTGAAGTCCTCGCAAGGCTTCCGCGGAGTCGGTTACTTCCTGCTGCCGCAAATGCCTTCGTCCGTTGATGAGAAACCCGCCAAAACCCCCATTTTGAGCGGACAGATGCTCTTCACGAAGGAGTGATCGATCACCCCGCCTTCCAGCGCGGATGGGCAGATGAGCGGCGGTTGACGCCGTGTCTGCCCGGCTGCCAAATAGGGGAGCCAAACTCAAGGAGCGGCGGTTTGCAACCGCCTGCCACCCGGAGGGCGGGGCTCTGTTCCCGCCCATTTGTCCGAGGGCGGAGGCGGCGCGGAGCTGGGGGAGCAATGAAAATTGAAAAATCGAAATTGGAGATTGGAGATTGAAACTGGCGCCTGCCGCCCGGCGGCGTCGATCAGGGCAATCTCCAATTTCCAATCTTCATTTTTCAATCCCCTCATTTCAATGAGGGGAGGAAGCAGAGAGCAGGGCGCAGAGCGTCATGCCTCCAAGGAGCGGCGGTTTGCAACCGCCCCACGCTGCCGGGCGCTTTGCCTCACCACTTCCAGTTGCGTCCCGCGCGGTCTGTGCTTGGTTTGGGCCTCATTCCAAACCCCTATTATGTCTGCCACCACCACCCACACCCATGAAAATGGATCATTTTGGTCCGCCGCCAACCGTGTCATTGGCCTCTCCATCGCCTTGTTTGCCGCTTGCTGGACGCTCGCTTTGCTGGCGGGGGCTGTGAAGCGCAGCTTTGGCGAGCCTGTCGCCAAAGTCGCGCCGGCTGCCGCCGCTCCTGCCGCGCCGCAGTCCGGAGCGCCGGCCCCGGCTTCCGCGGAAGCGCCCGCCGCCGCTCCCGCCCAGGCCGGTGATACGCATGAGTTGACCATGAAACCCGGGGGCCCCGCCGGCATGGAATTCGACATCAAGACCTTCACGGTGAAGGCGGGGCAAAAAGTGAAGATCACCTTTGAAAACACCCACGCCGTGCCGCAGCCGCACAACATCGTCATCACCAAGCCCGGAGCCAAGGACAAGGTCATGATGGCCGCCATGCAGATGGCCGCCGCGCCGGACGGCATGGCGAAAGGCTACATCCCGGAGGATGCCGACGTGCTCTTTCACACCAAGCTGATCCAGCCCACCCAGACCGAGGCGCTGGAGTTCACTGCTCCGGCTGAGGCGGGGCAGTATCCCTACCTTTGCACCTTCCCCGGTCACGGCCTGTTGATGAACGGCGTCATGACCGTCGAATAACCCGCTCCCGTCCGCGCATGGTTTCCATTCACGTCGATTACGAGGGAGACCTGCGCTGCCGGGCCGTCCACGGACCTTCCGGCGTGGAGCTTTGCACCGACGCTCCGGTCGATAACAACGGCCGGGGCGAATCGTTTTCCCCCACCGACCTCGTCGCCACCGCGCTGGCCGCCTGCATGGCCACCGTCATCGGCATCAAGGCGCGGCAAAAGGACATCGATGTCGCCGGCATGACGGTGGAGGTGGAAAAGCACATGAGCCAGGACATGCCCCGGCGCATCGTCGCCCTGCCCGTGCGCATCGCGGTGCCGCTGCCCGCCGATCACCCGGACCGCCGCCTGCTGGAGGCCGTGGCCCTGGCCTGCCCGGTGCATCAAAGCCTGCATCCTGACATCGACAAACCTGTGACTTGGACCTGGAGGGGGGAATGACGAATGTCGAATGCCGAATGACGAAGCCGGGTGAAGCTCATCCGGCATCCGGCATTCGACATTCGTTATTGTCGCTCGGTTTGAAGGCGAGGTGCGGAGCGGGCCTGCTCTGCGTCCTGTTCGCCGCAGGACTCCAGGCTCAGGAGTTGGTCGCGCATCGCGGTGTCTCCGCGCGCGCGCCGGAAAACACCCTTGCCGCCTTCAACCTTGCTTGGTCGGAAAACGCCGACGCCTGCGAGCTGGACCTTCATCTGAGCGCGGATGGCCGGATCGTCATCCTGCATGACAAGGACACTCTGCGCACCACCGGCGTACAGCATCTGGCAGCGGAAACGCCCGCCGCCACCCTCACCGCCTTGGATGCCGGCTCCTGGAAAGACCCCAAATGGAAAGGCGAGCGCATCCCCACGCTGGAGCAGGCGCTGGCCACCCTGCCGGAGGGCAGGCAGCGCTTCTTGCTCGAAGTCAAATGCGGTCCGGAGGTCGTCCCGCATTTGCGGCAAGCCCTCGAACCCTGGCGCGTTGGCCGCGCCCATCAGATCGCCATCATCAGCTTCAACAAGGAAGTCTGCGCCGCCGCCAAAAAGGCGCTGCCCTGGGTCAAGGTGCTCCTGCTTTCCTCCTGGAAAAAGAAAGGCGACGATAAGCCGAACGACCTCGCCGACCTCATCGCCCGCGCCCGCGCGGATGGGCTGGACGGCTTGAACCTCGGCCGCGACTGGCCTTGGTCGCCCGAGTTTATACAGACCATTCGTGACGCCGGGCTCGGTGTTTTCGTCTGGACGGTCAACAATCCGGAAGAGGCCCGCAAACTGGCCGCTCTCGGTGTGGACGGCATCACCACTGACGACCCCGCCGCGCTGCGCCGCGCGCTCGACGGCGCCGGCCCGTCATCTTGATCCTGGCATGGCATCCGCTTTTCCAGCCGTTGCACGGGGATTGAAAAAAGCGGGAGTCTCGCTGCTTGCGCTTTGGTTGTTCGGTGCGGCGCGTTTTGACGGGCCTTTTCTTTCCGGTGATGCCAATCTGGCGCTCGCCTTGGTTTGGCTGGCGGCTTTTATCGCAGCGGGCTGGTCGCGCCGGCCGCGTTTGATTCGTGCCGCGCTGGTTTTGGCCGTGCTGATTCCCTGGCTGTTGATCCGCCCCTCCAATGAGCGCGATTGGAAGCCGGAGTTTGCGCGCACCGGCTGGTCCGAGATCGCGGGTGACCGCGTCACGCTGCATGAGGTGCGCCACTTCGACTACCCGGCGGATGGGGAGGTGGTGGAACGCTGGGAGAGCCGCGTCGTGCATCTGTCCAATCTGCGCGGGGTTGATTTTTTTCTCGACGCCTTCATGGGCGAGTGGATCGCCCATCCCATCTTCAGTTTCGATTTCGGGCCGGAGGGCCGCCTGACGCTTTCCGTGGAAACGCGGCGCGAACGTCACGAGTCCTTTTCCATGTTTGGCGGTCTCTACAAGATGTTTGAACTGCAATACCTGTTCGGCGACGAACGCGATTTCATCCGCGTCCGCACCAACGCGAGGCGCGAGCCGGTTTATCTCTACCGGATGGGCGGCACGCCGGCCAACTGGCGGGTGTTTTTTCTGAAGAGCCTGAAGACGCAAAACCGGCTCAAGGAGAGGCCGGTCTTTTACAACGTCGTCACTGCCAACTGCACCACCAGCCTGAGCGCGCAAAAGCCCGCCGCCCTGCGCGGCCGCTCGGACATCCGGCTGCTGCTCAACGGGAAGCTGGACGAACTGCTCTACGAGTGCGGCGCCTTCGCCGTCCAAGACCTGCCGTTTGCCGAACTGCGCCGCCGCGGGTTCATCAGCGACAAGGCTGCGGCGGCTCCTGACGCGACGGATTTTTCGGAGCGGATACGGGTTGGGGTTCCGGGGTTTTGACCGGAGCGCGGATGCCCTCATCCGCCGCGTTTTTTGTCCGGGCTGCGCATTATGGGGGGCAGAACCGCGAGAGAGCGGAGTCGGCTTCCTCTTCTGGATGGTTGTGGAGGCAAGTTCATCCAGGATACCGTGGGAGCCGGGCTGGGGCCAACGATGGTGCGGCGGCTTTATGGAGTGCTGTGCTTGGCCCAGCTTTGGATTTGAGCGGCCAAGCGGCGTTGCCAGCGGCGGACACGTCCGCTTTTGCTGCCCCGCCCCAATCCAAAGCGCCGGGAACCGGCGCACTCCAAAAACGCTGCCGCGTTCCTTGCCTACGCCTTCGTCCCGGTTTCGGCTGGCATGAATGCATCCACTTCCCGGATGACCCCTACTCACCTGCCACGCGATACACGGCGCCGTTCCAGCAGAGCACGAGCAGCTCGCCGTCCTTGTCCGCGCAAAAGGCGGTGGGTTTGACGAGGACGGTGGGTTTCTTTTGGCCGGCGGCGGGTTCCTCCTGCGGGCTGGTGTAGAGCAGGGTGTCGCTGGTGACTTTGCCGTTGTCGTCGGCGCGCAAGGCCCAGATTTTGCCCATCACGAAGTCGCCGTAGATGTAGGCGCCTTGGTGATCCGGCAGAGCCTTGCCTTGGTAGATGATGCCGCCGGTGATGCTGAGGCCGACGGAGTGGTCGTACTCGTGGATGGGGTCGATGAACTGTGCGCCTTCGGGGTCGGGTTCGTTGCGCAGGACGAAGGTGTTTTTGCCTTCGCGGTAGGACCAGCCGTAGTCGCCGCCTTTGACGATCCAGTTGATTTCCTCGACGAGATTCTGGCCGACGTCGGCGCACCAGAGGCGGCCTTTGTCATCGAAGGTCAGGCCCCAGGGATTGCGCAGGCCGATGGCCCAGATTTGCGGCAGGGCGTTTTTGCCGTCGGCGTAGGGGTTGTCCTCCGGGATGCCGTAGCGGCCTCCGTGCCAATCGGTTTTGTTGACGTCGATGCGGAGGATTTTGCCGTTGTAGGAGGCGGTGTTTTGGGCGAGGCGCAGGGCGTCGTCGCGCTTCGACATGTCGCCGACGCCGATGTAGAGATAGCCGTCGGGGCCGAACAGGAGGTTGCCGCCGTGGTGGTTCCAGTTCACCAGCGGGATGTCCAGCAGGATGCGCTCGGTGGCGGGGTCGGCCTTGTTGGCGTCGGAGGCGGACACGCGCATCTCGGTGACGAGCAGGCGCTTCGGCTGCTGGCGGGTGTAGCAGAGGTAGAATTTGCCGTTGGATTTGAAATCGGGATGGAAGGCGAGGCCGTTCAGTCCCTCCTCGAATTTGCCGTCCTCCGCTTCCAGCCCGCGGTCGCTGAGGTCGAGGAAAAGCGCGGCTTCCGTGGCGGCTTCGTTTTCCGGCAGGATCAGGATTTGGCCGCGTTGCAGGGCCAGGAACTGGCGATTGCTGCCGTCGTCAGGGATTTGCAGGGCGACCGGGAACGGCGTCTCGATGCCGCCATAGACGGGCTTGAGCGTGATGAGATCGGCGGCGCCGGCGGGGAGGACGGCGAGCAGGAGGAGGGGCAGGAGGCGGTGGAGCATGGGAGAGATCGAGTGTTGGCGAAAAGCCGGCCTCTGTAAACGCTGAATCTTGCCTCATCCTTGCGGCGTCCATTGACCAACGGCTGAATGGCTCTATGCTAGTGCTTTATCTCCCTTCAATGAGCCAGGACAAAACCGCCATCACCCCACGCCGGGACGAAGACTTTCCCGAATGGTACCAGCAGGTCGTGCGCGCCGCCGACATGGCGGAGAACTCGGAGGTGCGCGGCTGCATGGTCATCAAGCCCTGGGGCTATGGCCTGTGGGAAAACATCCAGCGCCAGCTCGACGCCAAGTTCAAGGAGACCGGCCACGTCAACGCCTACTTCCCGCTGCTCATCCCGCTCAGTTATTTGGAAAAGGAAGCCCAGCACGCCGAGGGGTTCGCCACCGAGTGCGCGGTCGTCACCCATCACCGGCTGGAGGTGCAAAAGCAGCCGGACGGCACCACGAAAATGATCCCCACCGGGGAACTGGCCGAGCCTTTCGTCATCCGGCCGACCTCGGAGACCATCATCGGCGCGGCCTTCGCGCGTTGGGTGGAGAGCTACCGCGACCTGCCGCTGCTCATCAACCAATGGGCCAACGTCATGCGCTGGGAGATGCGCCCGCGCCTGTTCCTGCGCACCGCGGAGTTCCTCTGGCAGGAGGGCCACACCGCGCACGAGACCGCGGAGGAGGCGATGGAGGAGACGCGGCTGATGCACAAGGTTTATGCCGAATTCCTGCGCAACCACTTGGCCATCCCCGTCATCGCCGGCGAGAAAACGGAGAACGAGCGCTTCCCCGGCGCCTTGAACACCTTCACCGTGGAGGCGATGGTGCAGGACCGCAAAGCCATCCAGGCCGGCACCTCCCATTTCCTCGGCCAAAACTTCGCCAAAGCCTCCGGCATCCAGTTCCTCGGCCGCGGCAACCAGCGCGAGTTCGCCTGGACCACGAGCTGGGGCGTCAGCACCCGGCTCATCGGTACCATGATCATGGCCCACGCCGACGACGACGGCATGATCATGCCGCCGCGCGTCTCTCCCGTGCAGGTCGTCATCCTGCCGGTGACGCCGAAGCCGGACACGCGCCAGGAAGTCATCGACGCCTGCGAGGCGCTGGCCAAAACGCTGCGCGCGCAGACCTGGGCCGGCGAGCCGCTGCGCGTTCAGGTGGACAAGCGCGACATCCCCGGCGGCACGCGCAACTGGGAGTGGATCAAAAAAGGCGTGCCGCTGCGCGTCGAGCTGGGGCCGCGGGACATCACCAGCCGCAGCCTCGCCGTCAGCCGCCGCGATGCCGGCGTCAAGGGCAAGGAGATCGTGCCCAAGGAGGACTTCCTGCGCAACATGACCGAACTGCTCCAGGAAATCCAGGACACCCTGCTGGCGCGCGCCACAGCCCTGCGTGACGAGCACACGCGGAAGCTCGACACCCTGGAGGAATTCACCGCCTTTTTCACGCCGCAAAATGCCGGCAAACCGGAGACGCACGGCGGCTTTGCCCTCATGCACTGGGCCGGCAGCAACGAGGACGAAGAACGCCTCGCCAAAGAGCACAAAGTCACCATCCGCTGCATCCCGCTCGAAGAGGAATTCGCGGAGGAGGGCGTTTGCTTTCTCACCGGCAAACCCAGCTCCAGGCGGGTGGTGTTTGCGAAGAGTTATTGAACAAAGTACCCCGCCTCTCCGAGGCGGGATAAAGTGGAGCAAGCTTCCAGCTTGCGCAAACTCTCATCGGAGAAGGCGTCCAAAAGGGTTGCCCCACTTTAGCCCGTAAAATAGTAAACCTAAAAACCGAGTTGATGGTTGGTAGTTGAGTGTTGATAGTCCAAAACCAGCGGCCTACGCCGAAAGCACCACTTACCCGGAGAGTGAGTCACTAACGCGGCACAAGTCGCTCATTTTCAGTCTATCAACCATCAACCCGAAAACGGAAAACGGGGTCAGTGTGCGACTTCGGACAAAATATTTCACTTTGAGAGTTCATTGCTGTTGTTGAGACGCAGGTAGCTTTCCAAATCGGGCGGCAGCAGCTTCAGCTTGTCCTTCTTCTTCTCCCACCGCCTCAGTTGCTTGCTCACGTTCGTCGCGCTGCGCATCTGCAGCTTCTCCGCGATCCATTCCTGAGATGCCACGGTCTTTCTCCACAGCAACCCCGCCAGCGCCACCTTGCGCGGGTCGGATCCTTTCAGTTCAGCCAGCTGCCCCTCCCCCAGCCCTGCCACCACCAGTCCCTCCCTCACATATCGCTCCGCCTCCGCCATGCCATGCGCCCGCGCCTGCTCCGCATGTTTGTAGGCGCGCGAACGCGGTCTTTTGTCGCTGCGCAACACTGCCGCCGCCAGTTCGCGCAGTTTCTCAGCAAACGCCTGAGTCCCCCAATACCATCCCCGCCGCAGATGACTGCATCGCGCATCCGCCTCATCGCTGAGCAAGGGCACTCCGCAGCTTTTGGCCTCCTCCTGAACCGCCCGCCTGTCCAGGCGTTCCACCATGCGCCGGCGTCCGGTCACCGTATCCGCCAGCCCGAACGCGGTCAACCCATCTGTGGCTGCCAGCCACCGCGCACGCTTGCCTGGCGGCAACGCATAGCCTCCCGCCAAACTGCTCCAGGCGTAATCCAGCACGCTTTGCCCCGCCTGCGGCTGGATGATCCGCGCCCGCACCGGATTAAGATGGATGTAGTCCATCAACACCTGATAGTACTGCCGCTCGTCTCCTTCCACCACCACGGCTTTGTAACGATCTCCAAAAAGACGGCCCCAGGCCCGGTGGCGCACGTTGTAACGACGGGTGTAGGTGTTTTGCAACCAAGACATGCCAGCCACCAGATTCGGCTCCGGAGTCTGGATGAAAAGGTGATAATGGTTGCCCATCAACACCCAGGCATGAACCAGCCAGCCGGTTCTCGCGCAGGCTTCGCCAACCGCCTTGAGAAAGAATCGCCGGTCATCGTCATCGTGAAAGATGGCCTCCCTGCGGTTGCCCCTGGCCATGACGTGATAATAAGCGCCAGGAAATTGGATGCGAAGACTGCGCGGCATCCGCACAGGTGAACGCAATCCCCATCGCGGTCAAGTGTATTTTGTCTAAAGTCGCACACTGACCCCGTTTTCCGTTTTCGCGTTTTCGCTTCTACTGGCTACAGCTATTTGCCGGATAGGCTCTTAGACACTACCCGGTGCTCGCTGCGCCGCTTCCGTCCGCGAAGATAATGGGCGGGAACAGAGCAGCGTCCTCCGGATCGAGTTTGTGTCGCGGAATCCGCTTTTCGGCGGTGGATTGCCGTTGCATCGTGCGATGATGCAAGACGATGAGAGACAAAACGGAGCGGTGCTTTTCGATTTGGACGGCACTTTGATCGATTCCCTGGCGGATTTGGGGGAGGCGGTGAACCGGATGCTGGCGGAGCTGGGTTTTCCGGCGCATCCGGCGGAGCGGTGCCGGGAGTTCATCGGGGAGGGGGCGCGGCGGCTGGTGGAGCGGGCGCTGCCGGAGGCGGCGCGCGGGGACGAGGCGCTGGTGGAGCGGGCATTGGCGCTTTACCAGCGGCATTACGCGGCGTGCTGGCACGAGCAGACGCGGGTGTATCCGGGGGTGCGGGAGCTGCTGCGCGATCTCGCCGGCGCGGGGGCGCGGCTGGGGGTGATCTCGAACAAGCCGCATGAATTCACCCGGCTGTGCGTGGCGCATTTTTTCCCGGAGACCGGTTTCGCGGTGGTGCTGGGGCAGCGGGAGGGGGTGCCGCGCAAGCCGGACCCGGCGGCGGGCCTGGAGGCGGCGGCGGCGCTGGGGGTGGCGCCGGGGGCTTGTGTGTACGTGGGGGATTCGGGGGTGGACATGCGTTTTGCCCGGGCGGCGGGGATGCGCGGGATCGGCGTCGCCTGGGGGTTTCGGAGCCGGGAGGAGCTGCTGGTGAACGGGGCGGCGGCGGTGGCGGAGAATGCGGCGGCGCTGCGGCGGGAATTGACCGCTTGTTTCGAGCCGTTCAGGCGTTATGTTGGAGCCTTCAACGATGCAGCAGATACTTGATTTCATGGTGACGACGGCGGGCCGGGCACGGGAGGTGTGCGTGATTTTATTGCTGGCCGGGGTGTGCGGGCTGAGTTCCTGCGCGCACAAGCAGCAGGAGCCGGAGCCGCCGCCGGAGGATCCGTCCAAGCCCAAGCCGCTCCATGAGTGGTACGGTGACGGGGTGCAGGGCGCGAAGTCGGTCAAGATCGATGTCGATCAGCAGAAGGCGTTTTTGTATCGTGACGGCAAGGAGGTGGGCTGGACGACGGTGGCCACGGGCATTTACTCGCACCCGACGCCGACGGGGAATTTCAAGGTGCTGGAAAAGACGGTGACGAAGCGCTCCAATCTGTGGGGGAAAATCTACAGCAGCAGCGGCAAGATCGCGGTGTCCGACGCGAAGGCGGGCCGGGATGCGGTGCCGGAGGGCGGGGCGTTCGTGGGGGCGAGCATGCCGTATTGGATGCGGTTGACGGGGGATGGCATCGGGATGCACCAAGGGCCGATCCCGCGTCCGGGCCGGCGGGCTTCGCATGGCTGCATCCGGGTGCATTCGGGGTTTGTACGGCGGTTGTTTGATTTCGTGGAACTCGGCACGCCGGTGGCCGTTGTCGGCGCTGGGCCGCGCTGGACGCCTCCGAAACCCGCGCCGAAGCCGAAACCAACGCCGGCGCCGGCGGAGGCTCCGGCTGCGGCTGAGGGTGAGGCGGCGCTGCCGAAGCTGCTGGAGGTGATCGAGACGCCGGCGGCTCCGGTCGAACCCAGCCCGTCCATCGAATAATCCCGAACTCGTGTTGCCATGTTCACCGGTTTGATCCTTGACCCGGAGCGCGCGCGTCCCGCGTGCTCTTTTCGGCGTCCCGCCGAAAAGGTTGAGCGCAGCGAACACGCGGGGGGCGCTTGGCCCTGTT
>CAZNKC010000198.1:0-10804 GCA_964573315.1 uncultured Verrucomicrobiaceae bacterium | reverse complement strand
TTCCCGAACTGTCCGGTCATGTAACCGAGCGGCTTGAGGAACTCCGCGATCGTCGGGTCTTCCTTTTGGATGCCCACCGTCGCGCCCGGCAGGCCAACCTTCGTCAGCCCCGTGCGGAACGGGCATTGCCCGAGGATGAACGCGGCGCGACCGGCGGTGCAGCTCTGCTGGCCGTAGTAGTTCACAAACACGCCGCCTTCGTTGCCGATGCGGTCGATGTTCGGCGTGGTGAAGCCCATTAGCCCGCGGCTGTAAACGCTGATATTCGATTGCCCGATATCGTCGCCGAAGATGACGAGGATGTTGGGGGTTTTGCCCGCCGTCTGCGCGGACACCGGGGCAGCGGTCGCGACGAGCGCGATCGCCGTGATCTGCGCAGCGCGCAGCAGGTGGCGAAGCCAGCGAGACGGAGCGAGGCCCGGCAGCGTCAGCAGTTTGGTTGTTTGCTTCATAGGGTGGTTCGAGTTCGATTTGTTGTGGAGGGAAAAGCGGTCGGTCTCTCGTGATTCACTTCACCGGCTGCGGTTCCGGGAATTTCCAGGTGCCATCGAGGATTTCCTGGCGCGGGCGGTAGAGGCGCACGGTGTAGTTCCAGCCGGGCGTGATCGGCAGGTAGTTCGAAGCACCGTCGGCGGTGCCGCCGAATTGAATGGCGACCGAACCGTCCGCGCTCTTTTTCGCGGTGAGGTTGTTGACGGAATAGGCGTTCTCCTTGTTCGGCTCGAAGTAGCCTTTGGCATTGTAAACGCTGATCGACCAGAAGGCGTCCACTGGCACGTCTTTGACCACAAGGCGGTAGGTGGTGGCGCCGTCATTCTTCGCCGGGGTGAAGTTGAGATAGGTCGCGTCCTTGTCGGGATTGCCACCCCACGCGGCGGCGCTGGCGACAAGATGGCGGACGGGATCGACCTGCTCTTTCGTGCCGAAGCATCGCTTGAAGTCGGGCATCGTCGTGGCGAGCACGAGCAGCGCGTCGCGCACCTTCTTCTGGCTGGCCGCGTCCCACGCCGGGAACTCCAGCTTCCCGGCGCTCGCCTGCTCGATCTTCATGGCGTCCTGCAAGGCGTGGACCTGCTTCACATCCTCCGGCTTGGCCGGATCGACGAGCGTGCGGATGCCGGCCAGCACGTAACGAGTGCCGATTTTTTCCCTGGTCAGTGTATGGGAACCCGCTCCATAGGCCACGAACGGGACGAAGTGATCCTCGTCCACGATCATCAGCGACATGAAGCGCGCGCCTGCGTCAGGCAGCGTGATCGTGGCCGGTCCGGCGTCGAGATCGAGGATGATGGCGGAATAGAGCGTGTCGCGGTTCAGGCGGATGACGGTCTGGTTCTCGACCGCGGCGGGTTCCCGGCGATGAGTGAATTTTCCGAAGCCGCCGTCCTTGGCGATGTTGCTGAAATACAGGTCGGACTCGGCGCGGATGAAGTTGTCCACGGTCACGGGGACCGTGTCTCCGGCGGGCGATTGGGCGTGACCGGCTGCGGCGAGCGTCAGGGTGAAGGCTGCAAGCAGCGGAAGCAGTTTGATTTTCATGGCAATGGATGGGTGGTCGTCGCGCGAAACGGTTCAGTTCACTTTCTCGATGTCCGGCAGTTTCCAGGTCTGGTCGAACCAGGGTTTGAGCGGGCCGTAGAGGCGGAAGATCGTCAGCCAGCTTTTGCCGGGCACGGTTTGGACCCAATTCTTGGCGCCCTCCGGTCGTTCGGGTGCGAAATAGAGATCCGTCGAGCCATCGGCGTTCTGCGCCAAGCCCGCCTGGGTGCTGAGGCTGGGAAAGAGCTGGCTTGTTTGCAGCATCGAACGCGTTTGGATGTCGTAGAGGACGACCGACCAGAAATCCTTCGCCGGGGCATTCGCCGGAACCCGCAGGCGATACGTTTTTCCGCCGTCGAATGGCTCGCCGGCCGCGTCGAGATTGGTCGCCGCATATTGCGAGCCGACGCCGACCATTTTCACCGCCATGGCGGGTGTATCCACCGTGGCGGCATAGAAGAACATGGTGCGGGCGTCGAAATTGCGCGCCCCGGTCTTCGTGAGCCATTCATAGCTGCCGCCGATGAAAGGAGTCGTCCACTGGCGGTCGGGGTAAATGCGTGACTCCGGGATGCGGTTGCGGAAGTCGATGGCGCGGGCGATGCCATTGCCGATGGCCACGCCGTCAGCGAGGATCTTCTTCATGCGCTCGTCCGGCGCGAAGGGTTTGCCTTTTTCAAGTCCGATGGAGGCGAAATAACCCATCATGTCCGGCCCGTAAGCCTCCGGCGGCTCTTCCTGGATGATCTGGTTCACTTCCTCGAAGAATTTCGATGTATTCGCGTGAATCGTATTCGCGGGCACCCCGGAGAGATTGACGAATTCGTTGACCGGCGACCGGCCCGCCGCACTCAGAGGATAGACCCGCAGATGTTGCCGGATGCCTTCCACAGCCGGCTTGGGATCGCCATTCACCAGAAAGCCCCGTCCAAAAAGGAGATTTCCGAAAGTCGGACTCTTATAGACAAAGTAACCCGTTGGGGGTTCGCCTTTGTAGTCCGGCGGCAGAAAGAGAAACTTGCCGCCCTGACCTTTATCCGGGCCGGCATTGCCGAGATCGGTGACATAGCGAAACCAAAAGTCATCGACGACGCCGAGGATGTTTGGCGGAGTCTCGACGACCATGGGGCCGTCCTTCAAATCGAGCCAGTGCCAGAAATAGACGCTTTCCGTATTGGCCGTGAGATAGAGCGAACGCGAATCCATCAATGTCTCGAAAATACCGATCTTGCCGCCCGTGATGCCCGACGCGCGCAGGCCGGTGCGAATGGCCACCATCGACGCACCGGGAATCCCATGCAGAAAGGCCTGCGTGGCCCGCTGCCGATCCAGTTCATCGTAAAGGCGTGCCGTGGTCTCCGGCGTCGGCACGCCATCGAAGAATTGAAGCTGACCGATGGAGGTCTCGACCTGATCCGGTGTCGTGATTTCCGGAGGAACGGGTGTCGGCTTGAAATCCGCGGTCGCGGGGGGCGGGTCCGCCGCGCGAACCGATGAGGAGAATGACAGGCCCAGTGCAAGACCGAGCGCGGGAAAGGTAAGTTTGGTTTTCATGGTTGGTTGAATCGTCAGGTTTGATCACTTGGCCGCCTTGCCGGCCATGTAGCTGGTGATGAGGCAGCGGTAGGAGGGCAGGTGGTTCGAGAACAAGGCGCCGAGGCCCTCGACGTCGTTGCGCCAGTCGCGGTGCAGCTCGCAGGCGACGCCGAACCAGCTCATGAGCTGGCAGCCGGCCTGTTCCATGCGCGACCACGCGGCGTCGCGGGTGGTCTTGTTGAAGGTGCCGGAGGCGTCGGTGACGATGAAGACCTCGTAGCCTTCCTCGCGCGCCGAGAGGGCCGGAAAGGCCACGCAGACTTCGGTGACGATGCCGGCGATGAGGAGCTGCTTCTTGCCCGTGGCCTTCACCGCGTTCACAAAGTCCTCGTTGTCCCAGGCGTTGATGTTGCCGGGGCGGGCGATGTAGGGCGCATCAGGAAACAGTTCCTTCAGCTCGGGAACGAGCGGTCCGTTCGGCCCATCCTCGAAACTCGTGGTGAGGATGGTGGGCAGCTTGAAGTATTTCGCGGCGTCTGCGAAGGCGAGAACGTTGTTCTTGAAGTCGTCCGGCGAGAAATCCTGGACGCAGTTGGTGAGGCCGGACTGGTGATCGACGAGCAGGACGGCGACGTCGTTTTTATCGAGGCGGTTGTATTTGAATGTGCTCATTGGATTGGGGTAGTTGATTGTTGGTCAGGGTTTGGCGGGAAAGATTATTTTCCAATCGTCCTTCATGCTCACCACGGTCCAGCCTTTCGCGGTGGCTTCGTCCCAGGCTTTGTCGAGCTTGCCGATGTGCGAGATCCGGTCATAGGCCCACTCGCGATCAGCGTCGGTGTGATGGACGATCAAGGCAAAGTGAGGGCCGCTGCCCGCGGCGGTCCATTGGAGCATTTGCAGATCACCATCGGAGTTGCCGAAGGAGGCGATCGGGCGGCGGCCGATGTGGCTCTGGATGCCGGCGGGTTTGCCGGGGCCGTCGTCGATCAATTCGATCTCGGGCACTTTCACCAACACTGGTTTCCCGTCGCGCAGCTCAAACTTCAGCTTGCCGCTGCTGCCGACGACCTGCTCCGGCGGAATGCCATAAACCTTTTCCGTCCAAGGCCGCATGAACTCAATGCCGCCACCGGAGACGATGAAGGTCTTGAACCCGTTCGTGCGCAGATAGGCGAGCAGTTCGAGCATCGGCTGGTAAACCATCTCGGTGTAAAGCCGCCCGGTCTTCGGATGCTTCGCGGTGGTGATCCAATCGGTGACGGTCTTCGTGAACTCCTCCGTCGTCATGCCGGTGTGTGTCGCGGCCATCATCGCCAGCGCGCCCTTCTCCCCAGCGGCTGCGACACCTTTCAAGTCGCCCTTGAGCACGGAGGCGAAAGGCTCCTTCTCCTTCCACTCCGGATGTTGCGGCGCGAGCGCCTTCACGCGGTCGATGACGAACAGGAACTGGAAATACAACGGCTGCTCGGCCCAGAGCGTGCCGTCGTTATCGAACGTCGCGATGCGCTCGGGCGCCGGCACGAAGTCCGGCGAGCCTTCCTTCGTCACTTTCTCGACAAAAGCGACGATGGCTTTTTTGGGCGCGGTGTCGTTCCATGAAGGCAGCGGATCCTGGGCGCGCAGCCCGGTGGCAAGGAGCAAGATCGCGGCGGCAAGGTGAGGATGGCATTTCATGAGAGCGGATGATTTGCGGTTGCGGGCGGAGGCAGGGGGCGCGGATTTACCGCCAGACATTCCGATGATAAGGTCTCGAAAATACTGGCTGGGCTTTGATCTTAGCCATTTGGTTATTTTTGATAACCCGAACCTTGGTGCCGGCCCGCATTGCACTTTGGTGCATGAGTGCCTGTGAACACGATACGCGGCTTTCTCCCCGGAAGGACGGTTGCGGGCAAATTGCATGACGGCGCCTCTCTTTGTGAGCCGGGACGCGGATGCCGGACGCTTCATTCATCGGGCTGGACATGGCAAACCTCCCTGACTGAATCGATAAAGCGGCGCCCATTGAAAGGCTTGACGAAATAACCATGCGCGCCTGACAGCTTGGCGCGTTCCGCGACGGTGGGCTGGTCGTTGGCCGTGATGATGATCACCGGGGTTTCGATGCCGGCATCTGCGAGCCGGTCCAGCAATTCGAATCCCGACAAACCGGGCAGCCCGATGTCGATCACAAAACAAGCGGCCGAGTGAGCCTCCCCCGACTCAATCAATTCCTCGGCGGAAGCAAAGCTCAAGGCGTGGATGCCGCTGGCATTCAATAGCCTTTTCAGGGCATGGACCACACTGGCATCGTCCTCGACGATCACGATGTGGCCAGAGTGTGCGTTCATCGATCCAATCCATGAATGTGGACGGAGCATGCGATGAGGCCGCGGCTTTGGGAACCCGGACCTTGGTGCCGGCCGGCCCTGCACTTTGGTGGGTGTTCAAAGGATCAGGGGATGAAGCAGTCCTCGGACCGCGTATCAGGGGGCGGTTTTCAACAAGTCGGCTGCGCGCACCAAGTCGGCAATCGAGGCTGCCTGCATTTTCCGCATGACCTGGGCGCGATGCGCCTTGACGGTACGTTCGGCGGTGCCGAGGTCGGCGGCGATGTTTTTGTTGAGATGCCCCTCGGCGACGCGGACAAACACCTCGCGCTCGCGTTCTGTGAGGGTTGCGAAGTTTCTTCTGCAGGCTTGCAACAGTTCGCTGTTGGCGAATGCCTCGCTCTCCCGGGCCAGGGCGGATTTGACGGCCCGGAGAAGATTTTCCCGCTTCACGGGTTTGATCAGGAAATCCACGGCGCCGGCCTTCATGGCCCGTACGCTCATGGGAATGTCGCCATGTCCAGTGAGAAAGATGACGGGCAGGGAGGAGCCTTGCCTTTGCAGTGCATCATGCAGGTCCATCCCGTTGGGGCCGGGCATGCGCACGTCGAGCAGCAGGCAGCCCCGCAGGCCCGGCTGATGGGAGAGCAGGAATTCACCGGAGGAGGCGTAAGCCAGGACTTCGTATCCCGCCGCCCGCAGCAACCGCGAGACGGCGAGGCGCAGCGAGTCATCGTCATCGACAACGTGGACGGTGAAATTGGATGAGAAAGCGCTCATGGGGCCGATGTTTCAAGGAGGGGAGGCTGGCAGGATGAAGGAGAAGGTGGCTCCGCCGCCGGGATTGTTGCTGGCGCAAATCTGGCCCCGGTGCGCTTCCATGATGGAGCGCGCCATGGCCAGCCCCAGCCCCAGCCCTTCCGCTTTGGTGGTGAAAAAGGATTCGAACAACCTTGGCATGTGGCTGGGCGCGATGCCGTGGCCCGCGTCTATGACGGCAATCTCCAGATCTCCGGCATCGGTGGGGCGGGATCTGATGACGAGGCGTTTTGCGGGGGCAGGCGTGCCGGCCATGGCCTCCATGCCATTGATGATGAGGTTGAGCAGCACTTGCTGCAGGTGTACTTGATCCCCCATCGCGGGCGGCAGGCCGGAGGCTAGCTCGGTGGTCATGACGACGCTTCTTTTGCGGGCATCCGCCGCCACGAGGCGGATGACATTTTCCACCGTCTGGTTCACATCGAGGTAGGCGAGCCGCAATTCGCGTTTGCGCAGCAGATCGCGAATATGGCGGATAATGTCACTGGCGCGCAGGTCGTCCTTGCGGATGTCGGAGAGGATATGGCGCACTTCATCGAACATGGGCGGGGCCGTCTCCAGCAGCAGTTCCGCCGCCTCGGCGTTGCTGAGGATGGCGCCCAGCGGCTGGTTGATCTCATGCGCGATGGAGGCGGTGATCTCGCCGATGAGGGCGAGCCTTGAGACGTGGGCCATGTTTTGCCGCAGTTCCTCGGCCTGCTTTTTGCCGGTGACGTCGTGCATGATGGCGATGAAACAAGGCTCCTCATGAATGGTGATGGTCTCCACCGACAGGTTGGCGATGATGCTCTTCGCGTGCTTGTCGCGCAGCAGCACTTCATGATCTTTCAGGGATTCGCCGCCGTCGAGCAGGCTGCGGATCTCCAGACGGTGGGTGTCGTCGTCGAAAAGTCCCAGGCCGGCAGGGGTGTTGCCGATGGCGTCCTCCCGGCTGAACCGGAATTGCCGCTCCCAGCTTTCGTTGATGTCCACGATCTGGGCATCGCCCGCGCGGATGATGGCGATCGCGATCGGGCTGGCATGGAAGGCTTTGGAAAAGCGTTCCTCGGAGCGGTGCAATTCCATTTCCGTCCGCAAGGCCGCCAGGGTGGAGACCAGCATCTCACTGATGATTTGCAGGCGCGAACGCAGGTGCGCCGGCCAGGATTGAAATTTGCGGGTGGTCTGGAAAGAGACGCCCTGGATGACATCATGCGCGCCGGGCAGGGCGATTGCCAGCACGGACTTGAGGCTGTGGCGCCTGGCATACTCCCGCTCATTCGCCGCCTCCTCGGGAAGGTCGCGCTGCGCGTCCTCCAGGCAAACGGTGCGGAAGTCCCGCAACTGGGAAAAGAACCAAGGTAGCTGGGCGGCGTCAAGCGCAGGCTCAAGCGGCGCCACGTCCGCGGCTTCCGCGTGATGCGTGATCTGGAGCCTGCCCGTGGCCGGGAAGTAGTCGAAGAAAAAACAGCGATCCATGCGCAGCAGGCTCCGGATGTTTTCCAGCGCGCGGGCGATTTCATCGCTGACTTTTTCACACGGAAGATCGGCGAATCTGGCGGTGATGTCCATGATCAATTGCTCAAATCGAAGGCGCTCGTTCAACTCGTTGGTCCAGCGCTTTGCCCGTGAGCGCAAAACGAGCAATCCGGCGATCAGCATCGTCTGGCTGAAGCCCGCGATGCCAATGCCGAGGAGAAGTCTGTGGTGGGTTTCCCACGGGCTGGGTGCGACGAAGCGGATGTCGCTGTCCGCGGGCAGCGAGTCCCGATCAATGCCCCATCGCCGCAATTCCCGGTCGTCAAAAATGAACCGTGAATCGTCCGCGTCCAGCACGCCGATCTTGCCGGGTGCTTCGCCGCCGAGGACTCGCAGCGCCAGTTGGGCGGCTTTTTCACCCGTTTTCTCAAACATTGTCAGCCTGCCGCCGGTGATGCCGTTGTCCAGGTAAGTGTCCGCAACGCCGAACACCGGCACCGCGGCCGTCTGGGTGATTTGTCGCACGGCGTTCATGGAAGAGACTTGCAGCCTCCCGCTAGGCTCCTGAAAATAGGAAAGGCAGATGACGGCCGTGCCGGGCTGCATGGCGGCCAGCTTTTCCTTCACTTCGGACAAGGGCAGCCCCGACAACCATATGAGCCGGACACGATCCTCGTAAGGCTGGAATTCCGCGCGGGCCATCGCTTCCAGCTTGCGGTCGAAGACCGCCGCCCCGGAAACGACCGCTACCTCATGGATGCGCGGTTTGAGGCGGATCACCGCTCCCAGGGTCTGCGCCATCTCCAGTTTCGTGGCAAGCCCCGCCACGCCGGGCGGAGGATTTTTCTTCAGGGATTCCGGAGCCGATACGGCCCCGAAAAGCAAGGGTATGCCAGGAAACAGCGTGTCGCGGTTTGCGAGAAAAAACTGCAAAGCTTCCGAGCCGATGGCGATCAGGACTTGGGGCGGCCTGTCCCGGTAGCGGTCCAGCAGGTAGCCGGTGAAATTTTTTTCCTGTTCGCTGCCCGGCCTGATTCGGATCGAGTCGAGAAACTCGGTGAACAGGAGGGTGTCTGGCATCTGCGCGGCCAGGGCATTCCTGAAACCGCGATCAATCGCCACATTGGCCGGAAGCAGCCGGTCATGCGAGAACAACTGCAACATCCGTGGCGGTGCGGCAGGCTCCGCCGCTGCCGGCATCGAGCCAAGAGACGGGAACCCAAGCCAAGCCAGGGTGAAGGCCGCCCTCCAGCGTTGTTTTGAGCGAGTCATGCGACCGTAGTTTAACCGAGTAGAATCATGGATGCATGCTTTTTTCATGCGTGTGGGGCGACAACCTCCCAAGCTGCTTCTGTTAACTCTGACTCCGGCATCCTGATCCCAGTGTGGGAGCCAGCTTTTTGAAGCCGACCGCCCCTTGGCATCTTCAATCACCACATCCTTTTATGTGGCCAAGAAAGCCGCGTTGTCCGAGGGTTTTCGGCTTCAAACAGAATCCTTTCCGAGCCAGTTTTCGAAATCGGAGAGCCGTTTTGGAAGTCTTGATTGTGAAGTGGCAAAATAATGTGATACCTGCTTTGCCGAAAATCCCGTTTCTTCCGCTCCGTTGTCCCAGCCATGAAATCCGCCGCCGTTGTCAATTACGCGCCTGAAAAAGGCTGCGTCGAAATCCGTGAAGTCGAAAAGCCGTCCATCGGGCCGGAGGATGTTTTGCTCGAAGTGGCCAACGTGGGTGTCTGCGGCTCCGACCTCCATCAATGGACTGCCGATCACTCCTGGCCGGTGAATTATCCCGTGGTGCTCGGCCATGAGTTCGGCGGGCGCATCGTCGAGGTGGGACGGGAGGTGGAGCATTGGCGGGAAGGGGATCGTGTCGTTTCCGAGACCGCCGCCATCATTTCCCAGGACAATCCCATGACCCGGCGCGGACTGTACAATCTCGACCCTACGCGCAAGGGCTTCGGCTACGGTGTCGATGGCGCGATGACGAAATATGCGCGCGTGCCCAGCCGCATCCTGCATCACGTTCCGGACCAGCTTCCCTTCGAGCAGGCCTGCCTCACCGAGCCTTGCTGCGTCGCCTACAACGCGGTGGTCAAAAACGCCCGCATCGAGCCGGGCGACCGCGTCGTGGTGCTCGGCCCCGGCACCATCGGCATCCTGTGCGCGGGGATGGCGCGCTTGTGCGGCGCGGAGGTGGCGCTCGTCGGGTTGCCGCAGGACGCGCATCGCTTGGAGATCGCGAAGCAGTACGGCTGCGAGGTCATCATCGGCGACGCCAAACCCTGGGCGATGCAGCGCGACGGCCTGGGTTGCGATGGCGTCATCGATGCCGCCGGCGCCAGCATCACGCTCAAGATCGCGCTCGAACTGGTGCGTCCCGCCGGCTGGATCAGCAAGGTGGGCTGGGGGCCGCAGCCGCTCGGTTTCAACATCGATCCGCTGGTGCAAAAGAACATCA
This sequence comes from uncultured Verrucomicrobiaceae bacterium, assembly GCA_964573315.1. Lineage (GTDB taxonomy): Bacteria > Verrucomicrobiota > Verrucomicrobiia > Verrucomicrobiales > Verrucomicrobiaceae > JAGRPD01. The sequence goes on along the minus strand of CAZNKC010000198.1, from coordinate 679 downwards.
CCCTGCAAGGCAGCTTCAGCCACAACTGGCCCGTGTGGGAGCGCGTCATCGCGCTGCTCGGCAGCGGCCAGTTCGACGTGCGCCCAATCATCGGCGGCGTCTGGCCCGTCACCGAGTGGCACGAGGCCTTCGAGAAAATGCACCGGGGCGAGGTGGTGAAGAGCGTGCTGCGGCCGGTGTGACGCCGTCTTGATTGGTGGCGTTTGCGACGCGGCGGGCGATGGCGCCCGCGCTCCTGGCAGTCCGCCTCACCGTCCGTGCTTCTTCAGCCACTCGACGCACACGTCCGGGAAGTCCGTGAACAAGCCGTCCGCTTTCGCTTCTTTCCAAAGCAGCCGCAGCAAGTCTTCCGACGACTTCGCATACGCGGGCAGATCGTCCGCGCGCAGGGTGTAGGGATGCACCTTCAGCCCGGCGGCATGGGCGTTCTTTGTCAGATCGGTCACCCGGCCTTCCTTGTCGATGATGCTGGCGATGGACGGGCCGATGCCATCCGCCACTTTCGCCAGTTCCGCCAAACCCGCCGGTGTGCGCATGTACTCGAAGTTGGAGCCTCCGAGGCCGGTCTTGCCCGCGCCCATGAGCTGGATCAAGCGGCCCCGCCAGCCCAGTTCGTTGCGCAGGCGCAGCACTTCGTCGTGCTCGAAGCATTGCACGTAGCAGGGATCGTCCTTGCCTT
>CAZNKC010000197.1:0-10876 GCA_964573315.1 uncultured Verrucomicrobiaceae bacterium | reverse complement strand
GTCACTAACGCGACCCAAGTTGCTTATTTTCAGTCTATCAACCATCAACTTTCAAACATCAACCTAGTTTTTAGGCTAATCACCTAGATACTCGATTTCAGCCTGGGCACCAGCGGCTCCGCGCCGCCTCCGCCCGCGAAAGAATGGGCGGGAACAGAGTCCCGCCCTCCGCAATGGCGGCGACCCGGGCTGCGGCCCAGCATTTCGCACGCCAGCTACTCGTCACCCTTGGTTGCACGCCCGGCTCATGGAATCTCGTCGCCCGCCTCCACGGCTCCGCGCGGAACCTTCGCCATCGCCTGCAGGAAGGCGCTGCGGGAGGCTCCTTTGGCGCGTTCAGCAATGATGTCATAGGTCTGGAGCGCCGAGAGCTTCTCGGCAACCGCAAGGTTGACGAACTGGTTGATGGAAATGCCGTCCGCCGCCGCCGCCTGCTTGAGGTGGCGATGAAGCGAATCGGGAAGGCGAAGACTCAGGCTGCTCATGGTATCAATGATAAAAACTGCGATGGCGTTGTGACGGAAATACCGAACTGGCTGGCGGGCCGCAAATCCCGCTGGTTGAAGGTGACGATATGCGAGGCTCCCGACGCGATGGCCACCTCAAGCACCATGTCATCCTTCGGGTCTGGAAGGAGCGGCCGCCAAAGAAAATAGATCGGCTGACGATGGCAAATGGCGGCGAGCCGCCGAATGATCGCGTCCACAGCCGCGGGAGGCAAAGTGATCCCGGAACTTGGCCGGCTGGTGACGTCGTCATACTCCGCCAGAAGCGGGACAGACAGAGCCAACTCGAAACGCCCCGCATCAGCCGCCAGAAGGATCTGGTGGCTGGCTCCCGCAGACGAACGCATGGCAGCGACGAGGACATTGGTGTCGATCACAGCTCGGATCACATGGGATCATATACGATACCGCCAATGATGTCAAGATATGCACTTGGACTTGGGAGAACAGACAGGCGCTTACAAAGCGCCTCTCCTTGCGCCCTGCTCTCTGCGCTTTGCTCGTCTTTCCGGCTCCGCGCCGCCTCCGCCCGCGAAGGAATGGGCGGGAATACAATCCCGCCCTCCTATTGGGTGGCTACTTTGGCGCCCGAGCTGGGCAGGGTGATGACGCGTTGGGTGGGGCTGAGGCCGTATTTGGAGGGTTCGTACATGGCTTCGATCTTGGCGGGCGGGGCCACGGTGTCGCCTTCGGCGATGACTCGGACGAGGTAGTGGAGGGCGAACTTGCCGCGCGCGGGGGCGTGGTCGGTGAAGAAGAGGGCGCGGTCGGCGTGGAGTTCGCGGTGGTCGCAGAACCAGGCTTCGTAATCGTCGAAGGGGCCGTCCTGGCGGGCGTTTTGGGTTTCGAACTCGGGGTTGACGGGTTCGAAGACGGCGGGCAGGGCGTCTTCGATGGCGAGGTAGCGGGATTCGCCGGTGAGTTCGATGCCGAGGGAGACGCGCACGAGGTCGCCGACGCGGAGGTCGTCCGCGGCGGCGGTGGCGCCGTCGGGCAGGAGCTTGCGGTAGTCGCGCGCGATGGCGTAACCGTGGTTTTCTCCGGCGAAGTCGCGGGCTTTGGGATGGCCGGCGATCTCGGTGCGCGTCCAGACGGAGCCGCCTTCCGGCACTTCGACGGTGAGCGGGGCGGCGGCGCGGGCGGGGGTGAGCGGGAACTCCAGGGTGGCGAGCGGGGCTTCGGCGGTGAGCTTGACGGGATGCTTTTCGCCGCCCCAGGCGAGCACGGCTTCGAGCGGGCCGGGCGCGGCTTTGCGGCTGCGCTCGTAGGCGGTGAGGGCGGTGAGCGTCCAGGCGTTGGTGTAGGTGTTGCCCCACTCGCCATTGAGGTTGCGCGCGCTCCAAAGCTCGTTGGCGAGGGCGTCGGCGGAGGCGGTGAGACCCATGTGGGTGTAGGCGATCAGGCGCAGGGCTTTGTTCGGGCCGTTGCCGGCCCAGTGGCGGACGGCGGGGGCGGCATCCGGTTTGGCCGGGGCGGGGGCGGCGCCGGGCGGGGTCCAGCCGAGCAGGGTTTTCACTTGGTCATGCGAGGCGTCGGAGATGAGCATGGCGAGGCCGAGGTAGAGCTTGGCGGCTTCCGGCAGGCGGGCGCGGCGCTCGTAGAGCAGGGTGTGATAGGCGGGCTCGGGCCGTTTGGCTTTGGCGAGGGTGTAGAGGGAAAGCGCGGCGTCGGTGACGATGTAGGGATCGGTTTCTTTGTCGAGGCCGCGCAGTTTTTTGGCGAGGTAATCGGTGAGGGCGTCGATGACGGCATCGGGCATCTTGGCTCCGGCGTCGCGGGCGCGCAGCAGCATGAGGCCGCCGTAGGCGGTGCCCCAGCGGTTCGGCTCGCTGCCGCCGGGCCAGTAGGCGAGGCCGCCTTCGCCATCGACGACCATTTGCAGGAGGCGGTTGACGCCTTTTTGGATGGCCTCGCGCGAGCGGCCGGGGTCGAGTTGGTCCGGAAACAAGGCGTGGAAACCGCCGAGTGCGAGCCAGGGCATGGTGGCGGAGGTGGTTTGCTCGACGCAGCCGTAGGGGTAAAGCAGGAGGTAGTCGAGGGCGTCCCGCAACTCGGTGAGGCGGGTGGTGCTGAGGCTGACTTTGACCGCGCCTTCGGTTTCGAGGACGGCGGGTTTGACTTTGGCGAGGAGGTTGAGGGGGCCGGGGGGTTCGGCTTTTGGCGCGGCTTTGGCGGTTTTGGCTTTGGGGTTTGTTGCGGTTTTTGGGGATGCGGGCAGGATGTCTGCACCACTTTGGACTCGGGCATAATGCACCTCGCGCAGTTCGGGCACGGGGTGGCGGACTTGGAAGGTGGTTTCGGTGGCGTCGGTGAGGGCGTCACCGGCGTCGCCAGTGGTGGCGGCGCGCCAAGTCCAGGTGGTGGCGCCGGTGCGCTCGAAGCGGACGGGGAAGACGGCGCTGACGGAGGCACCGGCGGGCACGCTGAGTTTGATCCGCCGGGAGCCGGCGGCGGTGTCCGCGGCGGCCTGCTCCGCGGGGCTGAAGGGGCGGGTTTCGGTGATGAAGGCGGCGCCGTCGTCGAGGTTGAGCGCCACCTCGACCTCGCGGCCGGCGGCGGTGGTGTTGTGCAGCACGGCTTTGACGAGCACTTCGTCGCCGAGGCGGGCGAAGCGCGGCACCACCGGCTCGACCATGAGCGGTTTGTTCACGGTGAAGGCGGACTCGCCGTGGCCGAAGCGCTCCGCGCCGGCGCTGACCACGCTCATGAGGCGGTAGCGGGTGAGGTTGTCCGGAACCGGCACGGTGGCGCGCACGACGCCGTTTTCATCCGTGAGGGCGGAGGCCAGCCAGAGCGGGGTGGCGACGAAGTTTTTGCGCATGGCTTCGGCGATCACTTCGTCATCACCGCCGCCGCCGACGAGGAAGCCTTTGTTGCCGCGCACGCGCTGGTCCGGCGCTTCCGCCAGCAGGTTTTCGAGCGAGGTGTGGTTGGAAAAGGCGAGCGGGAAAAGCTGGTGGAAAAAGTCGTCCGGATCCGGGGTCTCGTGGTTGGTGAGGCTGAGCACGCCCTCGTCCACGGCGAAGAGCGCCACGTCCGCGCCGGGCAGCGGCGTGCCGCGCGCGTCGGTGACGCGCACGCTGACGCCCAACTCGGTGCCGGGCAGCACCTCGGGTTTTTCCGGCGTGATGTCCACCTTCAGCGCGAGCGCATCCGAGGGCACCAGGATCTCCGTGTAACCGGCGCGGTACTCGGGCAGCGCGTGTTTTTTCCCGCTGGCCGCGGCGCCGCGCACGACGACGACGGAGACGAAGATGTTCGGCGCGTCCGTCTCACCGACGGGGATGCGCAGCAGCGGGTCGTCGAGCGTGTAGGGGCGGACGATGTGCTGATGCACGCGGTTGCGCTCGACGGTGATGAGCGCGGTGCCTTCGATGGGGCATTGGATGTTGATGACGGCCTCGCCGCCGGGGGCCACGGTTTTTTTCTCCGGCTGGAGGGTGAGCCGGATGCCGCTGTCGATGCGCCAGGGATAACCGCCGCGTCCGATGACATAAAACGGCAGGCGCGAGAAGGCGCTGACGCCGTCCTCATCCTGGGTGGTGACGGTGATGAAATAACTGCCGCCCTGCGCGGGCGTGAAGGCAAAGGCCGCCGCGCCGCCGTCGAGGGTCACGGCCTCGCGGCGCTCCTCGTGCAGCACCACGCTGGTCTCGGTATCCGTGCCGCCGCCGGCGGTTTCGACGCGCACGGTTTGATATTCCTGGCGCTCCACCACGACCTCGGCTTTGACCGGCGCGGCCGCGGGCTTGCCGTCGCCGTCGAGGGCGACGAGTTGCAGGCTGACCTCCTGGCCGGCGCGGCCGAACCCGTCGATGGCGCGGATGCCGGGCAGGATGCTCGCGCCGGGCACGATCAAGGTGGCGCGGCTGCTGATGGTCTGCTGGTTGATGTCGGTGAGATCGGCGCTGATCTCGACGATCTGCGGGAAGGCGGAGCGATGCGGCGGCGGCACGGGCAGGGACAGCAGCGCGGAGCCGTCCGGCGAGAGCATGAGGTCGCCGCTGACGAACCAGTCGCTGCCTTCGTCCTCGCCATCGTGATAAGAAGCTTCCGTCGTACCGTAGCCGGCCCATCCGGGCGCGTCACCGAAGTGATACTCGGAGAACTCCGGCGGCGCTTCGAAGCCGGGGAGGCTGAAGGCGTGCCACTCGATCTCCGCCTGGCTGAGCGGCTTGCCCATGTAATAACGCGCGCTCAGCGGCACCTGGAGTTGGTCTTCCTCGAACACCGCGCGCGCGGTCTCGATCTCGACCTCGAAGGTGTTCGGGCGGTAGTCATCGACGCGGAAGTCATGATAGCCGATGCCGTCCCAGCGGTCCTCGTCATTCTCGTCATCCGTGAAGCTGATCTCCACGGAGTAACTGCCGAGCGGTCCCTCGGGCAGTTGCAGATCCGCGGCCAAGCTGCCGTTGGCGGAAAAGGTGACCGGCTCGTCGTAGATGAGCCGGTAGCGCGCGTCGCGCATCCGCAGGCGGGCTTTTTGCTCGCGACCGTCGAACGTCAAGGCGTCTCCGGCGAGCAGGCGGGTCATGGCCTTGAGGTGGAGGGTGTCGCCGGGACGGTAGAGGGAGCGGTCGGAGAAGATGAAGGTCTTGCGGCGCGGCAGCCAGACATCCCGCCAAGTGCGGTCGATTTCATAACCGTAGATGCCCCAGAGTTCGGAGTCGCGCTGGGTGTCGATGACGGCGGAGTCGTTGCCGAGTTCAGCCAGCACAAAGACGGGCTGCGCCGAGGTGACACGCGCCACGCCGTCCGCGCCGGTCTCGGCGTGGCCGAGCAGCTTGCGCTCGCCGTCGAGCAGGGTCACGCGCGCGCCGGGCACGGGCTGGCCGCTGTGCAGGCTGGTGATGAAAACGAGTTGGTCCTTGCCGGAGGTTTTCAGCATGAGGCCGAGGTCGGTGGATTCGATGAGCGATTGCGTGACGACGCCGCGGTCTTTGAGGCCGTCCTTGGCGGTGCCTTCCAACTCCAGAAAAAGCGCGCCGGCGTTTTCGCCCGCGGGCAGCAGTTCGCTCAGGTTCAGGCGGATCAACTCCGAACGGTCGAGCGGCTTGTCCACCTTGAACTCGCGGTCGAAGGCCCAATCGCCGGGGTAGTTCTCGATAGGCTCCGGTTTGTGCTCGCGGCGTTTGTCCAAATCACGCTGGAAAGCGCCGAGGTAGGGGCGGTATTTTTCCCGCGCCTCGACAAGCTGCGGGCCGCTGAGGCGTTTGGCGCGCACGCGCACGGCGGTGACGTTGGCCGCGCTGATCTCGAAGGCGCCCTCGCCACGCGCGAGCTGGCTGTTCACGAAGGCGGGCGCGGAGACGTAGGGCGGGTTCGGTTCAAAAGTCACGACCTTGTCCCGCACCGGCTCCTCCAGGCGCAAGCCGTTCCAGGACTCGATGCCGGGCGTCACGGTGACGCGGTATTCTTGATCGAGCGCAAAAGCGCCGTGCAAACGCAGCACGTCCGACAACACCTCGGCGCGCAACTCACCCGGCGGCGCGGGCTCGATGACGACGTGCTCCTTCAAGGCGTCCAGCCAAGCGGCGCGGCGCGCTTTGTTTTCCTCCGGATCGGCGGCAGTCTCCGGCTCCTTGAGGCGCTTGTTGAAATCGATGTCGATATGGTAATCCTTGTCGAACGGCGTGCGGCCGCTGAGGGTCTCAATGGCCATCGGCAGCACCGAGCCGATTCTCACGATCTGTTCCGCGCCGAGGCTGGCTTGGCCGGCGCTGTTGGCGAGCGTGGCGGCGATGACGAGATCCCATTGCGCGGCCACGGGCAGCGGCTCCGCCGGCTCCACGACGAGGGCGCTGAGGCGTTTTTCGTCGTCCGCCAGCTTCGGTTCCACCTGGCTGATTTCCTCGGTCCAGGTGGGCTGGAGATCGGCCCAGACTTGTTTGAAATCCGCCGCTGTGGCATGGCGCGCTTTGGCGGGGATGACCTGATCGGGATTGGTCCCGCGAAAGCTCAGGTGCGCCGCGGCGTCGAGCGCGTTGACTTGGTCGTTGAACTGGAAAAGGAAAGCGCGGGAGCGCGGCACGTCGTTCTGGCTGAACCACTTCGGGTCTTGATCCACGACCTTGAAGCCGTCCGTGGATACGGTGTCCAGCACGGCGGTGTCGAGCGCCGCGCCGGCCAGATCGGTGACGCCGGCGCGCAGGCGGAAGCGGTATTGATGATTGAAGCGCGGCACTTGCGACAGCCGGTAATGGCCGCTGCGGGTGCTGGTCCACTCGAACTCGCCCGTCAACTCCGGCTCCGCCAGCAAAGGGGATTCGGCGGCTTTCTGGCCGGTCATGGCGCTCTCCACCATCGGCGTGGGAAAGACGACCTCGATGGTGGACTCGGGCGCGAGCCGGGCCGGAGAGATGTGAATCTCCGCCGTCAGCGGCGCTTTCTTTTCCGTTTGCGCCGGGAATATCCCGGCGATGGCGATCCAACCCAACAACACCAGCAAGAGGCCCATTCCCCTCCCGCTCCGATCAAATGGCAACGATTTCATAAACGTCAAGCTAGGACGCGCCATCTTCGCAGATGTTCATCACAAAGCGAGCCTGGATATGGGAAAAGTGCGACACAGGTCGCCTGCGGCGCGGGGAAGGAGAGATAGGGGGATGGAGAGAATTCCCGCCTCGGAGAGGCGGGGTACTTTCCCGGAGGGCGGGATTGTATTCCCGCCCACTTTTCCGAGGGCGGAGGCGGCGCGGAACCGAGGCAGCCGGGGCTACTCCGGGATGCGGTTCAAAGTGTAGTAAGCGTCAGGGTACAACAGCGGCTCCCCCTTGCCCGAGCGCAAACCCTCCGCGCGCAGTTCATGCACATGCAGCTCGCGCAGGCCGGTGATCCTCAAGCGCACGCTCAGCCCGTCCTCGGACACCACGGCGGACTCGATCTTGTGGGGTTTCGTTTCGATTTCATCGCTGCCGTAAGCGCCGGAATAGAGGTAGGTATAGCTCTTCATGGTATAGCTCGCCGGGTCCGCCGCGGTTTTCGCGTCCACCGGCTCGGTGAAGGCGAGTTCGAAACCGTCGGGCTGGGCGCGCATTTCGCGGATGGCAAAGGCCAGCTCTCCTTTTTGCCGTACCCGCGTCAAGCCATAGCTGCGGCTGCCGAGCGAGGACCAGCCGCGGTTGGTCATGCCGACGAGCAAGCTGCCGTCCGGCGCGAAGGCGAGACGCACGACGGCAGCGGGGAAGCCGCTGAGGAACGGGAAACACGCGCCCTGGTATTCGCCGCCGACTTTTTCCAAAAACACGCGGCTGATGGCGGAGTTCGTGAACTCGCCGACGAGAAGCTGGCCGTCGAAGGGGCCGAACTTGCCGCCTTGGTCGATGACTTGGATGTCGGTGCCGCTACGGCCCATTTTGTTATACGGCAGCCAGACCGTGGCGGGGGCCATCTGCGGCAGCGTGCGCACGGCTTCCGGATAAGTCACGTCCTTCGGCGGCGGGCCTTCGATTTTCACCGGCGAATCCGGATGCTGAAGCGTGGGCAACGCCTCCTGGTTGGTGTAAAAGACGCCTTTGCGCAGGTGATGCACCGGCGTGGCGGCCACCCAGGTGCCCTGCTGATCGGTGGCAAACATGTCGCCTTCCAAATTCGCGCCGAGGCCGCAGGGGCTGCGCAGGCCGGCGGCCATGGGGATGACGCCGCCCTTGCCATCGGCCACCAGCGCCCAGCCGTGCCAGGGCAGCTTGTTGTTGGAGAGGTCGCCCATGTCGAGATTGATGGAAAGCCAGAGGCGGCCCTTGCCGTCGCGCTCGGGGCCGTAGGCGTAACCGTGGTAAGCGCCGGTCACGTCCCAGCCGCGCGCGGCGGTGAGGTATTCGTCGGCGACGCCGTCGCCGTCGCTGTCGCGCAGCCTCGTCATCTCGGTGCGCTGCACGACGAGGAAATCATCGCCGTCCTGAAGCAGGCCGAGCGGCTCGTGCAGGCCGGAGGCGAAACGATGATAAGTTACTTTGGTTAGATCATCGCCTAACACGCCGTCGATGAACCAGACATCGCCTTTGCGGATGGTGACACCGACACGATCCGGCCCGATCCAAGTCAGGCCGCTGACCTCGAGCGTGACGCCATCGCCCGGTTTCCAAGTGGTGTCGCGGGAACTGGACGGGGAGGACGCGGTGTAGATGTCCAACGCCTCATAACCCGGCTCGATGGCGGAGAGGGGGAGGAGGCAGAGCGCAGAGAGCAGGGCGCAGAGCGTGACGCTTTGCGTCCTGCGTCCTGCGCTTTGCCCGAAATGATCGGCGAGAGCTTTGACTCCAACAAAGGCGGTCACTTCCATGAGTAGATAAAGGTACGTTGGTTAGGTTGGCCGGCTTGATCTTCGCTGACTTCGAGACCTTCCGGGTGCTGCCAGGCGGGTTCGGATTTCCCGGCGGGCCAGGTGATGGTGCGGCGCAGTTTGCCGTCCCGCACCTGATAGTGATCCTCAACGGGCACGCCGTCCACGGTGATGAGAAAGGCGGGGTTGCCGTCTTGGTCGAGCTTGTAACCGCGGAAGCCGCCGGTTTCGGAATCGGAGGATTTGGGCCAGGCGAAGACTTCCTTTTCCAGCGGGTTTTCGAACGGCGCGGCGCGCACGAACCAAGTGGAGTAGGCGTCGAAGAAGCGCCCGCGCCAAGCCAGCGCGGGCAGGCCTTTGCCGCCGTCATAAGCGAGGTGAACGCCGCCGGGGAAACCGGCCAGGATGGCGTAAGGGCCGACGTTGTTGAGGAAGGTGCGCTGGAGGATGGGGCGGTCTTGCGGGATGAGTTCGAAGGCGTTCGCCACATGCGCGGGGTAGCCTTCGGGCAGGCTCTCGCCTTTTTCGATGAAGGCCCAGATAGCGGCGATTTGTTTTTCCGTGTCGCCGCCGAGCACGCCTTGGAGCATGGATTGCCCGCCGGGCCAGAGCGGCGGCATGAGGGTGCCGGGGCGGTAGGCGGCGGGGTTGAGCAGGTAGTCGCGGAACCAATCGGGGCGCAGGCGTTTGTCGAGCTGGCTGATGTCGAGCGCCTGGATGCCGAGCGAGGGTTTGTCTCCCCAAACGTGGCAGGTGATGCAGTTCATGCCGCCGAGGATGCCGGTGAGTTTGTGGCCGGCTTCGGCGTCGCCTGCGGCCAGCGGCGGCAGTTCTTTTTTGTCCGCTTGCGTGAGCAGGGTGGTCAGAGTCTTGGCCTGGGCCGGATATTTCGGCATCTGCGTCTTCACGTAGGGCCGCACGCGGCCTTCGCCTTTGAAGACGGACTCCAGCCATTCGGGGCGTAGCTTCTTGCCGATGCCGGTGAGCGGCGGCGCGAGACGGCCGGCGTCGGCGATGCCTTCATCCCCGGCGAAGAACCGGTTGCGCGCGATGTCCGGGCCACCGATGCCGTCGCGATCGTGGCAGGCATAGCAGTTGTAGGCTTTGAGGGTGAGATCGGCTTTTTGCGCGACGTTGAAGGCGGGCGCGGGGCTTTGCAGGTGTTGCAGGAGCGCGGCGCGCTGGTTTTCCGAGAGCGCGTAATGCGGACGGCCCGGCGCTGGTTTGGAAGAAAGGCAGCCCGCGTCCGCGGCGGGATTTGGCAGCGCGGTGATTGCCGGTTTGTCCTCGGCGGTGAGGCTGTGGCAGGCGGCGCAGTTCAGGCGGGCCACGATTTCCGCGCCCTGCCGCGCCTTGTCGCCCTGAACTTTGAAAGGCTCCAAGCGGGGCGCTTCGCGCGGATCGCTGGGGCGGTAGTCCAGCAGATGCGAGGCGATGTCCAAAGCGTCCTCCGGGGTGAGGCCCAGGTGCGGCATGCGTCCATCCGGGCGGACGCGATCCGGGTTTTCCAAAAATTCGACCAAGCTGAGCAGGCTGTACTTGGCGTTGAGATCGGGAAACGGCACGGGCCGGCTGGTGAATTCCTTCGGCTTCGGCGCTCCGGCGGGAGGATGATAATCCGGCGTGGGCGCATGGCAGGCCACGCAACCCGCCTCATGATAGCGCGCGCTGCCGCGCTCGGCGTTGGCGTGGCGCGGGGCTTTGGGCTTGGGTGCGGGACCGATGGGTTTGAGCGTCATCAGGTAATGCGTCACGGCCTCGACTTGGGCGGCTTTTTCCGCCTCGCTCAAATCCTCGAAGAACGCCGGCATCATGGAGCCGTCCTTGGCCTGCTGCGGCGCGCCGAGGAAGTGGCTGATCCAGTCCGCGTTGACGCGGGTCTTGATGTCGGCCAGCACCGGCCCGCGGCGCTGCGGCAGGCCGGGATTTTGGCCGTGGCAGTTGGCGCAGCCGAGTTCGTTATAAAGCAGCGCTCCGCCCTCGCGGCTGGGAGTGTCCGCGTGGAAGCGCGCGTAACCGGTGACGAGCGGCTCGGCGTGGAGCAAAGCGCAGGGCGCAGAGAGCAGGGCGCAGAGCGCAGAGCGCAGAG
>CAZNKC010000196.1:0-10963 GCA_964573315.1 uncultured Verrucomicrobiaceae bacterium | reverse complement strand
GTGCTGAGCGTTGGCGTCCCGCCGAACGCATTGCGGCGGCAGCCGCACACGGTCACCGGTGTCATCCGCCGGGAAGCCTTTTTTGCTCACCCGTTTTGAGCAAAGCCAGCCTTGCAGGTGCATCCACGCGTTCCCGGGTGTTCGCTGCGCTCAATCTTTTCGGAGGGACTCCAAAAAGAGCACGCGGGACGCGTGCGCTCCGTATTGCCTTGCGGAGTGTTTGTGGCAGCTTGTCTGTGATGCCGCCAGACGATCTTCCCTCACATCTTCAAGCCGCCGCCGCGCGCCATTTGCCCGCCGCGCTGGCGTGGCTGCGGCGGATGGTGGAGATCAACAGCTTCACCGCCAACGCCGCCGGTGTGGACGCCGTGGGCCGGCTCACCGCGGAATGCTTTGCGCCGCTGGGATTCGAGGCGGAGCATGTCCCCGCGCTGCACCCCGATTACGGCCACCACCTTTTTCTCCGCCGCAGACCGGATCGCCGGGATGGCAAGGCGTCGGCGCTCCCCGTGGTGCTCGTCACGCATCTGGACACGGTTTTCCCGCCGGAGGAGGAGCAGCGCCATCGCTTTCACTGGCGCGAGGCTCAGAAGGAAGACCGCATTTACGGCCCCGGTGTGGTGGACAACAAGGGCGGCACCGCGCTCATCTGGCTCATGCTGCAATGCCTGCGGGAATGCGCGCCGGACTTGTTCGGGCGGATGGACCTGCTGATCGCTGCCAACGCCGCCGAGGAAGTCATCGGCTCCGACTTCGCCGACCGCACGCGGGAGCGCTGCCCGGACGGCGCGCGGGCGGTGCTAGTCTTCGAGGGCGGCCCGGTGGAGAACGGGCGGCATCATCTCGTGACCGCGCGCAAGGGCCGGCTCGAATTTCGCATCGACTGCCACGGCCGCGCCGCGCACGCCGGCAGCAAACCGAACGAAGGCGTCAACGCCGTGCTCGGGCTGGCCGCCGTGTTGCCGCAGGCTGCCGCGCTCGCCGATCCCGCCCGCGATCTCAGCGTTAACGTGGCCAGCTTCCACGGCGGCACGGTGCTCAACCGCGTGCCGCATCTGGCCACCGCGGAGCTGGAAATGCGCGCCTACGATCCCGTCGTGCTCGCGCAGGCGGAAGCCGCGCTGCTGGCTCTCGCCGGTCTGTCTCCCGCTCCCGGCGGCGGACGCATCGAGGCCGTTTGCGAGGGCCGCACGCAAGCTTGGCCGCGCGGACCGGACAGTGCGGGTTTGCTTGAAGCATGGGAACAGGCCGCCTCCCGCATCGGACTGGCCACCATCGAGGTCTCACGCGGCGGTCTCAGCGATGCCAACTACCTCCACGACCTGGGGCCAACCCTCGATGCGCTCGGTCCGTCCGGCGGCAATGCTCATTGCTCGGAACACGACCCGGAGAACGGCAAGACACCGGAGTTCGTCCACTCCTCCTCGTTCGCGCCCAAGGCGGTCATGAACGCGCTGGCGTTGTGCGGGCTTCAAAAGTAGCTTCGATTGGCAATCGAAGCATCTGCGCCACAAGGAGAGGCGGTTTGCAACCGCCTGCCCGCCGGAGGGCGGGATTGTATTCCCGCCCATTTATCCGGGGGCGGAGGCGGCGCGGAGCCAACGGGGCAGTCCATGCAGACTGAAAGCCTGCATCACCCTAAAAGCGGGGCTGATGGTTGAAAGTTGATGGTTGATAGACTGAAAATAAGCGACTTGTGCCGCGTTAGTGACTCACTCTCCGGGTAAGTGGTGCTTTCGGCGTAGGCCGCTGGTTTTGGACTATCAACACTCAACTACCAACCATCAACTCGGTTTTTAGGATCACGGGTCACGGGCAGAATGCTCATGCTGCTTGCAGGCTGCAAGCCCATCCCACGCTTGACACGGCACGGGTAGCGCCAACTGTGGCGACCCCATGCCGAAGACGAGCCTCTCCACCGAACAAGTCCGTGAAATGCTGCTGCTGGCCGCCGATGCGGTCATCGCGGCGGAGCCGCGGCTTTCCGAAGCGGATCGCAATCTCGGCGACGGCGACCACGGCTTGGGCATGCAGCGCGGCATGACGGCGGCCAAGGAAAAACTGCAGGCCGCCACGCCGGAGAGCGTGGGAAAGGCGTTCGCGACGACCGGCATGGCGATGATGAGCAGCATGGGCGGCGCCAGCGGGGCGATCTTTGGCACTTTTTTCCGCAACGGTGGCAAAGCGCTGGCTGGGCGTGAGGTTTTCGACGCCGCCGGGCTGGCGGTCTTTTTGCAGGCGGGACTGGAGGGCGTGCAGGCGCGCGGCGGAGCGCAGGTGGGGGATAAGACGGTGGTGGATGCCATCGCGCCCGCGGCGGAAAAGGCGCGGGAGGTGAGCGGCGGCGCGCTGCCGGAGGCGATGGCGGCGGTGTCAGAGGCGGCGCTCGGCGGGCTGGAGGCGAGCAAGGGCATGGTGGCTCAGTTTGGCCGAGCGAAGACGCTGGGCGAGGCATGCATCGGCTTCCCCGACGCGGGGGCGATGTCCGTCACGGTCATTCTTTCCGCTTTCAACGATTACATCCAGGCTTGACCCGCGTTTCGATTTTTCTTCAATCAACTCAATCACTCACAACCTAACACGACCATGGCAGACATCAGCACCAGCGCAGCAGACAAGAAGGAAAAGGAATTTTTCACCGAGGTGCCGCAGGCGGCGCCGGGCTTCTTCCTCAAGGGCAGCCACCAGTATGACTGGGGCCTCAAGAACCGCCTCAGCCGCGTGTTCAATCCCAAGGATGGCCGCACCGTGATGCTGGCCTTTGACCACGGTTACTTCCAGGGGCCGACGACAGGCCTGGAGCGAGTCGATCAGACCATCCTGCCGCTGGAACCTTACGCGGACTGTCTCATGCTCACGCGCGGCATCCAGCGCAGCATCATCCCGGCCAGCACGCAGAAGGCCATCGCCCTGCGCGCCAGCGGCGGCACCTCGATGGTCAGCCCGATGGAGGAATGGGAAGGCGAGATCAACGGCCAGCCGGCGACGCTGGGCAGGCCCGGTTTCGAGCCGTTGTCCAACGAGAGTGTGGCGCTGAGCATCGAGGAGGCGATCCGGCTCAACGCCAGCGTGCTGGCGGTGCAGGTGTTCATCGGCAGCGCTTACGAGCGGCAGAGCCTGAAAAACCTCACCGATCTGGTGGACGCGGCGAGCCGTTACGGGATCGGCGTGATGGGCGTGGTGGCGGTGGGGCGCGCGATGGCGCGCACGGCGCAGTACTTCCGGCTGGCGACGCGGATCATGGCGGAGCTGGGCGCGAACGTGGTGAAGTGTTATTACACCGACGAAGAATTCGACACGGTCACAAGCTGCTGTCCGGTGCCGATCGTGATCGCGGGCGGCAAGAAGCTGCCGGAACTCGACGCGCTGAAGATGAGTCACAACGCCATCGAGCAGGGCGCGAGCGGAGTGGACATGGGCCGCAACATCTTCCAAAGCGACGCGCCGGTGGCGATGATGCAGGCGGTGCGCGGCGTGGTGCATGAAGGTCTGAGCCCGGAGCAGGGCTATCAGCTTTACCAAGACCTTAAAGCGAAAGGCTGATCTGCTGGGCAAGGAGGGGCGCTTTGCAAGCGCCCATTCAAGGAGAGGCGCTTTGTAAGCGCCTAGTTCGCGTGGTTTGACAGCCTCCGTGTTTTCAGCCATTCTGGGCAGATGAAAACGGCATTGGAAAACGCTTTGGTTTTGAGGATGCGGATCGTGGCGTTCGTTAGCCTTCTTGTGCTCGTCGGCGGTGTGATTCTGCGACAGCGAGAAGCTGCCGGTGACTCGTTGGATTCATCTATTGCTTCTGAAGCCTACGCGGCCGGTTTCTTTGGGCTTTGCATCTCGGGATGGGTTTTGCATGTGATCCGGAGCCATCGCTCGAAGCAAGAGAATCCGCGGATAAGCTAATCCGCCTTCTTGCCAAGACGCGCTTCGATTTCCCCGATCGCCCAACGCGCGTGCTCGGCGATGAGCGGGTCGGTGTCTTGCGCGGCGCGGCGTAGGGCGGGCAGGTCGTCGCGAGTACCGGTGTTGCCGAGGGCGACGCAGACGTTGCGCAGGAAGGCGGGGCGTTTGACGCGTTTGATGGGGCTTTTGGCGAAGAGCGCGCGGAAGGCGGCGTCGTCGAGGTCGAGGAAGTCGCGCAGGCGGTGGCGGAATACGGTTTCGCGGGCGTGGAAGGCGGACTCGCGGGAGGCTTGGGCGAAGCGGTTCCACGGGCAGGCGTCGAGGCAGTCGTCGCAGCCGTAGATGCGGTCGCCCAAGGCGCGGCGGAATTCTATGGGGATGGCGCCTTTGTGCTCGATGGTCAGGTAGGACAGGCAGCGCCGGGCGTCCAGGCGGCGTGGCGCGGTGATGGCCTGGGTGGGGCAGGCGGCGATGCAGCGGGTGCAGGTGCCGCAGTGGTCGCGCGCGGATGGGTCAGGCTCGATGTCGAGGGTGGTGATGATTTCGGCGAGGAAAAACCAAGTGCCGAGACGGCGATGGATTTGCATGGTGCTTTTGCCGTTCCAGCCGAGGCCGGCTTCGTTGGCGAAGTCGCGCTCCAGCACGGGGCCGGTGTCCACGTAATGCCGCTGGCTGCCGCCTTGCTCGACGAGGAAGGCGTCGAGCGCGCGCAGGCGTTTTTCGATGAGGTCGTGGTAGTCGTCGTTCCAGGCGTAGCGGGCGATGCGGTAGGAGGCGTCCGGTTCGGGGCGTTGCGGTCCCTGCCAGTAGCTGGTGGCGAGCACGATGACGCTGCGTGCGCCGGGGACGACGAGGCGCGGGTCCGTGCGGCGCTCGGGGTTCCGCGCGAGCCAAGCCATGTCGCCGTGCTTGCCGTCGGCGATCCATTGCTCGAAGAGCTGGCGATGCGTCGCCGGCAGCGCGCGGGCCACCCGGCAGTCGGCAAAACCGAGATCGAGGGCGCGGCGCTGGAGTTCGGATTTGAGGTCGGACGGCACGGTGCAAGGTGCGCGCGAGGGGAGGGGATGTCCACCGCGGGTCTTGGTGGGAGGTCTTGTCACGACCCGCGTGAGTTGCGGCACTGATGGGAGGGCACGCAAAGGCGCAAAGGCGCAAAGGGATTTGTTTCTTGGCGCCTTTGTGTGCAATTCCTCGTTATCCATGATGCCGGTGGGAGCTGGTCTGGAGTCAACGATGGCGCGGCAGCTTTATGGAGTGCGGGGCTTTGCACCGCTTTGGATGCGAGCGGCCAGGAGATGCTGCAGCGGGAAGAACGCGCGCACGTTCTTCCCGCTTCCCAATCCAAAGCGCCGGCAACCGGCGCACTCCAAAAAGCTGCCGCGTTCCTCGATGGTTTGCGGAAGATTTGTCAATTTGCCGAATGGACTTTCCGGCGTTGCAACGGCTGGAGTCATGGGGCAGGGTATTTTTTGAGCATGTTGCGCGGCCTTGGCAGACACACCCTTTCTTTTATCCACGATGTTGGAGATTTCGCCCTGTTTGCGGTGCGGTCGTTCGGAGCCGTGGCGGGGTCGAGGAAGCTGGCGCGGCGGGTGGCGCGCGCGGTGTTCGAGCAGGGGGCGCGCTGCCTGCCGGTGATTTTGATTGTGGGATTGTTCACGGGGCTGGTGCTGGGCTTGCAGGGGTATTACGTGCTGAATCGTTTCGGCTCGGAGAGCCTGCTGGGCACGCTGGTCTCGCTGACATTGACGCGGGAACTGGGGCCGGTGCTGGCGGCGCTGATGCTGGTGGGGCAGGCGGGTTCGGCGCTGGCGGCGGAGTTGGGCATCCAGCGGAATTCGGAGCAGATCGCGGCGTTGGAGACGATGGGGGTGGACGCCCATTCGTATCTGGTCACACCGCGCCTGATCTCGGCGCTGCTGGTGTATCCCTTGCAGACGGCGCTGTTTGTCAGCGTGGGGCTGATCGGCGGCGGCATCTCCGGCTCGTTCTTGCTCGGCCTGACGCCGGGGGTTTATTGGTCCGCGGTGGAGCGGGCGATCGAGCCGCGCGATCTTGCCGAGTGCTTCTCCAAGGCCGCCGTCTTCGGCCTGCTGACAATTTCCCTGTGCGCCTACCACGGCTTCAATACCCATCGCCTGCGCTCCGTCACGGGCGCGCGCGCGGTGAGCGCTGCCACGACGCGCGCGGTGGTGCTCTCCAGCATCATCGTGCTGTGCGCGGACTACGTCATCACTTCGTTTTTTGTGTGAGCATGGAAGAAAAAAAAGACGATCTGCTGCTGAGGGTGGAGGGCGTTCACAAACGCTTCGGTGACCATGTGGTGCTGGCGGGCGCGGACCTGGAGGTGCCGCGTGGCAGTGTCGTCACCGTGCTGGGGCGCAGCGGCTCGGGGAAATCGGTCTTTCTCAAATGCGTGGCCGGGGTGCTGGCGCCCGACGAGGGGTCCGTCTGTTTTGACGGCCGGACGCTCGGGCCGGAGGATGCCGCCGCGCGCGCCGCCTTCCGCCGCCGCTGCGGTTTTTTGTTTCAAAGCAACGCGCTCTTTGATTCGCTCACCGCGCTGGAAAACGTGGCGCTGCCGCTGGAGCAAACGACGCGTCTGTCCGGCAGGGAGGTGAACGAGCGCAGCCTGGAGGCGCTGCGCCAGCTCGATCTGGACAAGTTCCATGACCGTTATCCCGGCCAGCTTTCCGGCGGGATGCAGAAGCGCCTGGCGCTGGCGCGCGCCATTGTCACCCGGCCTGAACTGATGCTTTTTGACGAGCCGACGGCGGGGCTGGACCCGCTGCGGCGCAACGCGGTCTTTACCATGATCGCGAAGTACCAGCGGCAATTCGGGTTCACCGCCGTCATCGTCACGCATGACGTGGCGGAGGCACTGGTGGCCGGCGACCGCGTCGCGCTGCTTGACAACGGGCGGATGCGGTTTCAGGGGACTCCTGCTGAATTCTCCGCCTCGGCCGATCCCGTGGTGCTGGATTTCCGTGACAGCGCCGCCGCTCTCGGCGAAACTCTGGCCGCCCTGCGCCGGGGCGGCGACATCCCCTCACAAGACCCATGAAAGCATCCAAACTGGAATTGTTCACCGGCCTCTTCGTCGTGCTCGGCCTGGCCGCCGTGGCTTGGCTGACCGTGAAGCTCGGCGCGCGCACTTTGGTCGGCGGCGACACCTACGTCATCGAGGCGCGCTTTGACAACGCGGGCGGGCTGAACTCCGGCAGCAATGTCGTCGTGGCCGGCGTGCCGGTGGGGCGAGTCGAGGGCATTCGCGTGGATCAGGAGGACTTCAGCGCCATCGTCACCTTGCGCGTGCTGGCCGGGCTGCGCCTGCCCACGGACACGATCGCCTCCATCAAAACAACCGGCTTGATCGGTGACAAATTTGTGGCGCTTTTGCCCGGCGCGGACGAAAGTGCGCTGGCGCCCGGTGAGCGGATCACGATGACGGAATCGTCCGTCGATCTTGAGTCGCTCATCGGGAAAATGGCTTTTGGCAATCTCGACAAAGACTCCCCCGAATGAAATTACGCGCTCTTTCTTTTTACGCTTCCGTCCTGCTGCTCCCGTTCCTGTCCGTGGTCGCCGCGCCGGCCGAGGCCGAACAGCGCCTGCGCACGGCGGTCAACGAAGTGCTGGCCGTGGCGGACAAAGCCGCCAACGGCCCGGCCCTGGCCACGCGCGCGCGCCCGATCCTGGAGAAGCACATCAGCTTTGAGGCGATGACGCGGCGCGCGGTGGGCCTGGGTTGGCGGCAGTTCACGCCGGAGCAGCAGAAAAAGGCCACGCAGCTTTTCACCACCGTCATCATCCGCAGCTACACGGACAAATTCACGCCCGGCGAGCGTCCGGCCATCACCTATCAAACGGCGGTGTCGCCCGCGCAGGGCCGGGTGGACGTGCCCACGCGCATGGTGTATGCCGGCAGCCGTTACAGTGTCACCTACCGGCTGGAGCAAGAGGGCGGCTGGCGCATCACCGATGTCGTCATCGAGGGCGTGAGCCTCGTCGCCAACTACCGCTCCCAGCTCGATGCCACCTTCAAAAAAGGCGGGGCCGCCGCCGTCATCAGTTCTCTCGAACGCACCGCCTCCCGCCGCTGATGAAGCCCATCGTTGTCCTGCTCTCCTTCCGCTTCTGCTTGGCCGCGGCCACTGCTTTGATGCTGGCGAATTGCGCCTCGTCGCCCAAGTCCAAGTCGAAAAAACGTGCTGCCGCAGCCGCTGATGCCGCGCTCGTGGCGGGCGGTAATGGCGGCGGTGATTCCTCCGCTGCCGCCGGCATTGATGCGCTTGACGATTACGGCGACGACGACCTCGATGACTACGCCGCCATCGAGGTTTCCGATCCGCTTGAGCCGCTCAACCGCGCCACCTTCAAGCTCAACGACGGCATTTACAACGTGCTGTTTCGCCCCATCTCAAAGGGCTATGAGATCATCGTCCCCAGGTTTCTCCGCACCGGCATCACCAATGTTTTCGAGAACGCCAAGTTCCCCGTGCGCCTCGTCAACTGCGGTCTCCAGGGCAAGTTCCGCCGCGCCGGGTTGGAGACGGGGAAATTCGCCGTCAACACCGTCGCCGGCCTCGGCGGGCTCATCAGAATGTCCGACCGCGTGCCGGGCCTGGCCAATGTGCCGGAGGAGGACGCCGGCCAGACGTTCGCCACCTGGGGCATCGGCCACGGCCCTTACCTCGTGCTGCCCGTGCTCGGCCCCAGCAGCGTGCGCGAGGGTGTGGGGTATGCCTTCGACTACGTCATGAGCCCGGTCAATTGGGGTATGTTTCAAAGCAAGGATTCTCTGAAATACATCCCTCCCAGCGCGAACACCGTGCGCGCTTTGCCCGACCAGTTGAGCACCTATGATGCCGTGAGCCGGGACGCCATCGATCCCTACATCTCCACGCGCAGCACCTACATCCAGAACCGCGCCGCGGCGGTGAGGGAGTGAGGGGGGCGTTGCTCGTTGGTGTGCAGGCTTTAGCCGATCTTTAAAAATGGGCGGCTGCGCCGCGTGGGTTTTCGAATCGCCTAAAGGCTGGACACCAACGCGGAGGAGCACGGGCGCCCCCGCCCGTCGCAAGAGGCGCCTCGCCTCTTGCCCGTTTTGCTCACGCGTAGTGTCTCTTTTCTATCGAGTGGCTGCGCCATTCAGAAAGGGTTGCAGGCGGGGGCGCCTGCAACAGCGGGTGAGGGCACCCGCGCTCCAAAAACCTGCGCTGACGCAGAAAAGGTGTTCGTGAGCGCGTTGGTTTGCGGATGATCAAAAGGATTGCACGAGTGACGATGATGATTTGCCTGGCGCACGAAGCGCTGGCGGGCGCGGAGAGTGATGGTTCAAAACTGCCGGACGATCCGGCGCGTTGGAGCCGGGCGGCGGAGGCGGTGGTGGTGAGTGATTTTTCCACGGCCCTGCCGGAGGAGTCTTTGACCAAGGACCGCCGGGAGAAGGGCAAGTGGAAGCTGCTGTCCTACGCGACGGCGGAGCGCGAGGGTTGGGCGCTCTCTTGTTACGGCCAGACGGGAGCGCCGGCGGTGCGGGTGGCGCTGCCGGTGAAGGGCTGGCACGCGGTTTATGTCGGAGCCTGCACGATGCCGGTGCTTTCCAACGTCCAGAAAAACGGCTTCCGCGCGCGGTTGGAGGGCGAGCCGGTGTTCAAACGCATGGCCAACACGGTGGCGCTGGCGCCGGACCGCCGGGACTTGGTGCAGGAACTTTTTTTGACCGTGGCGGAACTGGAAGAAGGTCAGGAGTTGGAGATTGCGCCTTTGCCGGGGTTGCCGGCGACGGTTTGTCATGCGCGGTTGGTGCCGCTGACGGAATCGGAGGTGGCCGCGTGGCGGGAGTGGAAGCCGGACCCCGCGCGGCGCACGGGCATCGCGACGTTTGACGGGCACTCGTGGATCTGGCCGCATCAGCCGGGCACGGAGGCGGAGTTGCGCGAGACGTTTCGCGGCTTCGAGCGGTCGGACATCGGCAAGTGGTGGTTCCAGGTGCTGGGGGCGGACTTGGTGATTTATCCGTCCGCCACGGGGCATCTACCGGGGCGGGACACGGAGGATTTCAGCACCACGGCGCACGAGTCGTTCACGCGGGCGGTGAAGGCGCTGCACGCGGCGGGGATCGATCCGCTGAAGGTGGCGCGCGAGGCGGCGCGGGAGCAGGGCGCGGAATTTCATGTGATGTTGCGCCCGGCGGGCTGGAAGGCGTCCATCCCCTACGAGGAGACTTTTGACAGTCCGTTTTACGAGGCGCATCCGGAGTGGCGCTGCGTGGATCGCGACGGCACGCCGACGATGCACATGAGCCACGCCGTGCCGGAGGTGCGCGCGCGGATGTTGAAAATCCTGGAGGAAACCCTGGAACTGCAACCGGAGGGTGTGGGCTTTTTGTTCAATCGCGGGATGCCGCTGATGCTGTGGGAGGAGGCGTTTTTGGCGAAGTTCCGGGAGTTGCACGGCGGCGATGCACGGGAAGTGGCGGAGGACGATCCGCGACTCTTCGCGACGCGGGCGGAAATCATGACGGGTTTCCTGCGGCAAATCCGCGCGCTCCTGGATGAGACGGCGCGGCGGCAGGGACGGCAGGAGCGTTATAAAATCTCGCTGGGCTGCTTTGCCAGGGAAGGGGACAACCAAAAGTGGGGGCTGGATTTGCCGCGCTGGATCACGGAGGGATTGGTGGATGACATCGGCGTGGCGTGGTTTGCCTATCACACGTCCTTCGCGCAACCGGACATGGCCTATTATTCACGACTGACCAAAGGCTCCAAGGTGGGCGTTTATCCCTTCATCATTTCCTGGAAGACGGGTGAACCGCAGGAGCTCTGCAAGCGTGTGACGGCTTTCTATCAAGGCGGCGCCAGCGGCATCGCCATCTGGGATCCCTCGGTGACGGACGGCTGGACAGGCAAGCCGCACGGCCCGTTGTTCGAGACGCTCAGCGTGATCGGCGACCGCGAACGAATCGCGCGATGGGCGAAGGAAGGCGTGCCTTTGCCGGCCACGACGCCGCTGATCCGGCTGGATGGCAATCATTACAGCCGGTGGTTTCCGACGACGGGGTTTT
>CAZNKC010000195.1:0-11016 GCA_964573315.1 uncultured Verrucomicrobiaceae bacterium | reverse complement strand
GGCAGCCGCACACGGTCACCCGTGTCGCCCGCCTGCAATCATTCTTCGCTCTCACGTCCAGGTGTCCCCAGCTTTGCGTTGGCGAGCTGCGCTCACCATCTCCGCCGTCTGGGACGTCCCAGCTTTGATTGGCGGGCAGCGCCAACCCTGCGTGTTCGCTGCGCTCAATCTTTTCGGCGAGGACGCCGAAAAGAGCACGCGGGACCATGCCAAAGGCAGGCAGGCTGCATGCGCTCCATGCGCGAAGCCCTGCCTCTGGGCCTACACCAACCGGAAGCGTTTGCGCAGCAGCCATTCGGTGGAGAGCAGGAACAGGATGACTCCGAACCACCACCAACTGGACCAGAGCAGGGTTTCGCGGATGGAGGTTTGTTTGCGGTCGGCGCGTTTGAGCAGGGCGGGAAGGTCTGAGGCCTGGCTTTCGCGGAGGAATTGGCCGCCAGTGATTTGGGCGAGGGTTTGCAGGAGGACGGTGTCTAGGGTGAGTTGGGCGAGTTCCTGGTCTTCGTGGTCGCTGGCGCGGAATTGGAGGCGGAGTTCGCTGCGCGCGGCGGCGGGGGTTTCGGCGATGGCGATTTCGAAGTCGCCCGCCTTCAAGCGCGGGGTGAGGCCGCGGTAGATGCCGGCGTGATTGGGGTCGGGGGCGAGTTCGACCACGCCGAGGGTCTCGCCGTCGCGGATGAGGAAGGCTTGGGGGGCGGCGTTGGTGACGAGGCTGCCGTCGGCGGCGCGCAGGCGGGCGCGGATTTCGGCTTGGTCGCCGACGCGGTAGCGGAGGCGGTCGCTGCCGATGCTGAGGCGCGGGGTTTCGACTTGGAACGGCGGGGCGGCGATCCAGGCGGCGATTTGCATCCAGAGGCGCTGGTGGTAGAGGTCGGCGACTTGATAGCGCCAGCGCCAGAGTTCATCGGTACTGAGGTAGAGGACGGCTCCGGCTCCGGCGGGGCGGAACACCATGGCGGGCAGCGGGCGGCCCACGGACGGGGCTTGCAGTTGGGCGACGACTTGAGCGCCGGGGGCGGGGTTGACGTGGGCGGTCCAAAGCGCGGGTGGCAGGGTGGGCCAGAGGTCGGTGTTGCTGGAGCGGGAGGCGGCGAGCAGCAGGGCGGGGGGCGTGGGTGTGTCGGTGTCGAGGCTCCAGGTGTGGCCGGTGGCGGCGGGCGGGACATCGGTGGTCCAGGTGATGGGGATGAGGCGGGCGGCGTCTTTTTCGCCGCTCCAGCTTTTGAGATGGCCGCGCTGGCCGTCGATGAAAATGAGGCCGCCGCCGCGCTGCTCGACGAACTCGACGAGCCAGCCAATCTGCCGCGGCAGCAGGCGGGCGGGCGCGAGGTCGCCGAGGATGACGAGGTCGAAGGTGAAGAGTTCGTCGCGGCTGGCGGGGAAGGTTTTGGCGAGCGCGCCGTCGGCGGGATTCTCGGCGTAGTCGTCAAAGGCGAGGCGGGCTTCCCAGCGTTCGTCGCGGTCGAAGTGGTTGTGGATATAGCGGGACTCCCAGCGCGGGCGGCCGTCGAGGATGAGGACGCGGCGTTTGCGGTCGAGGACGTGCAGGGGGACTTCGGTGGTGTTGTTGGCGCGGGTTTTTTCGAGGCTGGCCTGAGCACCGCCGGCGTTGACCTGGACGGTGAGCAGGCGTGGGGCGGAGCCGGCTTGCGGCGCGGCGGGCGGGAGATCCTGGACGGGGAAACGGAAATCGAAACGGCGCTGGCCTTTGCCGTCGGTGGTGAAGGATTGGGTCCAGAGTGTCTTGCCCTGGCTCTCGATGCGCACGGTGGCGGGCACACCGGCGGGCATGGAGTCGCTCACGGTGATGCTGCCGCGGAGTTGCTCTTGAGAAAAGGCGGACTCCGGGATGTCCGCTTGAACGATGCCGAGATCCGGCGGCGGGATTTCGCTGCCGAGGCCGATGGCGAAAAGGGTGACACCGGCGGTTTTCAGGTCGGCGGCGAGGTCTTCAGGGGAGCCGTCGGTGTTGTGGCGGCCATCGGTGAGCAGCACGACGGCGGCGCCGGGAGCGAGCGGGTCGAGGGCGGCGCGGAGCGGGGCGTCGAGGTTGGTGGAGGGCGAGTCGGCGGCGACGGGGAGCTGGCCGGGCAGCGGTCCTGAGGAGTCGCGCCCGCCCTGGCGTCGCCACCACAGCCGTTGAGCCGTGCCGCCGCGCAGGGCGGTGAGTTCCACGTCATGCTCGGCGGCAAGCGCGGGCAGCAGGGGAGTCGCGCCTTTGAACAGGAGGTCTTGGACGCGATCCCAGCGGGATTTGGGATTTAGGATTTGGGATTTAGGATTTAGGATTGCGGATTGGGGTTCCTCATCGGTGAGCCGCATGGAGCTGGAGGCGTCCACGGCGATGATGACACGATTGAGTTGGCGCTCGATGGTGGTATGACGCAGCACCGGCCCGGCGAGGGTGAGGACGGTGATGAAAACGGCGAGGGAACGCAGCAGCACGAGCAGCCAGGCGCGCCTGCCCGCGGCGATCGGCGCGCGACGCAGTTCGCGGGAGTAAAGCCAAGCCATGACCAGGGCAAGCGCGAGCGCAGCCAGCAGGATCATCCAGGCGGGATGATCTCCGGTGAAGCGCAGGGCGGTGGTGGTCATGTTGGGGAGATTGAAAATTGGAGATTGGAGATTGGAGATTGGAGATGGCGCGTGCTTTTTGGATAATGCAGATGGTTGTGATTAGCCTTGGCTCTTGCCTCTTAAATCTTGGCGCAGCTCACGGGCCAGGGTTTCGATCTGCGCCGGCTCATGCAGCGCCGACAGCGTGATCCGCAGGCGGGCGGCGCCGCGGGCGACGGTGGGGTAGCGGATGGCGGGGACGAGCAGGCCGGCTTCCCGCAAGCTGGCGCTGATGGCGAGGGCTCGGCGTTCATCGCCCACGATCCAGGGTACGATGGCGCTGGAAAAAGCCAGTTCGTCCTGGCCGGTGAGTTTTCGGAACAGGGCGGTGTTTTCCCGCAGCCGCGCGCGTCGTGCGTCGCCCTCGCTGCCGAGCAGGGCTGCCACGGCGGCTTGGGCGGCGTGCGCGAGAAAGGGCGGCGGCGCTGTGGAGTAGATGAAACTGCGGGCGCGGTTGATGAGCAGGTCGATGACCTCCCGCCGCGCCGCCACGTAACCGCCGCTCAGTCCGGCGGCTTTGCTAAGCGTGCCCATTTGCAACTCCACGCGGTCCTCCAAACCCAGCTCCGCGGCCAGCCCGCGACCTTGCGGACCGAGCACGCCGAAAGCGTGCGCCTCGTCCAGCAGCAGCCACGCGCCGAAGCGCTCCTTCAGTTCTACGATTTCCGCCAGCGCGGCGCGGTCGCCGTCCATGCTGAACACGGACTCGGTCACGATCAGTGTCCGCCCTTTGCCGGCGCCGGCGGCGAGCAGGCGCTCCAGCTTGGCCAAGTGGTTGTGCGGGAAGACGCGGATCGTGGCACCGCTGAGCTTGGCGGCATCCACGAGGCTGGCGTGGCTGAGTTTGTCCAGGATGACGGTGTCTCCGGGTCCGGCCAGCGCCGGGATGACGCCCAGCGGCACGGCAAAGCCGCTGGCGAAGGTCAGCGCCGCCTGCGCGCTCTTGGCGCGCGCCAGCAGCGCCTCCAGTTCCTCGTGCGGCGCGAAGGTGCCGCACACCAGCCGCGAAGCGCCCGCGCCCGCGCCATGCAGGGCGATGCCCTCCCGCAGCGCCTCCGCCACCAGCGGCGCTTCGGCGAGGCCGAGGTAGTCGTTGGCGGCGAACGCCGTCAGCGGCGCGTCGCCGTGGATTTGCAGGCGTCCCCCGGCGCGGCGCTCCACGCGCCGCAACTCCCGCCATAGGCCGCGCTCCCGCAGCGCCGCCGCTTCCGCCGCCAGCCCGGTCCAGTTTCGCTCTTCTCCGCCCGGTTTGTTCAAGGGTTCTCCTTCAATTTGCTTTCGACGATCTCGTCTTTCTCCACGCCGTTTTTCAACGCCGTCTCGTAATGCCGGCGCGCCAGCTCCAGCGCCGGCGGTTTTTGCTCCAGATAGGTGAGCGCCAAGTTGAAGTGCGCGATGCCGTAGTCCGGCTTCAGCGCGATGGCTTTCTCAAACTCCGCTTGCGCGGTGGCGGTCCAGCCGAAGCGGTTGGCCACGATGGCCAGGTAGTTGTGCGCGCGCGCGTCCGCCGGGTCTTCATGCACCGCGCGCGCCAGCGCCGAGAGCGCCTTGTACATGTCGCCACGCTCCGAGTAGGCGAGGCCGAGCGCGATCCAGCTCTGCGTCAGCGCGGGGTTGAAACGCACCGCCTGCTCGAACGCCTCCACCG
The DNA here is from genome assembly GCA_964573315.1 of uncultured Verrucomicrobiaceae bacterium. Lineage (GTDB taxonomy): Bacteria > Verrucomicrobiota > Verrucomicrobiia > Verrucomicrobiales > Verrucomicrobiaceae > JAGRPD01. The sequence goes on along the minus strand of CAZNKC010000195.1, from coordinate 6,749 downwards.
CCTCCGTCAGCCGGCCCGCCTGCTGCTCCACCGCGCCGAGATTGGCCCAGGCGAGAGCGTTCACCGGCTCCACGCGCAGCATTTCCTCATAGGCCTGCCGCGCCGTGTTCCAGTCGCGCTTCGCGAACGCCGCCGCGGCCTTTTTCGCCAGCGCCGAGGTGTCCGGCGGCAGATCGCCTTCCTTGACGGGGTTTGCCACTCCCACCACTGGGGCCGCGTCTTGAGCGCGCGCGTCAAGCGGCGCATACGCCAGCAGCGAGATGGCGAAAATCCGAAATCCGAAATCCGAAATCCGGAATTCGGGCTTCGGATTTCGGGCTTCGGGCTTCGGCATTGCGGCGTTCCAATCGGTCATGCCGCCCATCATGCACGGAAATGGAGAAAAGAAAACCGCTTGCCAAGGCTTTCATTTGCGCAACTGTTCTCTGGAACAGCCATGAATGCCTCTACCCAAAATCGTCTGACGTCCCGGCAGCAACAGTTGCTCGATTACCTCCGCGAGGAGCAGCGCAATCAAGGGGTCATGCCCTCGACGCGGGAAATCCAGCGGCATTTTGGTTTCGCCAGCCAAACCGCCGCCATGAGCCACCTGCGCGCCTTGGAGCGCAAGGGCGTGATCCAGCGCCATCCGAACAAAGCGCGCGCCGTCGTTTTCCCGGAAGACCTCGACCGCCCGCAGATCTTCGACGTGCCCGTGTTCGGCTCCATCCCCGCCGGTTTCCCCAGCGACGCGCCGCCGCAGTCGGAGGGCTGCCTTTCCGTGGATGTCAACACGCTCGGCATCTCCAGCAACGCCAGCCTCTTCGCCCTCCGCGTGCGCGGCGACTCGATGATCGGCGCGCACATTCTCGACGGCGACCACGTCATCCTCGAAATCAAAGAGCCGCGCCGCAACGACATCGTCGCCGCCTTGATCGACGGCGAGACGACGCTGAAACGCTACGTCGTCGAGGATGGCCGCACCTGCTTGAAAGCGGAAAATCCGGACTATCCCGATCTCATCCCCACCCGGGAGCTGGTCATCCAGGGTGTCTTCCTAGCGCTGCTGCGGCATGTGCGACCGCGTTGAGAGTCGTCAGGCAAAAGATGTGAGATGCTGTAAAGAGATGAGTTTGGGGTGGCGGATTGAGTTCTCCAACCCGAAGGGTTGAAAGCCATTAGCCGGTGGTTGAGCGCAGCGACACCACCGGTAACCGGCAGGCCAGCGCCGCCACCGCCGCACGCCGGAGGCGTGCTAGCGAGACGCGTCGATGTCCGGAGTGCCTCGGCTCTGTCTGACTTTGTCTGGCGCGGCAGGATGTCCGGCACGGCGCGCTGGCTGCCATCCCTTCAGGATGGCTCGCGGGCAAGCCGCGCGGTTTTAATCCGTTCCGGTGGTGTCGCTGCGCTCAACCACCGGCTAATGGCTGGGAACCCTGCGGGTTCCACGCGGCCACGACCGCACTTTGACTCCCTCAGGATAGACTCTGAGGCGAGGCACAGTCAGAAGTATTGAGGGCGAGTCACCCTCATTACGAACCGTCACTTTTCACTTTCGCTTGAGCGAGACTGTTCTTTGATTCGGCGAGAACGAGTCTATGTCATTTGTCATGCATCCTGAAAACGCCACTACTCACGAGACCCGCCTGATCCTGCCCTCCCTGCTTGCCGCCGATTGGTCGCGGGTGGGGGATGAGGTGCGGCGGGCGGAGGCGGCGGGGGCGCGCTGGTTGCATCTGGATGTGATGGACGGCGCTTTCGTGGACAACATTTCCTTCGGCCCGCAAATGGTGAAGACGGTGCGCGGGCTGACGGGGATGTTTCTGGATGTGCATTTGATGATTCATCGCGCCGATCATTATCTGGAGCGGTTCATCCAGGCGGGCGCGGACAATATCACCATTCATGTGGAGGCGGACTACGAGACGTCGGTGGCGGAGACGCTGCGCCGCGCGCGCGATGCGGGCATCCGCTGCGGACTGGCGTTGCGTCCAGACACGCCGTTTGCGGCGGCGTTGCCGTTCATCCGCGACATCGACCTGCTGCTGGTGATGACGGTGGTGCCGGGCTTCGGCGGGCAGGCGTTCATGGAAAAAGAGACGATGCCGAAGCTGGTTGAGGCGCGGGATTACCGGGAGGCGCACGGGTTGAAATTTCATCTGGAGGTGGACGGCGGCATTTACGTGGACACGGCGGAGGTGGCGCGGCGCAACGGGGCGAACCTGTTCGTGTGTGGCACGTCGTTCTTCGGGCAGGCGGATGGGCGGGTGGCGATGACGGAGCTGGCGGCGGCGGTGGACTGATTTCTCGTCCTCGTCCTCCTACTCGTCCTCGAATGATCGAGGACGAGGACGAGGACGAAGATGGGCGGCGCGCCGCTTGCATGAGACCACGTTTTCGCCAGGGTGTGCGTTGATTTATGAAAGCGCTCGTTCTGACCGGTCCCTCGGAGTTTCAATTTGACCCTGCTTTTCCCGATCCGCGGCCGGGTCCGGGGGAGGTGTTGGTGCGGGTGCGGGCCTGCGGCATTTGCGGGAGCGACATCCACGGCATGGATGGCCGCAGCGGGCGGCGGCAGATGCCGATCGTGATGGGGCATGAGGCGGCGGGGGACATCCTCGCGGTGGGCGCGGATGTTGATGACTGGGAGGTGGGGCAGCGCGTGACGTTCGATTCGACGGAGTACTGCGGGGAGTGCGACGAGTGCCAACGGGGTTACGTGAACTTGTGCGCGAATCGGCGGGTGCTCGGCGTCTCGCCGGGGACGTACCGGCGGCATGGTTGTTTCGCGGAACGCATCGCGCTGCCGGCGCGGATTTTGTATGCGATTCCGGACGGCTTGAGCTACGAGAAGGCGGCGTTCGCTGAGCCGGTGAGCATTGCGCTGCACGCGGTGAATCTGGCGGACGGGATCGAGGTGGGGGAGGCGTTTGCGGAGGAGGAGCCGGAAGATCATGGACATGAGCATGGTTGTGGTGATGAATCTTGCGCGGGTTGTGGCGAGGCGGAAGGGGAGGCTGCTGTGGGCGGCACGGCGGTGGTGGTGGGATCGGGGTTGATCGGTCTGCTGGTGGTGCAGGCGCTGAAGGCGTGCGGTTGGGAGCGGGTGATCGCGGTGGATTTGGACGATAGGCGGCTGGCGCTGGCCAAGGAATTGGGCGCTGATGAGGCGTTCAACGCGCGGCAGGAGGGGCTGGCGGAGCATCTGCGCGAAATCTGCGGTGGTGATGGCGCGGACGCGAGTTTCGAGGTGGTGGGTGCGGCGGCGCCGCTGGATTTGGCGATCCGTTGCGTGCGCAAGGGCGGCTCAGTCATCCTGGTGGGGAATTTGCAACCGCAGACGCCGTTCCCGCTGCAAGAGGTGGTGACGCGGCAGATCACGCTGAAGGGTTCCTGCTCCTGCGCGGGCGAGTATCCGGAGGCGGTGCGGCGCATTGAGGATGGCAGCATCCGCGTGGAGCCGCTGCTGAGCGCGGTGGCGCCGCTGGAGGAGGGCGCGGGCTGGTTCCGGCGGCTTTATGACAACCAGGAGGGGTTGTTGAAGGTGGTGCTGGTGCCGTGAGCGGGGGCGGGCGCAGGGCGCAGAGCGCAGGTTTTTCGTCCTCGTCCTCCTACTCGTCCTCGAAAAAATACGAAGTCCGAAGTCCGAAATCCGAATTCCGAGGACTAGGACGAGGACGAGGACGAGTAGGAGGACGAGAAAAGATCACTGCCCGTTCGTCGGCGGTAATGGCGGCGGAGTCTGGAGACCGCGGACCATGTCCACGAAGGCGTCTTCGAGCTTGCGCTCGACTCGGTGGAATTCGATGACGGGGAGGCCGTCGGCGATCATTTGCTTGAGGGCGGCGGCGAGGGCTTCGTCGTCGGGGGCGGCGAGTTCGAGGCGGACGCCGTCGCGGCGTTTGTCGAGGATTTTCATGCCGGGGCGCATGGAGATCCATTCGATGAGGGCGGCGGGGTCGCCGATGAGGTTGATGTCGATGATGTGGAGGCCGGTGACCTGCTGATGGTGGTTGCCGCGGCGGAGGTGCTCGGCGGCGCCGTGATAGACGATCTTGCCGGCGTCGATGAAGAGGAGGGTGTCGCACATCTCGCCGAGTTCGGAGAGGATGTGGCTGCTGATGAAGAGGGTCTTGCCCTGCTTGGCGAGGATGCCGACGAGGTTCTTGAACTCGATGCGGGCCTTGGGGTCGAGGCCGGCGGCGGGTTCGTCGAGGATGAGGAATTGCGGGTCGGGCAGCAGCATGCGGCCGAAGCAGAGGCGCTGGCCCATGCCTTTGCTGAGCTTGTTGACGGGACGGTCGGCGAGCGGGGCGAGGTCGGCGAAATCGAGGATTTCCTCGACGCGGGCGCGGCGGCCGGCGCCGCGCAGGCCGTAGGCGCGGGCGAAGAAGTCGAGGTACTCGAAGACGTTCATGTTGGCGTAGGTGCCGTAGTTGTCCGGCATCCAGCCGAGGACTTGGCGCACGGCCTGCGGCTCGCGATGCACGAGATGCCCGGCGATGCGGATGCTGCCGCCGTTGGGCCGCTCCAGGGTGGCCATCATGCGCATGGTGGTGGTCTTGCCCGCGCCGTTCGCGCCGATGAAGCCGACGACTTGGCCGGAATGAATGTCAAAGGAGATACGCTTGACGGCGTGGACTTGGTCGAACCTGCGGTCAAGGTCGCGGACTTCTACGAGGGGTTCGGCGGACATTTTTTTGGACAGGATTGACGGGATTTGGACAGGATTAACAGGAGGGAACAGAGGACGCAGAGGTTATGAAAGAGGATTTTTTTGCGTTCTGTGGGTTGTTTTTCGGGCTTTGACGAGGGGTTCGGCGGACATTTTTTTGGGACAGGATTGCAGGATGGACAGGATTAACAGGATGATAGAGGGAAGTTCGAAATCCGAATGATTGGGTGGTGGAATAGATTTTCGGATTTCGGGCTTCGGATTTATTTGATCGTGAGCGGGCCGGAGATGAGGATGAGCGGTGTTTGCCAGCGGATGGCGGGGAGGGTGTCGATGGCGAAGGGGGCGGGGTCGGTGGTTTCGGCGTGGAAGTGGGCGTTGTGGATGGGGTTGAGTTCGGTGGTGGCGTGGAGCAGGCCGCGCAGATCGTGCGTGGTGCGGCGTTCGTTCCACCAAACGCGGGGGCCGTATTTGTCGGCGGGCTGGAGGGTGATGCGTTCGCCGGGGTGGACGTTTTGAGCGGTCCAGGCTTTGCCTTGGGGGTCGATGAGGTAGAGATGCGCGAGGTCGCTCTCGAAGGTGGAGAGGATGGTGGGCGGGTCGCCGGGGGTGAACTCGATGGCGGCGCGGCTGGGACGGACGGCCTGGATGAGGTGGCTCTGGCGGGTGCGGCTGCGGAACCAGTCGCCGGTGTAGGAGCCGTCGGGGGCGATGGCGAAGTGCAGATTGGAGTTCATGTAGTGACTGCCGTCATCGTTGATGAGGGGCTGGAGCCAGACGGGATCGGCGGTCTTGAAGCTGGAGCCGAGCAGCAATCCGGCGCGGGCGGTTTGCTCCTGGGTGATGAGAAGGCGTTTTTGTTCGGGCAGGATTTGGGCGTGGATCAAACGGACGCCGGAGCCGCCGGTGCCGTCCTGAACGAAGATGGCGGCGGCGAGAATGAGAGCGCCGGCCAGGGAGATGACGGGCGTGGTGATGAACAGGCGATGCCGCCGGCCCGCCGGGGCGAGGATGAAGAGATTGACGGGGCCGGCGACGATGCCGAATAGGACGATGAACAGCAGGACGAGCGGGCCGGCGGTGGCGATGGGTGGGACGGCTTTTTCCAGCCAGGGGGAGAGGGTGTAGTTTTCCAGAGCGGCGCTCTTTTGCGGGCCTTTGTTCATGAGGCCAAGCTTCATGATGTCAAGCATCTGGCTTTCGGTGGGACTTTGGGCCAAGTGTATCCTCCCGGCGCCTTGCGGCCAGTCGGCCGCTTTGTTTTTTTGGTTGAAAGCGGTTCGAATTTCTTGCGCTTCGTTTTCATCGGCGCAGACGAGGACGAGTTCGTTGCGGAGGGTGATGGCTTCGATGAACGCCTGTTTTTTGTCTTTCGGAAAAGCCTGCCATTCGCGGGCGGTCATCCAGGTCTGGTCGAACGCGATGTAGGCGCGCCAGTCGGCGGGGGCTTGAGTGAGATCAAGGGCGGCACCTGCTAGATCGATCTTTTTCGTGGAGGTGCTCAGGAGTGTGCCCCAGTATTTGGCGTGGAGGGAGTCGCTCATGCCGACAAATGGCAGGCTGACGGATGGCGAGCTGACACCCGTTTGGGGGAGCTGCATCATGCCAACCTCGACACCGGGACCGGACCAGATGAATTGCGACCCCCAGCGGTAGTGGAAGTTGCCGATCTTCAGCGGGACGAAAATCTCGAACTCGGCGCGCGTGCCGGCTTTGACGGGGAAGGTCCAGGAGGCGCGGATACTGTCCCCTTGCGATAAGACGGGCCGCAGAGTCCAGGTGCGGTCGCTGGTGGAGCGGTTTTCGATGACGACCTTCACAGGCATGAAGCCGACGGTCGGGAGGTTGTCCATGAAAGAGGTGACCTGGATGCTGTCCCGCGATTCCGGGTCCATCATGACGCTGTGGGAAAAACCACCGGCGGCGCGCAGGGAGGCGGCGCTGAGGAGGAGGGCTAGGAGGAGCAGGAGCCGCATTTTTTTTGGACAGGATTGACGGGATTTTGAGAGGATTAACAGGATTAAAGTCCGAATTCCGAATTCCGAAATCCGAAGCCCGAAGCCCGAAGCCCGAAGCCCGAAGCCCGAAGCCCGAA
>CAZNKC010000194.1:0-11189 GCA_964573315.1 uncultured Verrucomicrobiaceae bacterium | reverse complement strand
GATGATGGCGCGGCCGGCGGCGACTTCGGAACGCACAAACTCCGGCGTGATCTCTTTGGGGATTCGTTGCGGGAACTTGCTAAAGACTGAGGGGGTGAATGACGAATGCGGAATGTCGAATGACGAATGTTGGGCGCTGCCGGCGTGTTGTTTGTGGAGGTCGTTGCGGAGGATGTCGTCTTTCAAATCCGAAATCCGAAATCCGAAATCCGAAATCTGCCGCTGGTTCTCGCGGATGGCGATGAACTCCATCTCGGGAGTGATGATGCCGGCGCGGGCGTAGGCAAGCTGGGTGACGACTTTGCCGGGGCGCGCCTTCAAGGGTTGGCGCTGGGCGTTGATGGGGGCTTTCAGCGGGCTGAGCAGCCCCTCGCGCTTGGCGGCGGCGTATTCGGCGTGGTTGGCGGTGAGGTAGCCGTTGTCGCGCGGCTCGATGGCGCGGCCCTGGTATTCCTCGACATCGTTGCGGGCGAGTATCCATTTTTTGCGCAGGGCTGGCAGGCCGTCTTCGACGGTGCCTTGGTAAGCGGGATCGCCCCAGGGGCCGGAGGTGTCATAGACGCGGACGGGTTCGTTGACTTCGATGCGGCCGTCGAAGCTCTTGGTGGGGGCGAGGGCGATCTCGCGCATGGGGACGCGGACATCCGGGTGGATTTGCCCTTCGACATAGACGCGGGTGCTGTTCGGAAGCTGCTCGCTGGAGTGCGGCTCGAAGGAGGTCTGGGGATCGGCGATCATGGGATTCGGTGGACGGTGAGCGGTTTTCAGTGGGCGGTGGGGCGCTTTGCGCGCTGGAACCGAGAACTCCGAATTGAGCGAACTCCCTTCGGCGGCATGACCCGCATCAGGTTCGGAGGGTTCGGGCCGAGGAAGACCCGTCTCAGTCCCTGCGCTGGGACGCCCCTGTCGTGACTGCGGCTTTTATACGAGAGGGCGGCGGGCTTCGCAAAGCTAAAATTTCAGACCAGGCGGGCGGCGGCGCGGTGTTTCTCTAGTTGTGCGGGGGAGAATCGGGAGTATCAAAGGGGGGCGGCGGCCAGATTTTTGAAAGCTGGCAGTTGAAATCCCCCAATTATTAGCAAAACTAAAGAATTCAGAACATGGACGAATTAACGATTGTGGCTGTGACCGGGCGCGAGATCCTTGACTCGCGCGGCAATCCCACCGTGGAGGTGGACGTGATGCTCGACGGCGGAGCGGTGGGCCGGGCGGCAGTGCCGAGCGGCGCCAGCACGGGCGAGCACGAGGCGCTGGAGTTGCGCGACGGCGACAAAAAGCGCTACCTGGGCAAAGGGGTGCTGAAAGCGGTGGCCTCGGTGAACGACGAGATCGCGGACGCGATCATCGGGTTCGACGCGGCGGACCAACTCGGCATCGACAAAGCGATGCTGGAACTGGACGGCACCAAAACGAAATCCAAGCTGGGCGCGAACGCGGTGCTGGGCGTGTCGATGGCGGTGGCGAAGGCGGCGGCGATCCAGCTCGGCCAGCCGCTCTACAAGTACCTGGGCGGCCCGAACGCGAAGGTGCTGCCGGTGCCGATGATGAACATCATCAACGGCGGCGCGCACAGCGATGCGCCGATCGACTTCCAGGAGTTCATGATCATGCCGAAAGGTGCGCCGACCTTCTCCGAGGCGCTGCGTTACGGCGCGGAAGTGTTCCACGCTTTGAAAAAAATCCTCCATGACCGCGGTCTGAGCACGGCGGTGGGCGACGAGGGTGGTTTCGCTCCGACGCTGAAATCGGCGGACGACGCGCTGGAGGTCATCGCGCAGGCGATCGAGAAAGCCGGCTACAAAATCGGTGAGGACATCGCCATCGCGCTGGACGTGGCTTCGTCCGAGTTCTTCGACAAGGACAGCGGGCTTTACGTCTTCAAGAAATCCGACGGCAGCAAGCGCACGGCGGCGGAGTTGGTGGATTACTTCACGGGCTTGCAGAAGAAGTACCCGATCATCTCGATCGAGGACGGCTGCGCGGAGAACGACTGGGACGGCTGGAAGGTGCTGACCGACAAGCTGGGCGCGACGACGCAACTGGTGGGCGACGATTTGTTCGTCACCAACGTCGAGTTCCTGCGCAAGGGCATCGACCTGGGCGTGGCGAACTCCATCCTGGTGAAGGTGAACCAGATCGGCTCACTGACGGAGACGTTTGACTCTGTGGAGCTGGCGAAAGAAAACCGCTACACCTCGGTCATCAGCCATCGCTCCGGCGAGACGGAGGACTCGACCATCGCGGACATCGCGGTGGCGACGAACGCCGGGCAGATCAAGACCGGATCACTGAGCCGCTCCGACCGCATCGCGAAGTACAACCAGTTGCTGCGCATTGAGCAGGAGCTGGGCGAGAGCGCGATCTTCGGCGGACGCATGAAAGTTTGAACCAAACCAGAAGGAGAACCCATGAGCTACCAGGAGATTCAAGGACACCGGTTGATTCCAGAGCAGCGCGCTGACAAGTGGCTGCGCTGGAGCCTGCGGGTGGGCAAGGGCCTCCTGGTGCTCGTGGTGTTCGGTGCGGTGCTCGCCTGCTTCAAGCAGCCGCTGCACGAGCAAAACGCCATGCGCGCGAAGCTCGACGCGATGAAGGGCGAGCGCGAGGGCCTGCGGTTGGAGCGCGACAAGATGCTGCGCCGGTTAAACTGGATTCAGACGGACGAAAACTATCTGGAGATGGAAGTGCGCGACCGCCTGAACCTGCAAAAGAACGGCGAGTACGTGCTGCGTTTTGAAGACTGAGGGCGGGCCGCCGGACCGCCGCGCGCCGCCGGGAGAACACGGGCATGTTTCCACGCATTTTTGACCGCTACATCGGCCGCCAAGTGTGGATAGCCACGCTGACGGGCGTGGCGGTGCTCAGCGGCGTGATGGTGCTGGGCAACGTGTACAAAAAGCTGGACCAACTCCTCGGCAGCACCGAGCTGCCGCTCTCGCTGGTGGCGCAGTTCATCGCGCTGGTGATTCCGTTCTCGCTGATCTTCACCATCCCGTGGGCGTTTCTGACGGCGATCCTGCTCGTCTATGGCCGCATGTCGGCGGACAACGAGCTGGTGTCCATGCGGATGACGGGCACGTCGATGGCGCGCATCTGCCTGCCGGTTTTCCTGCTGGGGGCGCTCTTGTCCGGCGTTTGCTACTGGGTGAACGTGGAGGTGGCGCCGGCGGCGAAGAACCGGATGAAAACACTGTTTTACCAAATGGCCACGGACGATCCCTCCGCGCTCTTCCCGGAAAACCGGGTGCTGGAAAAATTCCCCGGCTACCTCATCTACACCGGCAAGCGCGACGGCGAAGACCTGACCAACCTGACGATCATCGAGCTGGAGGGCGGCACGAAGGTGAAGCGGACGATCCGCGCGCGGCGGGCGCGGCTGGAGATCACGCCAGGCGTGCTGGATTTCGTGCTGAAGCTGGAGGACGGCGCGGTGGAGACCCCGAAGCTGGACGCGGCCAACAACATCGACGGCATCGAGCCGATTTATTTCGAGGAGTTCGCGCTGACGTTTCCGCTGTCGCGCCTCAAGGAGCGGGAGCGGGTGAACGCCAGCATGAAGACCACGGGGGAGCTGTGGAAGGAAATGGCGACGGGCTGGGACAAGTCCAAAGGCGAGCAGATGGATGAAAAAGCGCTGAGTTCATCCCGGACGGAGTTGAACAAACGCTACAGCTTCCCGATGGCCTGCCTGACCTTCGCGCTGGTGGGCATCCCGTTGGGCGTGACGGCACAGCGGCGGGAGACCTCGGCCGGCTTCGCGCTGAGCCTCATCACCGCGCTGGTTTATATGGTGTTCATCCTGGTGGGGGACATTTTAAGTGACCAGCCCGGCTCATATCCGCACCTGCTGATGTGGGCGCCGAATGTGCTCTTCCTGACCATCGGCGGCGTGATGTTTTACCGGCTGAGCCGGAGGTAATTTTGACGGGGTGGCGAATCGCCATCCGGGAGCTGATGCGAAAAGCGCTCGCAAAACGGCAGGCGCAAGACGCAGGCGAGCATCGCGCATAACGCCGAAGCCCACCATCCTCAAACGCCCAGGGCATCGGCCACCAGAACCAATCCACTTCATACAACCATCCCAAAAAGTAAAGTAATAGCTTATTTTTTACGATTCAAAAACCGACTCCTTTATCCTATAAATCATTTTAATTCCTAGTTTATATAATCACACAAACATTAACAAGTGCCCGCCTCGAATTTTCATTAATTATTGACGTTCAATGATTTATAGAGCAATGTTGCCGCATTGTGCCCGCATTCAGCTCTACTCATCATTCTTTTTTACACCTAATCGTATTTCCGATTACTTTGGCCAGCGGCAGCGCCTGCGGACAGGACTTTAAAACCTTCAACACAGGCAGCGGAAGCTGGCATGACGACAGTTTGTGGAGCCCGGCGGGTGCGCCCACGTGGCATGAAACACGCATCGGCGGCTCCACGGCTCGCATCGCGAATATCTTCGCGGGCAACGTGACAAACTCCAACCCCGCCAGCATCGGCTATGCCGCGGGAGAAACAGGCACGGTGAATGTTCTCAACGGACGAACGTGGGAAATCACCAATTTTTTGTACGTTGGCAACGAAGGCAGCGGCACGCTCAATGTCCAGGCTGGCAGCACCCTCAAAAACAGCAGCAATGGCTACATCGGCCACGCCACCGGCAGCACCGGGGTGGTAACGGTGACAGGAGCAGGTTCTCAATGGCAAGCTTCGTCCTCTTTATATGTGGGCAATCAAGGCGCCGGCACATTGACCATCGCGGACGGGGGAAAGGTCACGCCCAATTCGGGCGAACTCCGCTTGGCAGCCGCGGCAGGCAGCCAAGGCACCCTCAACCTCAACGGCACGCCCGGCATCCGCGGCGTCCTGGAAATAGGTTACGTGAGCGAAGGCAGCGGCGCGGGCAAGATCAACTTCGACGGCGGCATTCTCCGCGCCAAATGGTATGAGAATGACTTTCTCCGAAATTTCGAGCCGGGCGACGTGGAGCTTCTCTCCGGCGGCGCTTTCATTGACACGAACGGCCTCGGAAACGTCGGCATCTCCGCCGTCCTCACCGGCAACGGCGGACTGACCAAACTCAACACAGGCACGCTCACCCTCGACGCAGCCAACAGCTATACCGGCGTCACCACGGTGGAGGCGGGCGCGCTCAAGCTCGGCAGCAGCGGCTCACTGGCGCATTCCACGATCATCCAGGTGAACCATGGCGCGACGTTCGACGTGACCGCCAAATCTTCCTTCACCATCGGCGGCCATCAGACGCTCAGCGGCAGCGGCACCGTGCTGGGCAATGTCCTCATCGAAGGTGGCCACAATCCCGGCAGCGGCGGCGCTCCCGGCATTCTCACCCACCAACACAACCTCGCCTACGACAACGCCAGCGTCTTCTGGGAATTGACCGGCAACACCACCTCGGGCCGCGGCGCCATTTATGACGGCATCAACGTCAACGGCAGCCTCAGCTTCTCCGGCGCCACCCAGTTGAATCTGGCCTTCAGCAACTCGGTGGACTGGAACAATGACTTTTGGAAAAACGATCAGGCTTGGCTCTTGTATTCCGTGGGCGGCAGCTTGAATGATTTCGACCTGAACGCCTTTTCCATCCCCAGTTACAACTGGCTGGACGGCAGCGGCAACGCCTTCAACGACATCCTTTCCCCCGGCTCCGGATTCGACTTGAGCGAAGTAAACGGTGACATCTGGTTGTACTACACCTACAACACCAGCGCCATCATCCCGGAGCCCGGCCGCGGCATCCTGCTGCTGGCCGGCCTGCTGGGCGCGATCCTGCGGCGGCGTAGAAGCGGCGCCTCCGCCGCTTGATCCGGTGAAAAGAGGCGCCCCGCCTCCAACCACAGCCGGGCCGCGAAAAACCTGAACGGCCCAAGCGCCCTCCCCCCGATCACCCCAGCGTTTAAAAGAACGGAGTGCCCCGTTTTGGCCCGCCTTGCTCCCGTCAAACAAAAACTCAAAAGCCACGCTTTGTCTGGACACTTCCCCGCCAATCGGCTATTTGTCATGACATTGTGATGGCAAAAATACCCAAAAGGCAGCCGCCACCCGCCCGCGAAATCCGACGCCGGGAGCGGGGTGTCGCGCTCGTAATCGTGCTGGGCGCGCTGGCGCTCATTTCCTTTCTCGTGCTCACCATCCTCACGCTCAACCGGGCCGAGCAGCGCGCCGCCATCAACAGCACCGAACTGACCGACGTCCGTACTCTCGCTGAACTGCCCTCACAGATTGTCATTTCCCAAATCCGCCGCGCCACGCACAACCTCGGCGCCCATTTCAACTGGACCTCGCAGCCCGGCCTCATCCGAGTCTTCACCCTGGAGAACCCTGCACCCGGCGCCCAAGCCCGGCTGCTGCAGTACCGCTACCCGCTTTACTCCACTCAAGCGCTTTACGCCGAAGGCGCGCTCGACCTCGCCAAAGAAACCGCCGAACTCGCCCAATGGGCCAACGCCAAGGCTCTCTTCGTCGATCTCAACGAACCAGTCGAAATCCGCCAAAACCTCCGCACCGGAGCCCCCCTGCGCCCCGCCGAACAAGGCACCCTGGTTTTCCCCATCCTCGACCCGCTGGCGTTCGACCCCTACGGCAACGCGAACGAGTCTCGCATTCAGGGCATGGCCCACGGCGCACTGCCCGCCGCCAGCGCCCGCCATCAGATGCCCATGCCGGTGCGTTGGCTCTATGTGCTCAGCAACGGCAAAGTCCTCGCCCCTCTGCCGTCCAGCGGCCCGACTCAGGCGCGCTTCAACATGGGCGACTTGCAACCCGAAAACGGCGAGCCCGCCCCGCGCCTCATCGGCCGCATCGCTTTCTGGACGGATGATGAAAGCTGCAAAGTCAACCTCAACACCGCCAGCGAACCAGCTCCCTGGCACCCGCCCATGACCGCCAGCGCGCGCGACCGCCACGCCGCCGACTCCCAACCCATGCGCGGCGAGCACCACCGCCTCTCCGGCCATCCGGCCTACACCGCGCTCAGCCCCGTTCTGCGTGGCTTCGGTGGCCTGGGGCAGCCGCCAACGCAGTTGCAGCCGCAATCTCAGCCGCCCGACGCCACCGCCACAACGGCAGATCCCTTCAAAGACTACGTCACCACCATCCACGGCCTGCTGCCGCACACCCCAGACCCCGACACCGGCTCCGTGCATGGCACGGAAATCGTCGATGCCAACACCCAGCCGCCCCCCGCTCGCACCGCCGCCGGTTTTTCCAATGTGGACGAATTTCTCTTCGACCCCGGCGTGCCCTACGGCGCCAATGCCCTGCGCCAGCGCAACGGCTATCAGGCCGTCGGCGGTTATGCTCTGGACGAGGCCGACATCCGCCGCGCCCGCTTCTGTCTCACCACCCACAGCAGCGCACCGGAGACGAACCCCTTCAACCAGCCCAAAATCTCCCTCTGGCCCATGCAGGCGGACGCCGCCCAACGCACCCGCACCGACCAGCTCATGGCCCTCGCCGCCACCCTCGGCGGCGCCGCCGACGGCGTACGCCCTTATTACGGCCTCGTGCGGGACGCCGCCTGGACCGGCGCCGCCACCCCTGGATCTTCCCACCACATCAGAGCCGACCTCGACAATCACCCGCGCAACTGGCAGCTCTTTGACTGGCTCAAAACCCAGACCTCCTGGCCCTTCCCCGCCTCCACCGACAGTTTCGAGGACAAATACGGCACGACCAACCGCGACCACCTCCTGCTCTCCATGTTCGACCTCATGCGCTGGAGTTCCAATCCCGGCAACGCCTGGGCGGATATCGGACCGGTTTATGATTACCTCGCCCCGGTCAACGTAGCGGGCGCGTCACCCGAAGGCTCCGGCATGGTCGCCCCGCTCGTGGACAACCCCGGCACCGGCCCCACCCTGCGCAGCCCCGGCCGCATCCCCACCATCACCGAAGCCGCCATCGTTTTCATCGCCACCAACGCCACCATGAGCGGAGGCCAGGTCGAAATCGATGACAATCCCGATTCCCCCTTCCACCGCTTCGCCAAGCAAACCACCGAAGTCCGCGCCTTCATCGTGCTGGAGCCGTTCCTCGCCTCTCCCGGTCTGCCCGCCGTCAATCCCACCGTCAGATACGTCCTCAAAGGGCTCAATGGCCCGAACACCAGTGGCCCCCCGGACACCCCGCCGGAAGGCTTTCAGTTCACCCTGCTGAAACACTCCTTGCACGGCCAGCCGCTCATCTTCGGCGACACCGGCGGCCCTTACAAACTTATCAACCGCACCTCCTTCTCTCCTTCCCTGCCCGGCCTCCATGTCACCGGCGGCAGTGCCGGGCGCTTCGGTGGAGATGCCACCAGCTTCAGCGGCCTCACCGCTTTCTTCGTGGAAAAAGACGGCCGGCCGCGCCTCAATCTCGGCATCGATGACCCCGACAAACAATTCCCCTGGGCAAGCAACAAAATTATCATCGACCCTGCCGCCCCACCGGTCGCCATCCCCTACACTGGCGGTGACGTGCTTCTCGAAATCATCCATACTGACAACGACACTTTGCGCTACCAGGAAATCGTCCTGCCGTTTGGCCGAATCGACGGGGATCTCCCCGTTCCCCGCCTGCACCCCGACGACTTCCATCTCGTAAGCGCCACTTCCAACGACGCCTTCATCCTGCAACGCTTCGAACTCCAAGCCGTTCCCGGCAGCCCTCCCGGCACCCCGCCGCGGCTGCCTCTCATCAAAAGAGGCGACGTCGTCCGCTCCATCACCCTCGATCCGAATGGCCCACATCGCGGCGACGTACGCTTGGCCGCGGCCCGTTACCAAGTGCCTCGGGAATGGTTCGCGCTGAACTCGACGCCACCGCCCGCCGCGGATGTCTATGAATCCCACGGCTTGCGCGAAGGAGCCTTCGACCCCGTCGGTCAAATCGGCACCTCCGTCAATGCCCCGCTCACCGACACCCCCAAGGAACCGTACTACACCGCCGGTTCCCTCCTGGACTACGGGATCCTCCCCCCGCCGCCGTCGCAACCCCTCCCCGCCATCCCCCAGGGCGTCACCGCCGCGTTAGCCAGAGCCGACTTCAAAAACACACCCCCAACCGACTTCCGCTACGGCGACTGGGAAACCGGAACCAGCATCCTGCCCGATGGCCCCTTCTTCAGCCGCCAAGACCTGCTCAATCCCGTGTCCCAAGCCGACGCCCGCCGCGGCATCAGCGACCACGTCGCCGCCGCCTACACCAACGGCGGCCAGATAACCCCGGACGACCAAGGACTCGGCCACACCCCGCAGCGCCAAGCCGCCTCCGCCTTCATCTTCGGCGCGCTCACCCCTTACGTCTATGGCCACCCCAAAGGGCATTCCACCACCACCCTCCCGGCCCAGCCCGATCCCGAACCCTGGCGCACCCTCTTATTCTGCCCCAACCCCGCCTCGCGCACCACCCCCGCCGACACAGCCGCCACCCATCTCGACCATCCCGGCTTCGACCATCCCGCCGATTACCTCTGGCTCGACTTCTTCTGGACCCCCGTCGTCGAGCCCGCCTTCCTCAGTCCCGCCTTCTCCACTCAGGGCAAGATCAACATGAACTTCCAGATGATCCCCTTCACCTGGATCGAACGCACCACCGCCCTGCACGCCGCCTTCAAAGGCGTGCGCATCCCCGCCATTCCCCACAACGCCCGGGAACTTTACAAAGCCCCCTTCGACCCCGCCGCCGGCCCACCGCCGGATTGCCCGGAGTTCCTCTACGAAGTCGATACCTACCGCACACTCGACGCCTTCCGCGGCCACTTCGCCATGCCGGAGGGCGTCTTCATCCATCCCTCGCAAATCTGCGGCGTCCCCCTCATGCCCAAACGCATCGAAGGCCACGAGGACGACTATGACCGCTATCTCAGCTCCCCCCCTTCCTCCTCCCTCCCGTTCGATCCTAAAGACCTCGAGTACGCGAAAATCATCGAATGGTGGAACGGCGACGACCCCAACGACCCGCTCAAGCTCGACGCCTTCGAACTCACCGGCGACAACCTGCGCGAATCCCCCTACGCCCAGATCTATCCCCGCCTCTGCACCCGCTCGAACGTCTTCAAAGTCCACTATCGCGTCCAGCTCATCAGCAAATCCCGCGGCACTCCCGCCAACGAATGGGACATCGCCACCGAAAAAATCACCGCCGAACAGCGCGGCGCCGCCGTCATCGAGCGTTACCTCGATCCCAACGACCCCGGCATCCCGGACATGACCGCCGGCAACATCGCGCTCGACGAATTCTATCGTTATCGCATAATAAGCACCGAGCCCTTCACCCCATGATCGCCCTCCCGCCGCCTCCAGCCAAGGCCGCGCCAGGATTCACCCTGGCGGAGGTGCTCTTTGCCATGGCCATTTTTGTCTTCGGCGTCCTCGTCCTCGTCGGCACCCTGCCCAACGGCCTCGCCTCCATGCAGACCGCCCGTCAGCAGGCCGCGGAAGCGCGCATCTTCCAGCACCTGCGCGCCGTCTATCAGGCGGAGTTGGACCGCGCCCCTCCGGACGACCTCTCCTCCACCCTGCGAACACTGGGCGAGCCCGCCACCTTCTACTTCGACGAACGCGGCGATGTCCTGCGCACCGCCTCAGTCGGCTCGCAAAGAGCCTTTGCCGCCCTCGCCCGCCTGGAGGAAGCCGGCAAGCTGCCCGGCGAAAGCGATTCTTCCCCCTTCGTCCGCCGCCTCCGCGTCTCTGTCACCGACCATTGGCAGGACCGGTCCGCCCTTAATGACCCGCGCCGCCACCGCCAGCGCCTGCTCCCCGTCACCATCACCGTCCCCCTCGGCCCGGCCAACCCCGCCACACCCAATGACTCCTCCGACCCGGCAACCGAACCAAGCACCTGAGCGGGAGGAAACTCAACATGCCGCGTCTCTCCGGGATGCGCCCCGCTGCCAAACGAATCCGGCATCCCCCCGGGGGTTCACCCTCGTCGAGTTGCTGGTGGCGATGCTCATTCTCTCCATCATCCTGGTCGCCGTGGTGCAGACCGTGCAAGGCGTGCAGGGCGCTTGGACCCTCACCCGTACCGCCGTACGCGAGCATTTGGAAGGCCGCCGCGCCGTGGAAACCGTCATCACCCACCTGTCCCGCGCCACCCTGGCCCCACGCTGGGTGCCAAACACCCCCGCCGCGCCCGTCCCCACCGCTGGTTCAGGCCCCGCCCCCGCCCCCGCCCCCGCT
>CAZNKC010000193.1:0-11275 GCA_964573315.1 uncultured Verrucomicrobiaceae bacterium | reverse complement strand
ATTTTCAGTCTATCAACCATCAACTTTCAACCATCAACCCCGCTTTTAGGATGAAACCTGTGATCCGCCTGCTTGTCTTTGTTTTCACCGTCACCGCCGTCTGCGCCGATGACTCCGCCAAACTCGCCGCGTTGCTTGCCAAAGGCGGCGTGGTGACGATCCCTCTCGGTGATTATCATCTCGACGGCGCGCAACCCATCCCGCTGGCTTCGGACACGGCGGTCTTCGCGCACGGAGCGCGATTCATCCTGCCGAAGACGCTGCCGGATCAGGCGCGGATCGTGATTTTCGCCGGACAAGACATCGTTAACTTCGCCTGGCACGGCGGCGAGTTCATCGGGCATGTCTTCGACCCGGCGCGGCGGGAGAACGGCTGGGAGCCGAACGCGAACACCAAAGGCATCGAGATCACCACGACGCGCGAGGGAGGCACGCATGACCTCCTGTTTCGCGACGTGAGATCGGACGGCATGGCCGGCGCCGTCATCGGTGTGCATGGCTCGATCAAAAAAGGCAGCGAAAACGAAGTGCTGGCCTGGGCCGAGCGCGTGGCGGTGGAAAGCTGCGTGCTGCTGCGCAGCGGCAAGTTCATGTGGGACTACGGTTATCTGTGGCAGATCATGACCTGGCCGGAAGAGTATGAAGCCTGGGAGGTGGAGCGCGCGGCGCGGTATTTCCGCATGGACTTGGTGCGCGACGATGTGGCGATGACAGACGGCGATGACCGGGTGCGTTTTGACAACCGGCAAAACCCGGTGCCGGTCAGCCGCAGCGCGGAACCGTCGGAGGCCTTGACCTTCATGGGCGCATCGTTGCCGGGGAATCTCGTCCGCGGGCGGCAGTATTTCGTGGTCGAGTCCCATGAAGACCACATCAAAATCGCGCCGGAACCGGGCGCAGAGCCAATCCGCTTTCAAGGCTCCAGCGGACCGGGAACCCGCTTCGTCCACAAACTGAACGGAGCCTATCACGCTTGGGCGCCCACCGGCGCGGGGCCGGGCAAGGGCGCATTCGACATCACCGGCGCGCGCGACGTGCGCGTCACCGGTTGCCAGCTCAGCGCCCTCGGCGACACCATGCACATCCAGGCCTGCCGCAACATCGTCTTCGCGAACAACCACATCCTCGGCAGCCGCATGGGCGCGTTCTTTCTCGCCGAGTTTTGCCAGAACGCCACCATCACCGGCAATCTCATCGACGGCAGCAACGGCTCGCGCGTGATGAGCGTGGAGAAAAGCTGCACGGACGTGACGATCACTGGCAACACCTTCCGCAACGGCGGGCGCGGCTCCTGGATCAACCAGCCCGTGAACTTCATCATGACCGGCAACGTCTTCGTCAACAACACCACCAAAAACGAGCTGGACATGCGCCGAGGCCGCATCGCCTATCAGACGGGCCAGCCGGTGACATTCCCCGAGCTTTACTTCACACTCTACGAACCGGACGCCGCCTACGGTCCCGTCATCGTGCGCGACAACGTGTTCGTTCTCGGCGACTCCGCGCCGGACGCCGCCGTGACCTTCGCCCCCAATGGCCGCGATCTGCAATTCACCGGCAACACCTTCCAAAACAAACCCGCCACCCTCGTCGTCGATCCAAGCTGCCGGGACGTGCTGATCGAAAACAACCCCGGCGCGCGCACGCTGCGCCAGCCGGTGGATTTCAACCACGGGCGGCGGTAAAGTGGGGCAAGCTTCCAGCATGCCCGCAAAGACCGCGGGCATCCCTGTTTGGGAGCTGCCGCGAAGCCCGGATGCCGCTTTGCCATCATGTCGCCACGGAACGGCAGCCCTGGTCGCGACAGCGATCCACGATCGAGCAGCGCAGCGCCCGCTCCCACTTCCCGGATGATCCGGAAAATGAGCATGGCTTTTTCATGCGTTCCCGCCATGAGTGTCTGGCATGTCCCATGTCCCCGATGTCTCTCCCGGGCCGCCCGTGGCCGTCGTTTGCGCGTTGATCTGCCGTGAAGACCTCGTGCTGCTGGCGCGCCGCGCGCCGGGGAAACGGCTGGGCGGGTTGTGGGAGTTTCCCGGTGGCAAGATCGATCCTGGGGAGAGCGCGGTGGCGGCGCTGCATCGCGAGTTGCAGGAGGAGCTGGGCTGCGTGGTGGAAATCCTGCGCACCCTTCCCGGCGTCAGCCACGATTACCCGTGGGGCCGGATCGTGATGACGCCCTTCGTCTGCCGCCTGCGCCCCGGCTCTCCCGATCCGCAACCCCTCGATCACAGTGAGCTGGCCTGGGTTTCGCCGCAGGAGATGCGCGGCTTCGATCTCGCCCCTGCTGACCTGCCGGTGCTCGACTCGTTCAGAGCGTAGCGCGGGCATGCAAATAACATCCATGGACGCGAACCCGGCGGATTTTAGGCAGGATGGACAGGATTTTATTTTGGACCGTTCGCCGCCTTGATTCATTGCGCGATGTAATCATCCGTGGTGTATAGTTGTTTGTCGGGGCCGGCGGAGCGGACTTCCATTTTGTCAGACGATTCCTGATGGAAAAAATAGGGTGTTCCCCATTTGTCGATGAGTTCTCCCTGATCGTTGAGCCGCATCAACTCGGCGGGAAGATAGCGCGCGTTTTTGGGATTGCCGCCGTTGAGTTCCTTCACGATCTCCGCGTTGGCGCCGACCGGATTGCCGCCGAAGCGCAGTGCGTATTGGCGGATGTTGAGAGCGATGGAGTCGGCCTCGGTCTGCGCCGGGTCTTCCTCTTCCCGCGGTCCGAGGGCGGCGGGATTGGCGCGGAGGGCGCGGGCTGAGCCGGGCTCGCTGGGAGGGGTGACGGGCACCGGGGGCGGCTCGGGCGGAGGCGCCTCCGGGACGGGAGCGGCGGGTGGCGGGGCGGGCAGTTCGGCAGGCGGTGGGACAGCCGATTCCGGAGCCGGTGTCACGTTGGCGGCACGACCCGTATCGCGAGTTCCCTCACCCAGCCAGTACCCCAGCGCCGCCGCCAGCAAGGCCAGCCCGATGACCAAAACAAGGCGGGCTTTCATCGTTCGCTTTTGCCTTTACAACATGAAGCCGAGGTCGGGCGTCGAGAACCGGCTGATATTGGGGAAGACGTTGGTCATGTCCGTGGGGCTGACGCCGAACCATTTGGCGAGCGTGGAGGAGTACTGGTCCACCGCCGTGGTGGGGATCCAGCGGCCGGTGCTGGTGTCGTCGGGACCGTTGATGGCATGGACGGGGAAGGTGCCGTAGGTGCCGCGCTTGACCGCGCCGCCGACGATGACGTGATGGCTGCCCCAGCCGTGATCGCTGCCCTGGCTGTTGGTGGGCATGGTGCGGTTGAAGTCGCTGGCGGTGAAGGCCGTCACTTTGTCCGCGGAGCCGATCTGCTCCATCGCACGTTGGAAGGAGAACAGAGCTTGGCTTACCTGGGTGAGCAGGTTGGCGTGGGTGCCGGTGAGCACGTTGAACTGGTTGTTGGCGTTGAGCGGATCAGTGACTTGGTTGGTGTGCGTGTCAAAGCCGCCGATGGAGCAGAAGAAAATCTGCCGCTTCATGTTGAAAGCCCCGCTGGCTTTGATCAGGCGCGCGATCATTTTCATTTGATTGCCGAGGGCGGTGGCGGGGAAGACGGTGTCCCAGGTCCAGACGCTGTCATCGGTCTCGCCGATGGCGGCGTTGAGAAAGTCGCCGGTTTCGATGGCGTTGTCGGCGACGCCCGCGAACGCCCGGCGCTGGAGGTTGACATGGTTGAGGGCGAGCATGTCCCGGATGGCTTGGAGCCGGTCTCCGCTGATATTGGAAAGGGTCACCGCGCCAGCGGTGGAGACGTGGTACTGGGAGACGAGTTGGCCCACCTCGAAGGTGTTGGAACCGTTCACGGAGATGGACATGGAGATCTGGCCGGTGTTGTTGTAGGTGGCGTTCAACAGGTCCGCCACGCGCCCGCCCCAGCCGGTGGAGGGCGCTTGATCCGGCAGGGAAGTCTCCCATTGGGTCACTTGATCGCTGTGGGAGAACAACTGCGGTGGCCGGGTGCCGGAGGCATTGGCGAGGTACTCGGCGCGGGTGACGGGCCGCAGCATCGAGCCGACGTTGCAGACGGCGGCGAGATTGCCTTCGTTGAACAGGGTTTGCAGGCCTGTGCAGACGGGATGAAAGCCATAGGTGCGACCGGCGGCGTCGGTGTATTCGGGGTCGCTCGGGCCGGTGCCGGTGCGCATTTTCAGCACGGCATCCACCGGCAGCGCCAAGTTGCCGCGGATGGCGGCGTAAGCGGCGTGATCCTCGGGGCTGGTGGGAATGATCCAATTGTTCGAGTCATTGCCGCCCTGGAGGAAGAGGCAGACCAGCGCTTTGTAATCCGTCAGCGGATCGGCGGCCATGACGGAGTTGATGAGGCGCAGATCCCGGATGGTGCTGCTGAAGGCGGCCGCGCCGGCGCCGGCGCAAGCGGCCCGCTCGAGGAAGCTGCGGCGCGAAAGATAGGGGACGTGGAATTTCTTCATGACGTTGAGTCTCGGCGTTAGCGTTGGATGGCGTAGTCGGCGGAGGTGAGGATCAAGTGGACGATGGCGCGGATGCGGTTGCGCCGGTCGATCTGCGGGGGAAGGGTCCCGTTAGGGTACGGGAGGCTGGTGGCGACGTTCGAGGTGGTGTAGTTGAAGCCGGCGTTGCTGGTGCAGTTGATGCCTACCTGGAAAGTGGTGGCGTTTGGCACGGCGGTGACGGTGCGGGTGCCGTTGATGCTGGTGGGGCTGCCGCCAAGGGTGAAAGTGCCGCCGACCATGCCGCTGATGGTCACCTGGGAGCCGACCGTCAGGTTGTGTGTCTCGAGCGTGGTAATCGTACAAGGGCTGGCCACATTAATGCTGGTAATCGACCGGCTCCGCCCCTCGCTGATGATGTGGTTGTAGATGATGTCCCTGGCTTCGGCGGACAACTGGCTGGCAGTGAACAGCAGGCTCAGCTTGTCGATGAGCGCGCGCAGGTTGATGTCGTTGGTCCAAGGCTGGGTGGTGTTGGTTCCGGCGCCGAGGCCGGCGTCCACGGCGTTGCCCAGCCAAGGGGTGTAATCCAACACCAGCGCGTTGCTGCCGGCGTTGAAGCTGCTGCTCGCGAGGCTGTGGTTGGGCATCAGGACGCCGTCCCGGATGAAATTCATCTGGCGCATCACGTTGGTCTCGGAACTCAACTGGAACTCCGGCGTGGTGATGCCCTGCGCGGCGATGGCTCCGGGGAATTTGTAATCCGGCATGAAGTAGTTGAAGACGGTGGGGGAGTTCAACGGCGTTTGCGCGAGGGCGAGATCGGTGACGGCGTTGAGTTCAAACGTGCCGGGCCTGGAATTGACCAGCCCGGAGCGCAGGCGCGGCGGCTCGGCCAGCGGGAACATGTACGTCCCATTCTGGGTCTGGTTGGTGATGACGTTGTTGCCGGCATAGGTCAGCACCGTGAAAGTGTTGCGGTCCTCCACACTCTCGACGATGTACTCGCCGTCGTAGGGCTTGATATTGGCGCCGTTGGTGGCGGTGAAATTGATATAGACGGGATCCCCCACTTTGAGTTTGTGGTCGGAGGTGACGGGAGTGTTGAGGGTAATGCGCTTGTCCTGAGGTGCCGGCAGTCCTGAGTTGACGACTCCGTAGGAGCCGGTGTCATAGCGGGGGAAGATCGCGTTGCCCGTGCGGGCGGTCGCAATGACGGGCAGCCCGTTAATCTGGAAGGAGGTGCCGGCGATGCTGTCCGTGCTGTTGGATTCGGTGACGGTATGCACCGCCCGGTCAAACCCGGCGACGTTGTCGGCGGGGCCGGAGATGAAGTCGATGAAAACCTTGCCATTCTTCGGCAGCCAGTGGCTGGCGGCGGTGATGGTCATAACGCTGGAGCCGGCGGGCTGGTTGTAGGCGTAGTTGCCGCGCCAGATGCGAGCATTGACAGTGAAACTCGTCGGACTTTGAACGGCGGCCACGGTGTAGGTGGTGGATGTAGGCGGGGCCACGCCGGGCGGTGCCGTGGAATTTCCAAAGTCCAGGAACACGGCGTTGCCGGTGCCGGTGTTCAGCTTGTGAGGCGTGTTGGTGGTGATGGTGATGGTGCGGTTGTTGTTCGTCGTGGGGGATCCCTGGGAATAAGTGCCCGAGAGGCCCTGATTGCGGAAGGCGCGCGCGGCGGCGGTCACGCGCAGCAGCGGCTCCTTCTGCTTGCCGAAGGCTGTCTTGGCGATGAAGGAGGGATGGCGCGCCTCATGATCCAGCAGGATGGCCTTGATGACGGCCTTCAGGTCTCCGCGCACGCCGTAACCGTTGTCATTGAAGGCGCTGACCACGCGGTAGAGGTAGTCGCGCGAGGGATTACTGGTGACAAAGCGCTGGATGAGCTGGCGGCAGATGAGCGGTCCGGTGTTCGGGTGGTTGAAAAGCTGATCGTGGGTGACCTCGATCTCCTGCTGCGCCAGCGCGCGGTAGGCGGGGTCGTTGAAGTGCATGGCGTTATGCACGGCGTAAGGATCAAGCGGCTGGGCGCCGATCTGGCGCAGGCCGGGCAGGACTTCGTTGTTCAAGATCAGCTTCTGTCCGGTGAAGTGCCGCACCGGCGTGGCGCGCATCTGGCGTATCCAGCCGTTCGGCGGATCGGCCGGGGCATTGAGGGCGGTGCGGTCGGCGCCGTCGTAACCGTAATCCCAGCCGGTGAAGACGTGGGCGAGGCCGATGATTTCGTCCTGATGATAGCATTCGATCAATTCGTCCTTGGAGTTGAGCATCAGGGTGCCGTCCGGCCACATGCGGTACAGGCCGATGGAGAACAACTGCATGATCTCGCGGGCGTAGTTCTCATTGGGAATGCGTCCGGTGGCGAGATCGGGTTTGTCATTGCGCAGCATGTCCAGGTAGCGGCCCATGGTGGGGGAGAGGGTCATGGCCTCCAGCAGTTCGCGGAAGTTGCCGAATGAGTGATCCAGCAGGAGGTCGTAGTAGTAGGAAAGGGCGTCCGCCCGGTTTAGCAGCGGACCATCCCTGGAAACCACCAGGATTTCCAGCAGGGCGAAGGCCATGCGCTGGCGGAGCTGGTCCTCGGCGCTGACGGCATTGCGCCACCAAGCATTGTAGCTGAGTGTTCCGGTGAAATTGGCGTTGCGGTTGAAGGAGCGCATGTGGATGACCTCGGGCAGGTGGTAGGACGGGCCTTTGGTGAACTGGTCCTCGATCCAGGCGTCATAACTGCTCATGGCTTTCAGGGCCGCGATGTCCTGCAGGCTCGGGCCATAAGTGGCCTGGGTGAGGAAGCGCACGGCGCCTTCGTTGGTGGCGTGGTCGTCCGTCCAAGAGGGCGGCGGCGGTGGCGGGGTGAAGCTGCGGAAGCCGTCCGCCAGGGTGAAGTTCCCGCGGATCTCGCCGCCGGGATAATTGACGGTATGAACGTTGATGTAGGCTTTGCCCTGTTTGAGGATCTCGCGGATGTCCGCCACGCTCAGCGTGCCGACGGGCTCGATGGTCCACTTGTAGCTGCCGTCCGGTTGGAGGCCGTCCGCCGGGTTTTGCGGGGTGTCGATGTCAAAGACAATGGTGTCCGGATTGGCCAGATAGGGGTCGGCGTGGATGTGCTGGGCGGTGACCGGGCTGGTCAGCGGGGTGTGGCTGAATTTCAGGATGGCGCTGGTTTCGTCCGCGCTCAGCCGCAGCGTGGCCGAACCGGTGCCGCTGGTGGTGGCGAGGCCTTGGGCCAGCATCCGCGCCACGTACAAGGAGCCGGGCACGCTGTCGAGTGACGGCTCCTCGTGGGGGGACAAGGCATAGCCCGGCACCACTTCGATGGGGCCGTTGCCGGCGCCGCCCACGGGCAGTTGCCAGCCCACGGCCAGATGATCGGGGCCGGTGCCGGCTTTGTGCAGGACTTCGATGTAATAACGCTGGCCGGCTTTCAACCGCAGCCAAGCCGAGCGCTGGTTCGGCTGGCTGTTCCACTGGCGCACGCCGGTGCCCGAGGCCCAGGCGCGCTTCAGGGAATTGACCGGTTCGTCGTCGTTGGCGATCCACAGTTCCGCGGTGTCGCTGGCGGCGATGTGGAAGTAGTAGTTGCCGCTGACGGGTGCGGTGATGTAGCCGCGGATGCGGGCGCCGTAGTTGTCCGCCACGTTCGAGGCGGCCTCCAGGGAGCCGAGGTCGCCGGTGCTGCCCGGCGCCGTTTGAAGGGGAATGGAGGCGATGCTGGTTCCAGCCACGCCATTCCATTGCTCCCGAGCGATGGAACGGCCGGTGTCCACGACATCGATGTTGACCAGCGAGGTGCTGGTTCCGGCCGGTCCCGTGGTGGTGACGATGATTTGGACGGGGCCTTTGGCGCCCACCGGAGGAGTGCCGGTGATCAAACCGGTGCCGGGATTGAAGCTCAGCCACGGCGGCAGGCCGCTGACGGACACCGTGGCGCCGTTGCTGACCGCCACTTGGTGGGAGAAAGGTCCGCCGACCAGCGCCACGGCGTCCGTGCTGCTGGTGTGGGCCGGGGGCGCTTGCGGCACGCTGGAGGGGTAAAGCCGGTTGGACGGGATGATCTGCTTGCTCTGGCTGGGGCTGAACCAGAACAGCCGGCAGCGGGAAAAACCGGCGTTTTCCCAGTACTCGAGCCGGATGTCGTAACGCGTGCCGCCGATCATCGGGATGCGGACGTAGCGCTCGTTGCCGTTCGAAGCCCAGGGTTTGATCTGGCGGTTGAGGGCGTCGATGTTGATGGTCGCGCCCGTGTCTTGGTTGCCATGGCCGGTGGGGAAGGTGACGGTGAAGGTGGTGGAGGTGGCGGCGGTGACGACGAGGTCGGTGGTGGCGTAACTCGTCAGCGTGCCGGCTGTCGGATCCGCGCGGACCGTATCGCCCGCGGCGAAGGAGTCCGGCATGATGGACGAGTTGGCATAGTTGACCACGGTTTCGCCGGTGGCGCTGGTGTAGGTGTAGGTGCTGCTGCCGACGTTCGCCGCCAGAGTCTGCCGGAGCGCCATTTCCTGGCCATTGATCCACAGCCGGCAGCCGTCGTCGGCATGGACGGCGAAGGTGTACTCCTCGGTGTACTGCGGCTGCACCTGGCCGGTCCAGCGCGCGGAGAACATGTTGTGATGGATCAGGTCCACATCCGGCGTGCCGGTGCCGAGGATGCCATTGTTGCTGGTGGTGGCGCCCGTGCCGTGAACGGCCACGAGGCCGGGCGGTTCGGTGAAGGTGGTGTTGCCATAGGTGCGGTTGAGCCATCCTGTGGTGGTGCTGGCCGGACGATTGACAACGAAGCCGGCGCCGGTGCCATTCGGCGGCAGGCTGGATGCGGCGATGTTGACGACGAAAACGTTGGCGCTGGTGACGGAAGCGACGGTGTAGGCGCCGTGGAAATTGCCGTTCGCCGGCGTGAACAGGTTGCCGGAGGAAAAGGCCAGATCGACTGGGTTGCCTGCCGCAAGGCCATGACCATTCAGCGTGACCGTGATGGTGCCGGTCATGTTGCCCGCCGTGCTGCTGGTCCGGACGTAGTTGTAGTTGGCGTTCATCGCCGCCGTGTGGGTGTACACCTGAGCCTGCGGGATGTTGGCGAAGGCCGCGGTGCCGTTGCGCCATTGCAGGCGGCAGCGGGCTTCGCCTTCGAATTCGACAAACTCCACACGGATGCGGTAGCGCTGCGAGGCATTGGCGGGCACGACGAGGCTGTGGGCCGCGCTTTGCTTGAACACACCCACCGTGGCCGGGCCATCCCAGCCGTGCTCGACGATCTGCTCCGCGGGCAGGTCGAACACGCCATTCCTATTCAAATCCACCAGCACCCGCGCCTTGTCATCCGCATCCAGTTGAAACTGGTAGCTGCCCGCGGTGGTGGGATGAAGATAGCCTTCCCAGACCGATGAATAATTGTCCGGCTCAACATCCGAACCCGCGATCACACCGCCGTTCGGAGTGCCCGCCCCCCAGTCGAAATCCACCGTCGGATCCACCCGCGTGATCCTGAGCTGGCCGGGGTTGAAATTGGCCGCGTTCTCGTAAGCCGCATTGGCCGTGTCATAATACTGCGCCAGCAGGCCGGTGCCGGACGGCGCGGTGTTGTTGTTGATGACGACCGTGGCGCTGGCGGGATGGCCGAGCACCGGCTTGGTGCCGCAGGTTTCGCTGTCCGGATTGCTCAAGGTCAGCGTCACCGACTCGCTGCCTTCCAGCGTGGAGTCCTGCACGGGATTGATGTGAATGTCCGCGGATTTTTCACCGGGGGCAAACTCCAGCACACCGGCGGACGGGCTGCGGCTGTAGTCTGAGCTGGAGCTGGCGGTGCCGGAGTAGCCCAGATTGACCCGGGCATCGAACAGGCAGCGCGTGCGCCGCACGGTGAAGGCGCCGCTCTGCGGTCCGTCCTCGGAGGCGAAGGGAGCCGTGGCTTCCACGGTGATCTCGTCCGGCGACTGCAACTCCTCGCTGATCTGCTCGTAATCGCTGACGCCATCCCCGTCGCTGTCGGTCACGGCGGGATCCAGGCCGAGCCGCCGCTTGACCCAGTCTGACACGCCGCCGCCACTGGAGTCCACATCACAGACTTTCAGTTTGAAAAACTTCGGAGCGCCCGACGGTTTCGCGATGCGCAAGACCTTGCCGGCGGCATCCGTGGCCGCGATAAAGCTGGCGCCGGACTCCGGCGCCAGCAGCGCCTCCTCGGTCGCAAACGCGCCGTTCGGCGCGTCATCGCTCACGATGCTGTATTGTTTGCCGGCCTTGGCGTCGAAGTAAAAGAGCACTTGGTTTGCCGTGACGATCATGTCGCCCACCTTCAGGCAGTCGCCCGCCAGGAAGGGGTTGGTGCCGGCGATGGACTCAATGTAATTGGAGCTGCCGTCGTTGTCGGCGTCGCCTTCCGGATCCAGGCCCCAGGCATTGTAAAGATGCTGCCAGACGTCGTTGAGTCCATCAGGCGGATTGTGGCCGGGCACCGGCTCCTGGCCGGCGGGCCATGTGTGAAAATCCATGCCCAAGTCAGCCCGTGCCGGAGCCGCGACGGCCACCGCCGTCAGCAAGACGAGACATGGCCAAACGCGGCCGGCGGCAGGCCGCACGATTGACAAACGAGAGGTAGCGGAGTGCATATCACTGCATGGGTTGACATGGTTGCGTTGCGAGTGAACGGATTGGCGGGCGTCACTGAAGGTGCCATCCATCCCGGAAACCCGGCCTAGCTGGCAGCGGGGAAATTATAACGAATAAAGGCAAAGTTTATTAGATTCGCGCCATCAGTGTCAATATCCAAATCCAAAGCCCCTTTGTTCAGCATCGCTTAAATGTCTGTGGAGCTTGCCCTAAAAGCA